>CAYVCE010000207.1:0-5824 GCA_964449915.1 uncultured Steroidobacteraceae bacterium | reverse complement strand
CGATCGCCGCCGGACGGCCCGATGTCGACCGCCTCGATCTCGATCCCGAACGCGCCGATCGGCAGCCCCAGCGGCGGCAGCTCCGCGTTCACCGCCGTGCCGAGTCGCGCGGCCGTGTCGCGGCGCACCTCCGACAGGGCGGCGGCACCCGCCTCGAGCGCCGCGTGGCGCGTGATCTCGTCCGCCCGCAGCCGCTCGCGCTCCCCCTCCTGGTTCTCGAGCGCATCCAGCTCGGCCGCGGCGATCTCCCCGAACCCGACCACGGCCTCCAGGGAGTCGCCGTACTTGCGCCGCAGGTCGTAGAGCAGGGCCAGCCGCTCCTCGGCGGCCGCGCGGCTGGCCGGATCGAGATCGACTGCGTCCGCCACCGCGCCCGCGTCCCGCGCCAGCTCCGCGGCCTCGGCCGCCAGGGCGGCCGCGCGGTCCGCGAGGGCGGTGAAGCGCTCGTCGTGCTGCGCGGCAGCGGCCAGTCCGCGCTCGGCGGTGCTCAATGCGTCACCCGCGCCGCCGTCGTCGCGCAGCGCCGCCACGGCCTCGCCCGCCGAGCGAGCGACCGACTCGGCGTGCGACGCGGCGCGCAGCTGGCTCTCGAGCTCGAGATCCTCCCCGGGGCGAACACCGGCGCCGGTGATCTCGTCCACCTGGTGCCGCAGGAGCTCGACCCGCCGCGCGAGCTCGTGCGCATCGGTCAGCAGCTCGGCCGCGGCGGCGACCGTGGCGCGCCACTCCCGGTGGCGCTCGGCCACGTCGACGACTGCGTCGGCGTGACCGCCGAACCCGTCGAGCAGGGCGAGCTGGCGGGCGGGCTCGAGGAGCCGTTGCTGGTCGTGCTGGCCGTGGATCTCGCCGAGGCGAGCGCCGAGCGCAGCCAGCCCACCCACGGTGACCGTCCTGTCATTCACGCGCGCGATCGATCGCCCATCGGCACCGACCTCGCGGCGGACGATCACGCTGCCCTCGCCGGCGTCGACGACCTCGCGCATCGGGTCGTCGACCGGCAGGTCGGGCGCATCGAAGATGGCCTCGACGCGAGCTGCATCGGTGCCGGCGCGCACCTGGTCGGTCGCCGCTCGTGCCCCGAGGGCCAACGCCACGGCGTCGACCACGAGTGACTTGCCCGCGCCGGTTTCGCCGGTCACGACGGTGAACCCGCTGCCGAGCGGCAGGCGCACCGACTCGACCACGGCCAGGTTCTCGACCGTCAGCTCACGCAACGACATCAGGACGGCGACATCAGTACGGCAGCAGGCTGGCCTTGGTGCGCAGCAGGTCGTAGAACGGGGTCGCGCCCGCCGGCTCGAGCAGGCGAAGCGGATCGGGCAGGGCGCGGACCTCGACCGTGGAGCCCGGGCCGAGCTCGACGTCCCACTGCCCGTCGATGCTCACCATGGCCGGGTCGACGGCCTCGCGCAGGGTGAGGCGCACGACGTGGTCCTCTCCCGCGACCACGCTGTGCAGTGGCGACAGATAGCTCGCCACCGGCGTGATGATCATGTTCCTCAGGCGCGGGTCCAGGATCGAGCCACCGGCGCTGAAGCTGTAGGCAGTCGAGCCGGTCGGGGTGGCGATGACGAGCGCGTCGGCGAGGTAGGTGGCGAGATGGCTGCCCGAGACCTCGACCTCGACCCGGATCATGCGCACGCGTCGCCCGCGGGCCACGACGACCTCGTTCAGGCAGGCGTGCCGCTCGATGACGCCCCCGTCGGCGCCGAGAATGGCGGCCTCGATCCGGAACCGCTCCTCGATCGCGTAGTCGCCGGCCAGCACCTGGTCGAGCGCGCGCTCCAGCCCATCGGTCTCGACCTTGGCCAGGAAGCCGATGCGCCCCAGGTTGATGCCGAGCGCCGGCACGCCGGTCTCACCGATGGCGCTCGCGCTGCGCAGGAAGGTGCCGTCCCCGCCGAGGACGCACACCAGGTCGGTGCCGCCGGCGCAGGCCGATGCGATGGCGCCCCGGTCCTCCGCCCGGGCGTCCCAGGCCTCGACGCCGTGCGCGCGGCACCAGGCATGCCCGCGCTCGAGCACGGCGGGAGCCTCGTCGTTGTAGGGATTGAACGCGAAGCCGATGCGTCGCAGGTCCATTCAGGCCTCGCCCGGTGTCTCGCGACCCTCGACCAGGCGAGCCAGAGCCTCGATGCGTCGGCTGAGCGCCGCCAGCTCGGTGGCCATGTCGCGCGGCCCCGGTGCATCCGAGACCGCCGCGTACGACCGATCCAGGCCGGCGGCGATGAGCGCCCGCATCAGGCTCGACGGCGAGACCCCGCGGCGGCCGGCCGCATCCGCGACCCGCTCGAGCAGCGCGTCGGGCATGCGCAGGCTGACGATCTGCCGCATCGTGTCGGGCGCCGGCTCGTGGATCGGCGGCTCGATGACCTCGATCCCCTCGAAGCCGATCCCCAGCTGCTCGGCGACGGTGTTCGCGGTGCGACCGGCCCTGCGTCTCATCGGCTGCATCGTAGTACGCGTGTGCTACGCCCCGTGGACCGCTACGGCGCAGCTGGCCTCGTACTGCGTCGCGTCGGCGGCGGCGGTCCGGAGGTCGAGGAGGAACTCGACGTTGCCGTCACTGCCCGTGATCGGCGACCGGATGGCCCGATGTGGCCAGAGCCCGGCCTCGCGGGCCGCGATGCCGACCTCCGCCAGCACCCGCCCCCACACCTCGGGGTCGCGAACGATGCCGCCGCGCGGGACGTCGTCGCGCGGTGCCTCGAACTGAGGCTTCACGAGCGCGACGAGGCGACCAACATCGGCGAGCAGGACCCGAACCGACGGCAGGACCAGCCGCAGGCTGATGAACGACAGGTCGAGCGTGGCGAGGTCGACCTTCTCGGGCAGCTCCGTCAGCTCGCGCAGGTTCGTGCGTTCCATGCTGACCACGCGCGGGTCGCGCTGGAGACGGTCGAGCAGCTGCGCGCGTCCCACGTCCACCGCGTAGACGACCCGTGCGCCACCCGCCAGCAGCACGTCGGTGAATCCGCCGGTCGAGGCGCCGGCGTCGAGGCAGGCCATGCCCGTCGGATCGATCCCGAATGCTTCGAGCGCATGCTCCAGCTTCGCGCCGGCGCGGCTCGCCCAACGCGGCTTCTCGATCAGCGTCACGGCCGCGTCGGCGGCCACGAGGTGGCCGGGCTTCAGCTGGCGGCTGCCTGCCAGCTCCACGGCGCCGGCGTGGATGAGCGCCTGCGCTTCGGCCGGCGAGCGGGCAAGCCCGCGATCGGTCAGCAGCTGGTCGAGTCGGACGCGCGCCATGCACCGATGGTACGTCGGGGACCGTCCCGACTGACCGCCTCCCAGGTTCTCCAGCTCCTCCGCGCGCACCGGCGCTCCACGCGACGGTTTCCTATCGGATGTGCATCCCTTGACCCTTATCTCGAGTCGCCTGGGGAGGGCGGCGACGGCCCACGCTCGACCATTGCCAGGAACTGTCGCAATCGGTCACGCGGTGCAAGAACGATAGGATCCATTGGCCCGAAGCAGTCATAGCCGTCTCCCGGTGCAAGAACGATAGGATCCGGCGAAGAACTCCATCAGGGCCTGCGGCCCCGGCCATCGGCCCCGGCCCATCGGCCCCGGCCCATCGGCCCCGGCGTGATGCCAGTCAGGCCGCGGACACCCTCGAACGGCGTTTCGGAGCGCTGGCGGACACGCCGAGCGCCTCGCGGACCTGGGCCAGGATGCCGGCGGCGTCGATCCGCTGCTGGCGGCGCAGGTCGTCGACGGCGCCGTGGTGCACGAAGCCCTCGGCCAGCGCGACCTTGAGGAGCGGCACGCGGACCCCGGCACGGTTGAGCGCGTCGAGCGCGCCGTCGCCGAAGCCACCCATGGCGGCCGACTCCTCGGCGGTCACCACCAGCCGCTTGCCGGCCGCGTGCTCCGTGATGAGCGGCTCGTCCATCGGTTTCGCCCAGCGCGCGTTGATGACGGTGGCGGCGAGGCCGTCGGCCTCGAGCTCGGCGGCGACCGCCAGCAGGCGCTGGACGACCGGCCCGAATCCGACCAGCAGGAGATCGTTGCCGAGGCGCAGGATCTCGCCGCGGCCGACCTCCAGCAGCGAGCCGCGGCGGTCCGCAAGGTCCTCGCCGGCGTCGCGTGGGTAGAGGAGGGCCATCGGTCCGGGGTGATCGTGCGCGGTGACGACGAGGTCGCGCAGCTCCTGCTCGTCCTTCGGTGAGCCGATGGCGAGGTTCGGCAGCGAGCGCATGGCCGGCAGCATGAACATGCCCTGGTGGCTGGTGCCGTCCTCGCCGACGAGGCCGGATCGGTCGAAACCGAGCAGGACCGGCACGTTGTTCTGGCACACGTCGTGGACGAGGCTGTCGTACGCCCGCTGGCCGAACGTCGAGTAGAGCGCCACGACCGGCCGCATGCCGCCCAGGGCGAGCCCGGTGGCCATCGTCACCGCGTGCTGCTCCGCGATCCCGACGTCGTGGAAGCGGGTCGGGAAGTGGTCGGAGAAGCGCGCCAGGCCGGTCCCGGTCGGCATGCCGGCAGTGATGGCGTGGATGCGGGGGTCGTCCTGCGCCAGCCGCACGACCTCCTCGACGAAGGTCTGGGTGTACGTCTTCGGCCTGCGCTTGGGGGCCGTCTCGGCGGGCAGCGGCTCCTCGGTGGGGTCGATCAGGCACAGGTCGATCGGCGGCAGGCTGGCGCCGTGGAAGCTCATCGAGTCCAGCTCGGCGGGCGCGTAGCCGCGGCCCTTGACCGTCTTGACGTGGACCAGGACCGGGGCATTGAGGCGGAAGGCGGCCTCGAATGCCTGCTCGAGCTCCGGCAGGTCGTGCCCGTCCAGCACGCCGATGTAGGTGATCCCGATATCCTCGAAGAAGCCGACCTTGGCCCACGAGCGCTTGAAGCCCTCCTTGGCCCAGGCCAGCAGGTCGAAGATCGGACGCCCGATGATGGGCACGCGCGGAAGCGCGCGCTGCGTGGCCGACTTCGTCTCCTGGTAGGCGCGCGACAGCCGCATCTTGTTGAGCCGGGTCGACAGGCCCCCGACCGATGGGCTGATGCTCATCTCGTTGTCGTTGAGCACGATGAGCAGCGGATGCTTGGTGTGCCCCAGGTGGTTGAGCGCCTCCATGGTGAGCCCGGCGCCGATGGCAGCGTCGCCGACGCACACCGCGATCCGCTGGCGCCGCGCCGGATCGGTCCTGGGACGGACGTCGCGCGCCGCTGCCAGCCCGACCCCGATGCTGACGCCGGTCCCCGCGTGGCCACCGTCGAAGACGTCGTGCTCGCTCTCGGATCGGCGCGGAAAGCCGCCGATGCCGTCCACCTGGCGCAGGGTGTCGAACCGGTCCCAGCGGTTGGTGAGCAGCTTGTGGGCGTAGGCCTGGTGGCCGGTGTCCCACACGATCCGGTCGCGCGGGGAGTCCATGACGCGATGCAGCGCCAGCGTGATCTCGACCGCGCCGAGCGAGCTCGCCAGGTGCCCGCCGGTGCGGTGCACGGTGCGGATCATCTTCTCGCGGAGCTCACCCGCCAGCGCGTCCAGCTGCGCCGAGGTCAGGTCGTGAAGCTGCGCCGGCTCGCGGATCGTCTCGAGCAGCGTCAAGGAACATGGCCTCCGATAGGTCGCACGAGAGTATAGGACCGATGCGGTCGGCCTTCAGACGAGCGGCTTGGCGAAGACGTGACTGCGCTTGACCTCGTCGAATCCGAGCTGCTCGTAGAACCGATGCGCGCGCTCGCGCGAGCTCCGCGAGCGGACCGTGATCTCGGTCGCGCCCTGCTGCCGCGCCCATTCCTCACCCGCGGCGACGAGCGCACGGCCGATCCCTGCACTGCGCCGACGATGGTCGACCACCAGGCCATTGATCGAGGC
>CAYVCE010000206.1:0-18057 GCA_964449915.1 uncultured Steroidobacteraceae bacterium | reverse complement strand
GGGCGGCGACCGGGCGCCCGTTCGCGCCCCAGGAAAGGCTCCGGTATACTCCCGGCGTCCGACCGCTGTGAGTCGAACTCGAATGGCACAACTGACGCCGCTGGGGCTCATCAAGATCCTGGCCCAGGTGACCGCGATCATGGTGATCCCGATGGTGGGAGGCGCGGTCGCCGGCCTCGTCCTGGACGGGATGCTGGGGACCTCGCCGCTTCTTGTGCTGATCGGCCTCGGCGTCGGGACGCTGATCTCGTCCATCGGAGTCTGGCTCCTCATCCGCGCAGGCGTGCGAAAGGGCTACACCGACGGGGGACCGCGACATGGCGCATGACCCTGGCTCGGCAGAGCGAGGACCCGAAGGCACGCCTCGATCGCCGGAGCCGGGCCCGAACTGGGGCCTCGGGCT
Source organism: uncultured Steroidobacteraceae bacterium (assembly GCA_964449915.1). GTDB lineage: Bacteria > Chloroflexota > Limnocylindria > QHBO01 > QHBO01 > JACDBZ01. Next base: position 17,654 of record CAYVCE010000206.1, on the reverse strand, counting down.
CGACCTCGGGATTCGGCTCGGCGTCTCGGTGGCGATCGGCCTTGGGGGCGGACTGCTGCTCGACAACTGGCTGCGAACGAGCCCGATCTTCACGCTGATCGGGATGGTGCTTGGCATCGGGGCTGCGATGGTCACGATCTGGAACGTGGCGCGCGATGCGATGAGGAGATAGATGCCCGAAGAAGAGGGCGAGAGCCTGATTCACGTGGCGATCGAGGCGGAGGAGCTCTTCGCCGTCGGTCCGCTGTCGGTGACGAACTCGATGGTCGGCGCCGTCCTGGCCACGACCGTGCTGCTCGCGGCGGCCTGGTACATCTCGCGCCGCTCGATGCTCATTCCCAGTCGCCTGCAGAGCGCGCTCGAGCTCCCGATCGAGCTGATGGCCGGCATCATCGCCGCCTCGACCAGCCGCTGGCGCAGCTACGTGGCGCTCATCCTCGGCTTCTTCCTGATGATCCTGGTCGCCAACTGGATCGGCCTGCTGCCGGGCGTCGGGACGATCGGGATCACCCGCGTTGACGAGGCCGGCCACGAGGCGGTCATCCCCCTCGTGCGCCCCGCCAGCGCGGACCTGAACTTCACGCTCGGCCTGGCCATCGTGGCGTTCGTGATGTTCGTCTACTGGGGCGTCCGCGCCCACGGCGGCTGGGGCTACCTGAAGGAGCTCATGGGCCAGCCGCTCTACATGGCGCCGCTCATGCTCCCGATCAACCTCATCAGCGAGTTCAGCCGCCTCATCAGCCTGTCGATGCGACTCTTCGGTAACATCTTCGCCGGCGAGGTGCTGATCGCCACGATGCTGGCCCTCACCACGGCGGCGGTCTTCGTGCTGCCGCTGGCCTTCTTCGTCCCTGCCCTGTTCATCGGGCTCGAGCTGCTGTTCGGGCTCGTCCAGGCGCTCGTTTTCGCGCTGCTGGCGATGACCTACATCAGTACCGCCATTGCCGAGCACGCACCCGCCGGACACGGCGACCACAGCGACGCCGATGCGTCACCCGCCGACAGGCACGCACCCGCGGCCGAGGCCGCAGCCACCTAGGCACGACCCACCGCCTGCGGAGAAGCCGCCAGGCGTCATGAAGGAGGAATGAGACACGTGGATTCCAATCTCGCTGCCGGTCTGGCGATCGGACTCGGCGCCATCGGCCCCGGCATCGGCCTCGGCCTCGGCGTCAGCAAGGCGATGGAGGCGCTCGGCCGCAACCCCGAGGCCGCGGGCGCGATCTTCGTCCCGTACATCCTGGGCCTGGCGCTCACCGAGGCGATCGGCATCTATGCCCTCGTCATCGGCCTGCTCCTCATGTTCGTCTAGGACGCCTGCCGACACGAGGAGGAGCGCATGGGCGAGTTCTTCGAGGCCTTCAGCGTCGATCTTCCGAAGCTGACCTTCCAGATCGTCAACTTCCTGGTCCTGCTCTACCTGTTGAATCGATTCATGTTCAAGCCGGTGCTCGCCCGCCTGGACGAGCGCTCGGCGAAGATCAGCAAGGGGCTGGAGGACGCCGCGACGGCCGCGCGCGACCGAGAGCTTGCCCGCGCCGAGCGCGAGGCGGCCGTGGCCGAGGCGCGCAAGGAGGCGAACGTGATGATCGCGCGCGCCAACAAGATCGCCGAGGACACGCGCAACGAGATCCTGGCCGAGGCGCGCGCCGAGGCCGAGAAGGTCTCGACCCATGCCCGCGCGGAGATCGTGGCGGAGAAGGACAGGGCGATGGCCGAGATCCGCGGCCAGGTCGCCGACCTCGCGCTCGCCGCGGCCGGCAAGCTCGTGCGCAGCGAGATGGACGGCCCGACCCAGCGACGCCTCGTCGAGGACTTCCTCGCCGAGGTCGAGCCGGCCGGGCAGTCGCGCAGCTGATTCGATGGCACGACGCGAGACCGCCGCCCGCCGCTACGCCGATGCCGCATTCGAGATCGGTCGTGCCGACGGCACGCTCGAGACCTGGGAACGCGACCTCGCCGCGCTGCGCGACGCGCTCTCCGATGCGCGGTTGCGCGCGCTGGTCGAGCATCCGGCTGTGCCGTTCCCCGAGAAGGAGAGGGTCCTGCGGCGGGTGGTGACCGGCGTCTCGAGCGAATCGCTGGCCCTCGCGCTGCTCATGATCCGGCGCGGCCGGCCGGGGGCGATCGACGCCATGGTCGAGCGCTTCGGCGAGCTCGTCCGGCGCGAGCGCGGCATCTCGCTGGCGGAGGTGCGCACCGCGCTCCCGCTCGACGAGGCGCAGCGGACCGCGATCGCGGAGCGGCTCCGAACGCTGACCGGCGATCGGATCGAGATGAACGAAGTGGTCGACGAATCGCTTATCGGCGGACTGAGCGTCCGCATCGGTGATCGGCTCTACGACGCAAGCGTGCGCAGCCGCCTCGAGCGGCTGCGTGCCCGGCTGACCGCCGTCTAGGTAGGAAGGAACGCAATGGCGATTCGATCCGACGAGATCACGTCGATCATCCGCAGCGAGATCAAGGGATTCGACGAGGGCGCGGACGTCAGTGGCGTCGGCACCATCGTCGAGGTGGGCGACGGCATCGCCCAGATCTACGGCCTCTCCGGCGCCCTGGCGCAGGAGCTGCTCGAGTTCCCGAACGGGATCATGGGCATGGCCTTCAACCTCGAGGAAGAGACGGTCGGCGCTCTGATCCTGGGCGACTTCACGTCCCTGAAAGAGGGCGACCAGGTCAAGACCACTGGACGCATCGTCGAGGTCCCGGTCGGCGACGCGCTCATCGGCCGGGTCGTGAACCCGCTCGGCGAGCCGCTCGACGGCAAGGGGAGGATCGAGACGACCAGGACGCGCCCAATCGAGCGCATCGCACCCGGCGTCATCGTGCGCCAGCCGGTCGATACGCCGGTGCAGACCGGCATCAAGGCCATCGACTCGATGATCCCGATCGGCCGCGGCCAGCGCGAGCTGATCATCGGCGACCGCCAGACCGGCAAGACGGCCATCGCGGTCGACACGATCATCAACCAGAAGGGCCAGGATCTCCTGTGCATCTACGTCGCCATCGGCCAGAAGCAGTCGACCGTCGCGCAGGTGGTCGCCCAGCTCGAGGAGTCGGGTGCCATGGAGCACACCATCGTCGTGCTCGCCGGCGCCAGTGACCCCGCTCCGCTCCAGTTCCTGGCGCCCTACGCCGGGGTCGCCATGGGCGAGGAGTTCATGGACGCCGGGCGCGACGCGCTGTGCGTCTACGACGACCTGTCGAAGCACTCGTGGGCCTATCGCCAGGTGTCGCTGCTCATGCGCCGCCCGCCGGGTCGCGAGGCCTTCCCGGGCGACATCTTCTACGCCCACTCCCGACTGCTGGAGCGCGCGGCCCGCCTGAACGAGGACAACGGTGGCGGTTCGCTGACCGCGTTGCCGATCATCGAGACGCAGGCAGGCGACGTGTCGGCCTACATCCCGACCAACGTGATCAGCATCACCGACGGCCAGATCTTCCTCCAGTCGGACCTCTTCAACCAGGGCCAGCGACCGGCCGTCAACGCCGGCATCAGCGTCTCCCGCGTGGGCGGCGCGGCCCAGATCAAGGCGATGCGCCAGGTTGCCGGCAAGCTGCGGATCGACCTCGCGCAGTACCGCGAGCTCGCCGCATTCGCGCAGTTCAGCTCCGACCTCGACAAGGCGACGCGCGACCAGCTGACGCGCGGCGAGAAGACGACCGAGATCCTGAAGCAGCCGCAATACGAGCCGCTGCCGGTCGAGAAGCAGGTCGTGATCATCTGGGCGGCCACGAACGGGCTCCTCGATGACGTCGAAACGTCCAAGCTCGCCGAGTTCGAGCGCGGCCTCTACCGCCACCTCGAGTCGGGGTACGAGGCCCTCCTCCCGAGCATCGCGAAGGAGAAGGTCCTGTCCGACGAGATCGTCGCGACGCTTGAGAAGGCGATCGGCGAGTACAAGCGCCAGGGCGGGTACGGCAAGGCCGATGACGCGGCCGCCGCAACCCCTGAGCCGGCCGACGCCGAAGCGGCCGACGACGACGGCGCCCGGTCAGCCGATGCCCCGGCCGACGAGCCCGCCACGGGGACGGCCGAGGAGTCCGACGCTTCGGCCGCCACCACGCCGGCCGAGTCCGAGGCGCCAGCCAGGGCCGAGGCGCCGGCGAAGGCCAAGGCGCCGGCGAAGGCCAAGGCACCGGCCCGGAAGCGGGCGAAGGCCAGGAAGACGGAGAAGAGTTCCTAGCCGATGCCGAGCCTGAAGGACATTCGCGGGCGGATCGGATCGGTCCGCAACATCGCCCAGATCACGAGGGCGATGGAGATGGTGGCCGCGTCGCGCATGAAGCGCGCCCAGGACGCCATCCTGGCCGCGCGTCCGTACGCCGACGAGCTCGAAGGGGCTCTCGGCCGGGTCGTCGGCGCCCTCGGCCTGGACGAGGAAGTCGACCCGCTCCTGGCGCGCCGGCCGATCCGACGCGTGGGGATCATCGTCATCACCACCGATCGGGGCCTGGCTGGCTCGCTGAACGCGAACTCGACACGCACCGTCCTGAGATGGGTCGCGGAGCGGGCGTCGGCCCGGAACGGGGATGGTCCGGTCGAGATCGAGGCGATCACCGTCGGCCGCAAGGGACGCGACGCCCTGCGGCGGGCCGGCGTGCCGATCGCAGCGCACTTCTCGCAGCTCGGCGATCGCCCCTCGTTCGCCGACGTGACCCCGATCGCGCGCCTGGTAACCGAGGATTTCCTCGCGGAGAAGTACGACGAGATCGACATCGCCTACAGCACGTTCGTCTCGACCCTGTCGCAGAAGCCTGAGATCGACACGCTCCTGCCCGTGGTGCGGCCGGAAATGGACGCGGACGTCGAGATCACGAACGACGAGTACCTGTTCGAGCCCTCGCCCGAGGCCGTGCTGCGGCGGCTGCTGCCGCACTACGTGGCGATCGGCATCTATCGGGCCGTGCTCGAGAACAACGCCTCCGAGCAATCGGCGCGCATGATCGCCATGCGCAACTCGACCGAGAACGCAAACGAGCTCATCGACGACCTGACGCTCGTCTACAACAAGACGCGCCAGGCAACCATCACCCGCGAAATGATCGAGATCGCCTCCGGAGCGGAAGCGCTCGGCTAGGCAAGGAGAAGAACAGACCGATGGCCACCGGTAAGGTGATCCAGATCACGGGTCCCGTGATCGACGTCGAGTTTCCGCCGGGCGACCTGCCCGGAATCTACAACGCGCTCGAGATCGAGCGGCCCGACGGCGACACGCTCGTCGTCGAGGTCCAGCAGCACCTGGGCAACAACTGGGTGCGGGCCGTGGCCATGTCGACGACCGATGGGCTGGCGCGCGGGCTCGACGTGGTCGACACCGGCGCACCGATCACTGTCCCGGTCGGCGAGGTCACATTGGGACGAGTGTTCGACGTCCTCGGCCATCCGATCGACGGCAAGGGGCCGGTGAAGGCGGCGAAGAGCCTGCCGATCCACCGCGACCCTCCGGCGTTCGACCAGATGGAGACCGAGGCGCAGGTCTTCGAGACCGGCATCAAGGTCATCGACCTGATCGCCCCCTTCCGCCGCGGCGGCAAGGTCGGGGTCTTCGGCGGCGCCGGCACCGGCAAGACGGTCATCATCCAGGAGCTGATCCGCAACATCGCCGCGGAGCACGGCGGCTACTCCGTCTTCGCCGGCGTCGGCGAGCGATCGCGCGAGGGGAACGACCTCCTCGGCGAGATGACCGAGTCGGGCGTCATCGACAAGACCGTCATGGTCTTCGGACAGATGAACGAGCCGCCGGGCGCACGCCAGCGCGTCGGCCTCACCGCCCTCGCCATGGCCGAGTACTTCCGGGACGAGGAGGGGCGCGACATCCTCCTCTTCATCGACAACATCTTCCGATTCACGCAGGCGGGCTCCGAGGTCTCGGCACTGCTGGGCCGCATGCCGTCGGCGGTGGGCTACCAGCCGACGCTGGCAACCGAGATGGGCGACCTCCAGGAGCGCATCACCTCGACCAAGAAGGGCTCGATTACCTCGCTCCAGGCCATCTTCGTCCCGGCCGACGACTACACCGATCCGGCGCCGGCGACCACCTTCGCGCATCTCGACTCGACCATTCGCCTCGAGCGCTCGATCGTGGAGCTCGGCATCTACCCGGCCGTCGACCCGCTGACCTCGACCTCGACCGTGCTCGATCGGCGCATCGTGGGTGACGAGCACTTCGAGGTCAGCCGCGAGGTGCAGCGAACGCTGCAGCGCTACAAGGACCTCCAGGACATCATCGCCATCCTCGGCATGGACGAGCTGTCGGAGGAGGACAAAGTGTCCGTATCGCGCGCCCGCCGCCTCCAGCGCTTCATGAGCCAGCCGTTCTTCGTGGCCGAGCAGTTCACGGGGCGCCCCGGCGCCTACGTCGAGCTCAAGGAGACCGTTCGCGGCTTCGGCGAGATCCTCGCCGGCAAGCACGACCAGCTCCCGGAGCAGGCGTTCTTCATGGCCGGCAAGATCGAGGACGTGATCGCCAACGCCGAGAAGATGGGATAGCCGATGCCGCTGCAGCTCGAGATCGTCTCCCCGGAGCGACGCGCGTTCACCGACGAGGTGGACATGGTCATCCTGCCCGGAATCGACGGCCAGCTCGGCATCCTGCCTCATCACACGCGGCTCATCAGCGCCCTCGGCGTCGGCGAGCTGCGGATCAAGAAGGGCGACACGGAGCAGTCCCTGCTCATCTCGGGCGGGTTCGTCGAGGTGCGCCCGGACAAGGTGATCGTGATGGCCGACCTGGCCGAGCATTCCGACGAGATCGACGAGGCCAAGGCCGTCGAGGCACGCAAGCGCGCCGAGTCGGAGCTCGAGCAGACCAAGGATCCGGTCGACATCGCCCGCGTTCGTGCCTCGCTGCAGACGGCACTCATGCGGGAGCGGATCGCGACGCGACGTCGCTCACGCGGCTGAGCGGGGGGCACTCGGGCCCGCCCGGGTGATCAGCCCTGATCCGCACTTCGCAGCGGGATCTCGCCACCGGGCGAACCCGATTCCCGCAGCTCGAGAAAGTGCTCGACCCGCAGGAGCGCCAGGACCGGCCTCACCACCCGCGGGACCTGGCGGCGGGTCGGGTCGTGGAAGCGATGCGGCTCGGTGAGCGTCAGCCACCGGCCGCGCGTCCGTACCCGACACCCACGCGCAGCCTCGACGTTGCGCAACCACTCGACTTCCGTCCCATAGGTCAGCGCGACCACGTAGCGGCCCTCACCGCGGCGGAAGATCGTCAGCGGCGTGCGCCGCACCGTGTCGCTCGTGCGCCCGACGTGCTCGAGGACCCCGAACCAGGGGAGGTGGGCCGCGAACGGCGCGGTGATCCGGTTCGCCACCACCAGGTTCACGCGCGTCAGCCAGTGCGGGAGCGGCATGCGACCAATCCTAGGCGCCTGGGGTAGCATCGGCAGATGGGCGACGAAGGACCGATGACCCCCGACGAGGCCGAACGCGCGCACCTGCGCGGGCCGGAGGGCCAGCCGGACGCCGGGCATCGGCGCATGCAGGAGCTGCGCAAGATCGGGCGCGAGTACCCATTCATCTGCCCGGTCGACTTCAAGCCGCACATGGGCTCGCCGCCGGGCGAGGACCCGAATCTGGATCCCGGCTTCGTCGCGAACCATCGCGAGGACGACGGCGCCCACTTCCTGGGCTGACCGATGCTGACCTGCGATCAGTGCGGCACGCGCATGCCGCAGCTCCCGGTGCGGATCGAGATCGTGCGCGAGACGGGGCCGATCGGCCTGCCGAGCAGCCCGGCCCACGGTGAGACGGTCAACTTCACGAAGCCATACCGCTTCTGCTCCGCCGACCACCTCTACCTGTGGGCGCGCGAGGGGCGGATGATGCTCTGCAACCGACAGCCGACGCCGTTCGAGGCGGGCATGCAGCCGTACCTGCCCTCGCGCCACATGGGCGGCCGCCTCGGGCTGTGCGACGGCCATCACACCGGTGCGCACGAGTGGAAGGAAGCCTTCCCGGGCTAGACGCGGCCTCATCCAGCATGGCGGCGGAGCTCGACCGGCCCGCGAGGCGTCGACCCAGATGAGTGAATCCGTGGCTGTTCCCCCGCTCGTCGGATTCATCATCGTCGCGGCCTTCCCGATCATCGCCATCGGCTCATGCCACCCGCGCGTGTATCGGCCACGACGTGCCTGATGCACTCCGCCCGAGAGTGAGCCGGCCGATGAGCCCCGCCCAGCGTGGCCGTTGCACTCCCAGCAGGCGTAATCGGCTTCTACGTGGCCGCATCACGCACCCAGGGAATACCGGACGCGGATGCGGGTTGCGAAAGAATGCCGGCAGGGATCGGTAGACTGCACCGGTCCATGCAGAAGTTCGTCATCACCGGCGGCGCGCCGCTGTCGGGGCACGTGCGCATCGCCGGCGCCAAGAACGCGGTCCTCAAGATGATGGCCGCGGCCGTGCTGACCGACGAGCCCTGCGCCCTGCGCAACGTTCCGAAGATCAGCGACGTGGCGATCCTGCGCGAGCTGATGAGCGACATCGGCTTCGACGTGCGGCGCTCGAACGGCGACCGCCTGGAGCTCCAGGCTCGCGAGGCGACCTGGCCGTTCGTGCCGCTCGAGGCGGCGTTGAAGATGCGGGCCAGCTTCATCCTGTTGGGGCCGATGCTGGCGCGCTTCGGCCGAGTGATCCTGCCCAATCCGGGCGGCGATCGGATCGGCCGGCGACCGGTGGACTACCACGTCGCGGCGCTGGAGGCGATGGGCGCCACGATCGCCTATCGCAACGGCTACTACTTCGCCTCGGCCCCGGCCGACGGCCTGCGAGCCGCCCACATCACGTTCCCGACGGTCACGGTCATGGGGACCGAGAACGCCATGCTGGCCGCCACGCTGGCACGCGGGACGTCGGTGATCGATAACGCGGCGCTCGAGCCGGAGGTCGACGACCTGATCGGCATGCTGTGCGCCATGGGCGCGCAGATCGAGCGCACCGACGCGCGACGGATCGAGGTTCAGGGCGTTGCACGGTTGAGGGGAGCCGAGCATCGGGTCATCGGAGACCGGCTCGAGGCCGAGACCTTCGCGATCGCGGCCGCGATCACCCGCGGCGACGTGACGCTCGAGGGGATCGACCCGGGGCACCTCGGCGCCTTCCTGGAGGTCTGCGACCTGATGGGGGTCCAGTACGAGGCCGATGCGTCCACGTCCTCGCTCGAGATCCGCGGCACCGCGCATGGCGAGCTTCGCGCCGTCGACGTGCGGACCGATCCGTATCCGGGCTTCGCCACCGACTTCCAGGCCCCGCTGTCCGCGCTGCTGACCCAGGCCGTCGGGACCTCGACCATCCACGAGACGATCTTCGAGGACCGCCTCGATCACACACGCGAGCTGGTCAAGATGGGCGCCGACATCGATCTGCTCGACGAGCGCCGCGCCCGCATCAGCGGCCCGACGCCGCTCCACGGCGCGGAGGTCGGCATCGCGGACCTGCGTGCCGGCGCCACCCTCATCCTGGCGGCCCTGACCGCGACCGGCACGAGCGTCATCTCGGGCGTCGAGCACGTGGATCGCGGCTACGAGCAGATCGAGGCCAAGCTGGTGGCCCTCGGCGCGCAGATCAACCGGATCGAGGCCTGACCGGCTGACAGTGCGGGCACCAGTACGTGAGGCGGGCGAGGTCTCCCTGGCGCGCGGCCTCGATCCGCGTGCCGCAGCGGCGGCAGGGACGGCCGGCGCGCCCGTAGACCCACAGTCCCTGTCCGCGGTTCGGACTGCCGGTCGTGACCCGCGCCCCGCCGCGCAGGTTGGCCTGGAGCAGCCGGCGGGCCGTGCCCAGCGCGGCCAGGAGCTCCCCGTCGCCGATGGTGGCCACCGGCGCCCACGGGTCGAGCCGCTCGAGGAAGCAGAGCTCGCTCTTGTAGACGTTGCCGATGCCCGCGACGGCCCGCTGGTCGAGAAGCGCGTTGGCGAGCTGCTCGCCGCCCCGCCCCCGAAGGCGGTGCAGGGCGTCGGTGGCGTCGAATTCGCGAGCGAGGAGGTCGGGACCGAGCTGGTTCAGCGGGCGAGAGCGGTGCAGGTCGGCATCGGTCAGCAGCTCGACGACCGGTGTGTCGAACGCGACCGCCACCGATTCGGGGGTCTCCAGGATGGCGCTGGCGGCGAAGCTCGGTCGGTGCCAGCGCTCACCCGGCCGATATCGGTGCCAGGACCCGGTCATCCGCAGGTGGCTGCGGAGGGTCAGCCCGTTGCTGAATCCGATGAGCAGGTGCTTGCCCCGTGCCTCGACGCTGACCACGGTGGCGCCGATGACCCGGGTCAGATCGGGGACCCGCCGCAGCCCCGGGCGAGCCTGGGCGCGCGCGGTCGTGACGCGGCGCCCGACGAGGGCGGCGCGAAGCACATCGGCGGTGCGGAAGATCGAGTCGCCTTCAGGCATGGATCCATTGTGCGCGGCCTGCTTGATCGCGCCGATGGATCGTGGCGCTCGAGCCGGAGGCGCTGCGAGGCTCGACTACGCCGATCGGTCGGTGGGCGTCGCGCACGCGGCTCGCGTTCAGGCACGGCTCAGGCTCATCACGCGCCGATGGATCGTATAGATCGAGCCGGGATGGGCCTCCGGGCTGGATTGCGCCGATCCATCGGCGGTGCGTGTCGCGCGTCGCCGTTGGTACCGGGACGGGGTGGCGGTGCGCGTCGGTATACTGCGGCCCACCCCCACGAACCTCGCAGCTGGACCGAGAGCGCACGCATGAAGATCGGCATCGACCTCGGCACCGCCAACATTCTCGTCTACGTGAAGGGGAAGGGCGTCGTGCTCAACGAGCCGAGCGTCGTGGCCATCTCCGAGGATGACAACCGCCTCGTGGCCGTCGGCGAGGAGGCGCGCGAGATGATCGGCAGGACCCCGGGCAACGTGCGAGCCATCCGGCCGATGCGCGACGGAGTCATCGCCGACTACCTCATCACCGAGGCGATGCTGCGCTACGTCCTCAAGAAGGTCGCCTCGCGCGTCCAGTTCTTCAAGCCCGAGGTCATGATCAGCGTCCCGTCGGGCGTGACGAGCGTCGAGAAACGCGCCGTCCGCGACGCGGCGCTGAAGGCGGGTGCCAAGGACGCCTACCTGATCGAGGAGCCGCTGGCGGCGGCGATCGGCTCCAACGTGCCGATCAGCGGCCCGTCGGGCAACCTCATCATCGACATCGGCGGCGGCACCAGCGAGATCGCGGTCATCGCGCTCGGGGGGATCGTGGTCAGCACCTCGCTGCGAGTGGGCGGCAACAAGTTCGACGAGAGCATCGCGAACTACATTCGGCGCAAGTACAACCTCATGATCGGCGACCGGACGGCGGAGGACGTGAAGATCCAGATCGGCTCGGCGCTGCCGCTGGACGAGCCGTTGCGCATGGAGGTCAAGGGCCGCGACATGATCGCCGGCCTGCCGCGCACGATTCCGATCACCAGCACCGAGATCACCGAGGCGATCGAGCAGCCGCTGCAGGCGATCATCACCGCGGTCCGAAACGTGCTGGAGCAGACCCCGCCCGAGCTGAGCTCCGACATCATCGACAAGGGGATGGTCATGACCGGCGGTGGCGCGCTGCTGCGCAACCTGGACAAGCTGCTCACCCAGGTGACCGGCATCCCGTGCCACGTCGCAGAGAACGCGCTCAACAGCGTCGCCGTGGGTACGGGCATGGCGCTCGAGCACTTCAGCATGTACCGCAAGAGCCTGGTCGGCCACTCCTGAACCGATGAGGCCCACGTGACGATCGCCGCCACGGCGACCGAGCTGCGCACCCGCCTCGCGGAGGAGCGGGCCACGACAGGCAAGCCACCCACCACGCGCGCCTTCGCCGATTTCCACGTCCACACCCGCTTCAGCCGTGACTCGATCCTGACCGAGGAGACGTTCATCGCCAGGGCCATCGAGCGTGGCCTGACCCATGTGGCGGTGACGAACCACAACAACGTCGAGGGCGCGATGGCCGTGCGCGACAAGGTCGCCGAGCTCGGCCTCACCGGGCAGCTCACCGTCATCCTGGGCGAGGAGGTCTCGACCGCCGACGGCGAGGTCGTCGGGCTGTTCCTGACGACGACGATTCCGCGCGGCCTGTCCGCAAACGAGACGGCCGATGAGATCCATCGCCAGGGCGGCCTCGTCAGCATCCCGCACCCGTTCGACCCGTTCCGCGGCTCGCACATCAGGGAGGGTCCGCTTCGCAACCTGGCCGAGTCGGGCAAGATCGACTGCATCGAGGTCTTCAACTGCCGCGTCACGTTCCAGCGCCACAACGAGGAGGCGGCCGCGTTCGCGAAGCGCCACGGGATCCCGGGCATCGCCGCCTCCGACTCGCACTCGAGCTTCGAGGTCGCCATGGCCTTCAACGCGCTTCCGGCGTTCGAGACGGCCGAGCAGCTGAAGGCAGGGCTCGCCGAGAACGAGTGGCATGCCAGCCGTTCATCGGTCCTGATCCATCTCACCACCCGCTGGGCGGTGTGGAAGAACATGTTCGATGGGTGGCGCGGAAAGCGGACCGCGACCGGGCCGATCCTCGGTCCCGAGCCGCCCGAGCAAGTGCGGCGGGAGCCGGTCCAGCGCCCCGCACGCGCCGAGCTGCCCCCCAGGGACAAGGCCGACGAGTGACGGCCACCGACGAGCAGGAGGTCGCGACCAACCTCGAGGAGCAGGTCTCGCTCCGCCGGCGGCTGCTGAACGTGAGGACGATCGGGTCGCTCATCTTCGGCCTGCTCCTGCTCTTCTTCCTGTTCCGGGTCGTCTTCGGACCCGGGTTCGACTGGGGAGAGGTGGCGCGGCTCATCGGCCAGGCGAACCCTGCCTTCCTGCTGCTGGCGTTCCTGGCCTACTATGTGACGTTCCCGCTGCGCGGGCTGCGCTGGCGGTACGTGCTCTCGCGCAGCGGCATGTCGGTCGGCGTCCGTGACGCGACCGAGATCCTGTACCTGTCGTGGTTCGTGAACTGTCTGGTGCCGGCCAAGCTCGGCGACCTGTACCGTGCGTACCTCCTGCGCGGGAACTTCGGCGCCTCGATCTCACGCACGGTGGGAACGGTGTTCATCGAGCGCGTCGCGGACATCATCGTCATCGCCGCGCTGGCCCTGTCGGCCGGTTACTGGTCATTCCGGGGGCGATCACGGCCCGAGATCGACACGCTGTTCATCATCGGGTTCGCGGTCGCCTTCGGGCTGACCGCCATGGTCGTCCTGCTGCGGCTCTTCGGCGGGCACCTGCCGCGCATCCTGCCGGCCCGCGTGGGAGAGCTGTGGGAACGATTCCATGAGGGCAGCATGGGCGCGCTCTCGGCCCGCAGCGTGCCGCTCATCGTGGCCATGACGGTCGCCATCTGGGTCCTCGAGGGCGCCCGCCTGTACTTCGTCATCCGCGCCCTCGCCCTCCCCGATGCCGGGCTGGGCATCAGCTCGTCGATCTTCGTCGCGCTCGCGGCGGCGCTCCTGACGGCCATCCCGTTGACGCCGGCCGGCTTCGGCTTCGTGGAGGCCGGCATCATCGGCGTGCTCTTCCTGTACGGCGTGCCCGAGGAGCCGGCCGCGGCCGTCGCGCTCGTCGACCGCGGGTTGTCGATCGGGACGGTCGTCGTCTTCGGCGGGATCCTGTACGCATTCAGCGCCAAGGTCCGACGCGCGCATGGCGTGCGGCCGGAAGCCTCCACGGGCTAGCGATCGGGGCCGCTCGGTACCTTTCTCCCATTGAGCCATACCGCAGACGAGCGGATGCTGCGGTTGCTCGCACGCACCACCGGTGTGTCAACGGACCGATGGCGTGCAGCGCACGAAGGTCGCAGATGACGCTTCAGACGCCGCGATCCTTCAATGCCTGGCTGCGTGGCCAGCTGAAGGAGAAGAAGATGAGCCAGCGGCAGCTCGCCCTCCAGTCGGGTGTGGATCACTCCACCATCAGCCGGCTGATCAAGGGCGATCGGATGCCATCGCTGGGCACGGCGACGAAGCTGGCGCGCGGCCTGCGCGAGATCTCCGACGAAGCTGACGGACCTGCCTACTTTGCCTCGATAAACGCTCGCACCGTCCTCCCGACGACACGCGTCGAGTACGCGCTGCGCGGCGACGACTCGCTCACCGAGGCCGATGTCCGCGAGCTCATGCGGGCCTACATCACCATCCGCTCGCGCCGGGTCCGCCCCGGCGGCAACGGGTCGGGCCCGCCATCGAACGGGTACGCGACCGGCCGCTGACCCTGGGCGATCCCCCGCTCAGGCCCGGCTCGGGCCGACCCGCGTCGATCGCCGGCTGGTGAGGAACGCCTTCGGTGGCAGCAACGGGAGCTCCTCGGCGCCGCCCCACAGGGCGTGGGCACGCCGCAGGTTGACCGCGTCCCAGCCCTCATCGGTGCCCGGCGTCTCCATGATGAACGCCGTGCCGGCGAGGCGATTGTCCCGCAGGAGCGCGCCGAGCCCGACCGGTCCGATCTGCCCGGCCCCCACGTGCTCGTGGCGGTCCGCTCGCGAGCCGAGCGATGACCGCGAGTCGTTGAGGTGCATGAGCGGCAGCCGGTCGAGGCCGATCAGCTCCTCGAAGCGGTCCACCACCGCCGCCGCGCCATGCGGCGTCCCGACGTCGTAGCCGGCGCCCCACAGGTGCGCGGTGTCGAGGCAGAACGCCAGGAGATCGGCGCTCGGGCCCACCGCCTCGAGGATGGCTGCCAGCTCTTCGATCCGCGAGCCGAGCAGGTCACCGCCGCCCGACGAGCACTCGAGCACCAGCCGCACGGACGGCGGTGCGGACGCCAGCACGGCGACGACGCTCTCCGCGATGCGCCGCAGACCGACCTCGGCGCCCACGCCGCGGTGCGAGCCGATGTGCGTGTTCACCAGCGTCGCCCCGTAGTCGGGCGCCCGCGACAGCTCGTGCGACAGCCCTTCGATCGACTGGCTCGCGAGGGGCTCGGCCGAGCCGGCTAGGTTGATGAGGTAGGACGCGTGGATTGCGACCCGCTCAATGCCGTTCGACGCGCAGTAGGCGACGAACTCGGGCGCGTCGGGTGGCGGCTCGGGCCTCCGGCGCCAGGCGGTCGGGTTGTCGCTGAATACCTGGAGCGCTCTGGCCCCGATCTGCCGCGAGCGCCGCGCGGCGCGCAGGAGGCCGTCATGGACGCCGAGGTGGAGGCCGACCGCCGGCGCGCCGGGGGGCCATGTGAGCCGTCGCCGGGGCTCCGGTCGTGCTACGGTGCGTGCCATGGAGCTTCAGCGGCCGGACGGCCGCACCGACGTTCTGGCCGTCGCCCTGGTCGGGTTCTTCGCGGGCTTGATCGTGACGGTCGCTGCGCTGCTTCTCCTGCCCGTCCTCTTCTGAGGGCCGGCCGCGTCACGTGCGTCAGCGCGATCTCGCGGTGCCGATGACCGGCTCGATCAGCCCGTACGAGCCATCCCTGCGCCGATAGAGGACCGCGACCGCTTCGGTCTCGGCATGCATGAACACGAAGAACGCGTGCCCCAGCGCCTCCATCTCGGTGATGGCGTCCTCCTCGAACATCGGCAGCATGTCGAACCGCTTGATCTTCACCACCGTCGGGCGGCCGCCGGCAGGCTCCCGCGGATCGACGGTGCCGAGACGCTCGCGGTGAAGCACCGAGTCGACGACGTCGCCCCTGCGCTCGCGGACGCTCCGCGGCCGCTCCTTCGTCCGCACGATCTGCCGCTCGAGCTTGTCGAGCACGCCGTCGAAGGCCGCCATCGGCGTCGCGCCGGCCGAGGTGGAGCGCATGACGCGGCCGTTGCTGACGAGCGTCACCTCGGCCACGTGCGCCGACTCGGCCGCGTGCGATGCGTGCGCGATCAGCTCGACGTTTGCCTCGGACTCCGGATGGAGCTTGCGATCAAGTCGCGTCAGCTTGCGCTCGATCTCGCCGCGAAGCCGGTCACTCAGCTCGAAGTTGCGGGCCGTCAGGTTCGTCTTCACGATCCAATGCCTCCGGTGCGCAGCGACGGGTGCCCTCCTTACGGTAGCACCCACTGTGCCGGGCTCTCGTTGCTCGCGAGCACCGGCAAATGGGACTGACGTACTGACCCCTCGTCCGCCCAACGGCACCTGACTGCACCGTACCGCCCGCTTGCTCGGTCCAAAGGTACTTGCCGTGCTCGGTACTCGTGTGTATCAATCGAACCAGCGTGGCGGAGCTGTCCCCGCCCGTTACCTGCCAAAGGAGTCTTCCTCCAATGTACCCGAGCACGACTGCTGGCGCCGTGGTGCGCCCGTCGATCATGAGCCGCGCCCTGGCGCTCGTCGTGATCGCATCCATCCTGATGGCGGCGACCATGCTCGCCGTCACCCCATCAACCGTCGGCGCCACCGAGCCGGAGCCAACGAACTGCGGCGTCGTACCCATTGACCTCGTCCTGATCATCGACCGGTCCGGAAGTATGAACGCCGATGAGGGCGACCAGGACCGAATCGATTGGGCCCAGGATGCGGCCCAGCTTCTCGTCAATGGGCTCGACGGGAGCACGGGCGGAGCCGCCGACGTCGGTGATCTTCATCGGGTCGGCCTCACGACATTCGGTGGCAACAACGCCACGAACCCCGTGTTGCTCAGCGCGGCGGCATCGGCCGCCACCGTCAACACCGCCATCGGCAACATCATTGCGAACGCCGGTACGCCGTTCAGCCTCGGCATGAGCACCGGCGCGGCCAACATGCTCGCCGGCGACCGCGCCCTCCACGGAGGCGTTGCGGTCAAGCAGGTGCTCGTGTTCCTGTCCGACGGTCATCCCGACCCGGGCGCCACCTACACGCCAGACGGCGACGACATCACCAACTATCTGGCCGCCGCCGACATCGCGTACTCCATCGCCATCGGCGAAGACGGGGGCAACCTCGGTGATGGCCAGCTCGGCGTCGATCACGACCTGATGAAGCTCATCGCCAACCCGACGCCGGCGAACTTCCGGTTCGTCGCCGACGGAACAGGGCTTCCGAATCTCTTCGCTGAGATCTACCAGGAGATCGCGTGCCCAACCGGCAAGCTCGAGGTTCGCAAGAGCCTCAGCCCGACCGATGACCCCGGCAAGTTCTCTCTGCAGATCGACGGCGTCACCGATCCCGACGCCACGAACATCGGCAACGGCGGCAGCACCGGAGAGCAGGCCCTCCTCGCCGATACCTACAGCGTCGGCGAGATCGCCGGCACCGGCACGGACCTGGCGGACTACGACAGCGGCATCGTGTGCAAGGACGGTGACGGCAACGGCGCCGTAGTTGCCTCGAGCGAGACCGCCGGACCGCTGAACGTGGTCGTCGGGGATGCCGACGACATCGTCTGCATCATCACCAACACCCGCGGGACGGGCAAGCTGGAGGTTGTCAAGGCGCTCGACCCGACTACTGACCCCGGTGACTTCAACCTGCTCATCGACGATGCAATCGCTGGAACCGGCGGCAACGTCGGGCACGACGGGACCACCGGCGAGCAGACGGTCAGCACCGGCAACCACACCGTCGGCGAGAGCGCCAGCGGGGACACCGACCTGGACGACTACGCCAGCGGCATCAGCTGCTGGAACGGTGACGCCCAGGTGCCGGCCACGGGGTCGGCTCCGAGCTGGACGGTCGACGTGACCAACGGTTCGGACATCGTCTGCACCATCACCAACAGCCGCAGGACCGGCACGATCGAGGTCATCAAGCGCCTCGATCCCAAGCTCGAC
>CAYVCE010000205.1:0-6350 GCA_964449915.1 uncultured Steroidobacteraceae bacterium | reverse complement strand
CGCCCCCGCCCTCGGCCTCCTGCAGCGCCTCTCTCGTGGCCTCCCGGCTGGCGCCTTCCTTGCGCTCACGCGACCGACGGTGCCGCGTGATCGCCTCGCAGGCCTCGTCGATGTCGGACGTGATGGTCAGCAGGTCGAGGTCCGCGAGGCTGATCTTCTCCTCGTACAGCGGCTTCTCGCGGATCCACTCCATCATCCCCTCCCAGTAGTCCGTGCCGTACAGCACCACGGGGAAGTGCTCGACCTTGCCGGTCTGGATCAGGGTCAGCGCCTCGAACAGCTCGTCGAGGGTGCCAAAGCCGCCGGGAAAGATGACGAAGCCTTCCGCGTACTTCACGAACATGACCTTGCGCACGAAGAAGTAGCGGAACTCCATGCCGAGGTCGACGTACTCGTTGAGCCCCTGCTCGAACGGAAGCTCGATGTTGCAGCCGATGGAGAGCCCGCCGGCCTCCTTCGCGCCGCGGTTCGCCGCCTCCATGATGCCGGGGCCGCCGCCGGTGATGATCGCGAAGCCCTGCCTGGCCAGGGCGGCGGCCAGGCGTCGGGCGGCGCCGTAGTAGCGATTGCGCCGGCCGACGCGCGCCGAGCCGAAGATGCTGACGGCCGGACCGATCTCGGCCAGGGCATCGAAGCCCTCGACGAACTCACCCAGGATGCGCAGCGTGCGCCAGGTGTCGGTCTCCTGGAATCCGGTGACCGGCTCCCGCGAGCGGAGGAGCTTCTGGTCCTCCGTGCCCCGACTGCCGGGCGTCTTCCCGCGCACGACGACAGCTCCGCGACGCCGCTCCGGCTCATTCTTCCTACGTGGCATGGCACCTCTCGCGGCTCGACACGTCAAGCGTCCGATGCTACGGTGGCCGTTCGCCGGCACGAGACGAGCCTCGCACGGACCGTGCCGGCCGGACCACGTAACGGGATGAATTCTATTGCCGGAACTGCTGCGGCGCGTCGCCGTGCTGACCGTCCTGAGCGCCACCGGAATCGCGCTCATCGCACCGCTGACCGCTCGCTCCGCCCAGCCTGACGCCATCACCGCCGTCGAGCCGTTGCTCGACAGGCTACCGCTGTACCAGACCACGCTGGAGCGCGGCCTGACGGCCGGCCGAGGCGCCCCGTCGAGCCTCACCCTCGCCGTGGAGACGCCCACCCGGTCCAGCGAGGCGATTGCCACCCTGGTCATGCCCACGCCCGCGGTCGCCCACATGGAAGCCACGCTCTACCGGATCGCCACCCCCACGCCCGCACCGGCCGTGGTGCGCGCGGCCGCGGCAGCGGCACCGGACCAGGCGGGGACCGTCGCCGGCCGCGCCTCCTGGTACTGCCACAGGGTCGGCACCTGCCCGCTCGGCTTCACGCCGGCCGATGCGTTCGTTGCGCTTCCCGGTGCGCTCGGCGGCGCCGGCGGGCGCGGGGTGGTCGGCCACGTGACCGTCTGCGCGGACCGATGCGTCGAGCTGCCGGTCGTCGACTACTGCGCCTGCTACTGGGGCACCGATCAGCAGCGCGTGGCCGACCTGTCGGCAGCTGCCTGGGCCCTGGTGACGGATACCCCCCGCAGCGCGGGCATCCTGCAGGTGACCTTGAAGCTTGGGAACTAGCCGGTGCCCCTCCTGCGCCGCTCCCTCATCCTGCTCGCCGTGGCCGTCGGCGGCATCGCCCTCCTGGCGCCTCTCGCAGCACGCTCCGCCTTCCAGCTCCCCGCGGAGATGGCCGAGAGCCTGGTCCCAGTGGCCGAAGCCCCGCTCGTCATCGGCGACCGCGGCGCGTTGACCGGCCGCCAGGGCGCCACCACGCCGAACGCCGGCGCGCCGAGCCGTGCCGAGCTGCTTTCTGCCCGGGTCGCCGCGTCGCCGCCGGCGGCGCCCATGGAGGCGACCCTCGTCGCGGTCGCGCAACCCGCCGCCGCACCCACGGCGAGGACCGTCATCCACGCGGGGAGCTCCGTGTGGGACGACCTCGCCCGCTGCGAGTCCGGCGGCAACTGGGCGATCAGCACCGGCAACGGCTACTACGGCGGGCTCCAGTTCAGCCACGCCACGTGGCACGGCACCGGTGGTGGCGAGTTCGCCGAGTTTCCGCACCAGGCGACCCGGGAGGAGCAGATCGTGGTGGCCGAGCGGCTGCGCGCCGCCCGCGGCTACGCGCCCTGGCCGGCCTGCCGCGCCAAGCTCGGCCTTCCCTGAGCCGCGCCGCCGACCGGGCGCTCGCTCGCTCGCTTCGCACCCTGGAGTAGCATCGGCTCATGCTCCAGCCGGTCCGCATCGGTCATGTCGTGCTCAAGGTGCGCGACCTGGACCGGTCGCTCGGGTTCTACCGCGACCTGCTCGGCTTCCGCGTGTCGAGCGAGATGAGCAACGTCATGATCTTCCTGACCGCCACCGGCGAGAGCCACCACGACCTCGCCCTGCTGCGCGTCGGTGACTCGGCGCCGTCGGCCGCCCCGAACGCCGTCGGGCTCTACCACGTCGCGATCCAGCTCGCCGACTGGGAGGCCGTCAAGCGCGCCCACGCGGTGCTCGCGGAGCGGGGCCTCCTGAAGGGCACCGCAGACCACGGCGTGACCAAGAGCCTCTACACCACCGATCCGGATGGCAACGAGATCGAGCTGTATTGCGATGCACCGCGCGCCGAGTGGGACGGACGGGTGCAGGACGCCATGACGGTGCGACCGCTCAACCTGGACTGACGGCACGCACGGTCCTTCCGGCGGGCACGTCGATTGCTCACCAAGCGGTCATGCCGTTCCTCCCCATCGTGCTCCTGCTCGCCTGGCAGGCGATCAGCAAGTCCGCCTCCTTCGCGCTCGGATGGGCGACTGCCATCTACTTCGGGCAGGTCCCCGGGCGGCAGGGCCGCATCCTGTCGGTCATCAGCCTGCTGGCCGCGGCCTGGGTGATCCTGGTCATCGGCTTCGGCATCCCCATCGTCGCCGGCGCGGCGCTGGTGGCGGCCGGCATGGTCGGGGAGAACTTCGACGTGCGCGCCATCCACTACCTGGGGCTGGTCGCGGGCATCGTTCTGACGCCACCCGCCGTCGCCGCCGCCACCGTGTACGCCGAGTTCCACGAGGAGCGCAGCCTCGCTGCCTGGCTGCGGCTGATCCCGGTGAGCTATCCGGCGACCGCCATGCTCGGCGCATCGGTCCTGCAGATGGTCGCCTTCGCGCCGTTCCTGCTGATCCAGCGCTGGCGCCAGAAGCGCAAGCTCGTGCAGGTGCCGCTCATGCTGCGCGAGGGCGCCGACGACGACGACCTGACCGAGATGGTGCGTTCCGCCCTGGCCTCGATCGGCCTGCGCGACGTGTCGGTGGCGGAAGCGACCGGACCCAAGTCGTGGCCGATGCGCACCGTCGGCTTCGCCGCCCGTCACCTGCTCGGGGCGGTCGTCCGCGGTGAACCGATGCGCCTCGCGGTCGACGAGCTCGAGATCCTCGCCTACGCGACGAACGTGTCGATCCTGGGTCCGAAGGAGGACGCCTACCGTGTCCGCGCCGCCATGGAGCGAGAGCTCGCCTTCAGCGACGCCTACCTGACCTGGAACGAGGAGGCGCAAGCCTTCGAGGACGAGCTGCTCGTGATCCACCAGTCCACGAAGGGCGACATCGCCGGGACGCGCCGCAAGCTGTCGGCCGTGCAGGAGCGGATCGACGTGGCGAGCCTCAACGCGGAGGAGTGGAACGTCCTCTACCGCCTGTGCCTCCAGCTCGAGCAGTCCGCGGAGCGCCGACACCGCTCGGGCTGAACCGCGCACCGGCTCGCGTAGGATGGCCCGATGCGTTGGCTGCGACGGATCGGCCTGGTGCTCCTCGTCGCGGCCATCGTGGTCGTGGCCTGGGAGCCCACGCGGGTTGGACTCCAGACGGCCGTGATGCTGCCGAACCTGCTCGACGCCGGCCCGCAGCCGCTGACCCTGTTCAGCGATGCGCCGCGGCGCACTGCCGTGCCGTACCGCGATGCCGCGGGCGGTGAGGATCGCGAGCTGGCCGAGCTGTGGCTGCCGGCCTGGGCCGCGTCCGACCGCCGGGCTGGTGCGATGCTCCTCGTGCTGGGGGTCAACAACGTCGGTCGCAACCACCCGGTCGTCGAGCGCGTGGCCGACGGGCTGGCTCGCAGCGGCGTGGCCGTGCTCGTCCCCGACTCGCGGGTGCTGCTCGCCGGGCGCCTGGAGGCCGGCGAGATCGACGGCGTCGTCCGCGCATTCGAGCTGCTCGCCGCTCGACCGGAAGTCGATCCGCAGCGGGTGGGGATCGTCGGCTTCAGCGTCGGAGGCTCGCTGGCACTCCTCGCCGCCGGGGACCCGCGCATCGCGTCCGGCGTGCGCTGGGTCAACGCCTTCGGCGCCTTCGCCGATGCGGGCACCTACCTTGCCGCGGTCTCCGCCCACGCCTACCGAGGGGCGGACGGATCCGAGGTCGCCTGGACGCCATCCCCGTTGGCGCGCGAGGTCTACCTGGGATTCGTGCTCGACCAGGTTGCCGACGAGGCCGATCGGGCCGCGCTGGAGGAGATCCTCGGCCCGGCCATCGTGGCGGGCGAGCGGCCGTCACCCGATGCTGACCTGCGCGCCGACCTGGACACCCGTGCAGCCCGGGCCGTGCATGACCTCCTCACCGCGGGGTCGCTGGACGAGGCCGATGCGCTGATCGAGGCGCTCCCGTCGCGCGCACGGTCGTTCGTCGACGACATCTCGCCGGCGCGCCACGTCGACGGCATCGCCGCCCGGGTGCACCTCATGCACGACACGGAGGACCACCACGTCCCATTCGTGGAATCGCGCGCCCTGGCGAGCGCGCTGGAGTCCGCCGGGCTGCTCGAGGAGCACACCGAGTTCCGCCTGTTCGACCACGTGCAGCCCGACGACCTCGACCTGCTGGCCGCGGCGCCGGAGCTCGTGAAGCTGCTGCTCCACGTGCGCAGCCTGATGGAGGAGACGCTGTGACCGGCTACTGGGTGTTCGTGAAGAGCGCCAGCGACCCGATGATGAGGATCACGCCGACCGCCACCACCAGCAGCCTGGCCACCCAGGCGCGAGACCTGCGCTCGGGATAGGGCTGGTAGCCGCGGCGGCGCGGGCGTTGTGATCGGCTCACGAGGCACTCCAGCTGCGACGGAACAGGAACGGGACGGTGAGCGCCTCCCGGCTGGAGACCGAACGCAGCTGCTTGCGCGTGCGCTTCAGGAGCTTGCCGTGGAAGCTGCCGTCGCCGTAGGGCTCGAGCAGGCGGGCGACGTCCCACTCGCGGACGCCGGCGACCGCCGACGGCGGCAGCCAGCGGTCCAGGATGGCCTTCGCCTCGTCGATCGCCACGAATCGACGCGAGCGCGTCTCGTTGTCGAGCGTCACCAGGGCGTTGGCGAAGCTGGCATCGACGTCCTCCACCAGGGTCGTGAGCCGCTCCATGGTGCCGGGCATGCGCTCGGGCTTGAAGAGCCCGGTCAGGAGGGCGCGCCGCTCGTCGGTCCCGAGCGTCTCCAGCAGGGGTCGCAGGCTGGGGATGCCGGCGCCGGTACCGGCGGCAGGCACGTCGTAGTCGTAGAGGCGAACGTTCATCGGTGCGCAGCATCCTAGACCGATGCGTCCGCAGGCGCATGCAGGCGCGGCCGCAGCGACCGACGCGGTTGACGATCCATCGTTCGCGCGGCGAGCCCCTGCCGGGCCGCGCGTACAATCGGGCGGTTCGCGCCGCAGGCGCACCGGTCCTGAAGCTGGAGGCTCCGCTCGATGCTCCTCGACGGCAAGAAGATGCTCATCACCGGCGTCCTCACCGATGACAGCATCGCGTTCGCCGTCGCGAAGGTCGCGCAGGAGGCAGGCGCCGATGTCGTGCTGACCTCATTCGGGCGTGCGCGCAGCCTGACCGAGCGCGTGGCGAGGAAGCTGCCGGGCGGCCCGCCGGACATCCTGGAGCTCGACATCAACGACCCGCACCACATCGAGGCGGTGAAGACCGACCTCATGGGCCGATGGGGATTCGTGGACGGCGTGGTTCACGCCATCGGCTTCGCGCCGTCCGATGCGCTGGGCGGCAACTTCGTGAACACGCCGTGGGAGAGCGTGGCAACCGCGTTCCAGACCTCGGCCTATTCGCTGAAGGCGCTCGGCGTCGGCCTTCGCGAGCCGATGGCCGCCGCACGCGACCGCGGCGGCGCCGCGCTGGTATCGCTCACCTTCGACGGGCGCTTCGCGTGGCCGATCTACGACTGGATGGGCGTCGCGAAGGCAGGGCTGGAGGCGATCACGCGCTATCTCGCGCGCGACCTCGGCCCGGACGGGATCCGCGTCAACACCGTCTCCGCCGGACCGATCCGCACCATGGCCGGCAAGAGCATCCCCGGCTTCGACCAGAT
>CAYVCE010000204.1:0-8354 GCA_964449915.1 uncultured Steroidobacteraceae bacterium | reverse complement strand
CGTCGGGCGCGACATCGGCGGTCGTGATGCGCTCGATCGTCATCGGTCCGTCCCCAAATCGAACATGTGAGCGATTCTAGCCTCGGCGCGGGGAGTTCTCATGCCATTCGCTCCAGGTCGGCCGGCGTGTCGACGTCAGGGGCGTGCTCCCCGACCTCGACCGGCGTCACGAGATGCCGGTTGCCGCGGATGAGGTCGCGAAGGCCCTGGTCGCCCGTCGTTGCCGCGGCCATCCCGAAGGCGCTGCGCTCCAGGAGGACTGGCGGACCGAGGAGGCCGGCGGCGCGGGCCGCGACGATGGGGCGTTCGCCCCGGGCCTGCAGGAGCTGCGACACGACGGCTGGCGAGACGGTCGGCTGGTCGCCGAGCAGAATCAGTGCTGCCGTGGCCTCTTCGGGAACCGCTGCCAGACCCAGGCGCAACGACCTGCTCATCCCCTCCCCGGGCTCGTCGTTGACGACGGCGGTCACCCCCACCGGTGGCGGAACGGCCGATGGCAGGACGACCACGATCGGACGCAGCCCCGCCCCGCTCGCCAGGCCGACGACAGCCTCCAGCACCGTACCGGCGCCGAACGGGGCGAGCTGCTTCGCCGATCCGAAGCGCGTCGAGGTACCGGCTGCGAGGATGACGGCGGCGGTCTCCATCGGTCCATTCTGACCCTGTGGGGCAGTGGCGTGAACGTGCTGCCCGGGGCAGGCCGTCCGCGTACCATCGCCCTCATGAGCGATGCAGGCACTGTCATCTCGGGCGTTCGATACGGCCACACCAACCTGATCGCGCGCGACTGGCGGCGACTGTCGGGCTTCTACGAGCAGCTTTTTGGCTGCGTCCCGGTCCCGCCGGAGCGCAACTATCGCGGCGCTGACCTCGAGCGAGGAACTGGCGTCGCCGGCGCTGCGCTGCGCGGCGTCCACCTGAGGCTGCCGGGGCATGGGCCTGACGGCCCGACCCTCGAGATCTACACGTACGAGTCGCTCGAGGATGCGCCCATCCGCGCGATCAACCGGCCCGGATGGGGCCACCTGGCATTCGTCGTCGATGACGTGGAGAGCGCGCGTGGCGCGGTGCTGGCCAACGGCGGCGGGAGCGTCGGCGAGGTGGTCACTCTCACGACGGCCGACGGCAGGCGCGTCACGTGGTGCTACGTCAGCGATCCGGAGGGCAATATCGTCGAGGTCCAGAGCTGGGCGCCGGCTGCGTGAGCGACGCGTACGAGCTGCTGATCGAGAACGGCACCATCGTCGACGGCAGCGGCGAGCGCGGGTTCGCGGCGACGGTCGGCATCCGCGACGGGAAGCTGACCATCGTGCGCGGCGAGACCGAGGAGACGGTGGCCGCGCAGCGGCGGATCGACGCGAGCGGCATGGTGGTGGCGCCGGGATTCATCGACCTGCACTCGCACTCGGGGCTCATGATCTTCGCCGACCCGCGCCACGAGCCGAAGGTGCGCCAGGGCGTGACGACCGAGGTGATCGGCGTCGACGGGCTCAGTTACGCGCCGATCCCCGACCCCGAGGACCTCGAGGCGCTTGCCCACATGAATGCGGGCCTGGATGGCCGCCCGGACATCGCCTACGACTGGGGCAGCGTCGAGAGCTACCTGGATCGGCTGGACGGGCTTCATCCATCGGTCAACCTTGCGGTCCTGGTCGGCAACAGCGCGCTGCGCATGGCGGCCATCGGCTGGGAGGAGGTCGAGGCGACCGAATCGGACACGCAGAACATGCGCGCCATGCTGCGCGAGGCGATGGAGCAGGGCGCCATCGGCCTCTCGAGCGGCCTGGACTATCCGCCTGGCGCCTACGCGAGCACCGACGAGCTGGCGCAGCTGACGAACGAGGCCGCTCGGCACGGAGGCTTCTACCACACGCATGTGCGCTACTCGCTCGGCGACCGCTACCTCGACCCGTTCCGCGAGGCGATCGAGATCGGGCGGCGCGGCGAGGGTCCGTCGCACATCACCCACTTCTACCATCGCCAGACCTTTCCCGGTGGACCGGGACCGATGCTGGCGCTGGTCGATGACGCACGCGCCCAAGGGCTCGACGTCACGTTCGACACCTACCCGTACGAGTGGGCCAGCACCCGCCTGCTGATCATGATCCCGCCATGGGTGCAGGCGGGAGGCCCCCGCCAGACAAAGTCGCGGCTGTCCGACATCGGGGTCCGGAACCGCATTCGGCGCGAGCTCGCCGAGCGTGGCGTGCTGTATGCCGGTCGCAACGCCTGGGACGACGTGCGGCTGGGCGCCTTCGCGCGGCCGGACCTGCTGCGCTGGGAGGGGCACACGCTCGGCGAGGTCATCGCGGAGCGCGGCGACGACCCGGTCGACGTCCTGTGCGACCTGCTCCTGGAGGAGGATCTGCGAGTCAACCAGGTGACGCCCGGACCGTGGATCGAGTCGCTGCCCGAATTCCTCCGCCACCCGGTCGGGATGATCGGGACCGACTCGACGTTCGTCGGCGCCAAGCCGTCGCCCCGTACGTATGGCTCATTCCCGCGGGTGCTCGGCCAGTTCGTGCGCGAGGAGGCGCTCATCAGCCTCGAGGAAGCGGTGCGCTCGATGACCTCGGCGGCTGCCGCTCGCCTCGGCCTGCCCGATCGCGGGCTGATCAGGGACGGGTTTGCGGCGGACCTCGTGGTCTTCGACCCCGATCGGGTGCGCTCGAACGCCACCTACGACGAGCCCCGCCGGTACCCGACCGGCATCGAGTGGGTGGTCGTCGGCGGCGAGGTCGCGGTCGAGCGGGGCGAGCATACGGGCGCGCGATCTGGACGGACCCTGCGCTCGGGCCGATAATCGCGCTGACGCGCAAACCGCGGCGGCTGCCCGAGCCTGCGGAAGCGCGTTCGCACCAGGAGACGGTCATGCCCGCCGCCGCCGCTGTCGCCGCGCTCGCGTTGCAGGCCCTGCTTGACGAGCTCGGTGCACTTCGAGCAAAACAGATCGATCGCATCAACCGACTCGACGCCGAGTCGAGCGCCCGCGTCGCCGACGCCACGTCCGAGGCGATGACGCTCCTTGCCGCCGCGGACCGGCTCGAGCTGTTCGAGGCCGCGACCCAGCGCTTGGCGGTCGCGTGCATGCATCGAGAGATCCCGCAGCCGGCGCGCGCGGCCGCCTACTCGGCGCTCGTCGGCCTCATCGCCAACGACCTCCTGCCGCCGCCGACGTTCCGCACGCTGTACGCGGCGTGGGAAACCGGGCTCGACGGCGGGGCCGATTCATCAGTCATCCTGCGGGGCGAGGAGATCCTGCTCCACATCGAGTGAAGGCTCGGACGGGCCGATGTCCAGGAGCGAGCCCTCGGGCGCATCCGCGCTTCCCGCTTCGAGGTCCACTGCCGCCTCGAGCTCGCTCGAGCTGAGGAGGTCGTCGGCCGGCACCTCCTCGGGCTCGTCACCGAGGCGCTCGATCGTGAACCCGACCTGTGGCGGCAGTCCCGCGGTGATCGTGATCTCGCCCACGCGGTAGATGGAGCCCTTGGCCCGCAGCTTCCGGTTCGCGGCCTCCTGGAGGGCGGTGGCCTTAATGATGATGTCCGCCAGCAGGCCGGGATCGATCCGGTCGAGGGCATTGACCAGCCCGCGCTTGGCGTGGCCGGCGGCGCCACGCACGTGCCCGCCGACCTGGCTGGCCGCCTCCCGCATCTCGGCCTTGGCCTCCGGCGTGGTCATCGCGGCGACCTGGTTGGCCGCGCTCTGTCGTGCCTGGTCGGCGGCCTTGCGGGCCTTGTCCATGAAGCTCATCAACCCCAGCCTACGGACATCGTCAATGCCGCGCGCGGTTGCCGGAACCCATATCGCACGGTCGCCAACGCAGCCCTCTTCGCACCCGCTCGAGACCGGCGAGGTCCGTTAGGATGCACCCATGGAGCGCCGCCCGAGCCTGACTACGCGCATCGTGCCGCCGGGCGTCGCGACGCCGGGGTCTGCGCCGGCCGATACCACGCCGCTCGTGATCCCGACCGATGCGCCCGCGCCCGGCCGCGCAGGCCCGGCCATGCCGCTCCGTCGCGAGGGTCCGGCCAAGCTGACCGGTCAGGCGAAGTACGCTGACGACCTCGTCTTCCCCGGAGCCTGGTACGGCGCAACGATTCGCTCGACCGAGCCGCATGCCCGCCTGCTGGGGATCGAGCTCGACGACGCGTTCGACTGGAAGCGCGTCGTGGTCGTCACCGCCGATGACATCCCCGGCGAAAACGTCGTGAGCCTCATCCAAGACGACCAGCCGGTGCTCGTGCCGGTCGGCGGCGAGATCCGTCACCAGGCCGAGGCGTGCGCCCTGATCGCCGCGCCCGACCGCGCGACGCTGCACGCGGCGAAGGGCCACCTCCGCCTCCGCACCCAGCGGCTGCCGGCCACCTTCGACCCGCTCGAGTCCGACACGGAGTTCGCCCACTACACCATCGAGCGCGGCGATGCGGCTGCGGCCATGGACACCGCCGAGCTTGTGATCGAGGGCACCTACCGGGTCGGCCACCAGGAACAGCTGTACATCGAGAATCAGGCCATGATCGCCGTGCCGCGCCAGGACGGCGGCGTCACGGTCCACGGCTCGCTCCAGTGCCCGTACTACATCCACAAGGCCATGAAGCGCGCCCTGGCCATGGGCGACGAGCTTGCCGTGGTCGTCCAGGCCGAGACCGGCGGCGGCTTCGGCGGCAAGGAGGAGTATCCGAGCGTGATCGCGCTCCATGCGTCCCTGCTGGCGCTGAAATGCCGCAAGCCGGTGCGCATGATCTACGACCGCCATGAGGACATCATCGCCACGACGAAGCGCCACCCGGCCCAGATCCGCTATCGCTCGGGGGTCAGCGCCACCGGCGAGCTGATCGCGCAGGAGATCGAGGTCATCATGGACGGCGGGGCGTACTGCACGCTCACGCCGGTGGTGCTCAGCCGCGGCGTGCTGCATGCCGGTGGGCCGTATCGGTGCGAGAACGTGCGCATCACCGGACGCGCCATGGCCACCAACACGCCGCCGAACGGCGCATTTCGCGGCTTCGGCGCGCCGCAGACCGAGTTCGCGGCCGAGATGCAGATCAACCGCATCGCCGAGGCGCTCGACGCGTCCCCGCTCGACCTGCGCCGCCGGTGGGTCTACCGCCAGGGCGACGTCACCCCGACCGGCCAGGTCCTGCGCGAGAGCGTCGGCGGGATCGAGGTCCTCGAGGCTGCCGCCGAGGCGGCGGCATTCGACCGACACGCCGGCCAGACCCGCGCCATCCGCGAGGGCCGCAGCGACAGCGCCCGCCTCGCGTCCGGGATCGGCCTGGCACTGGGCTGGCACGGCGCCGGCTTCACCGGGTCCGGCGAGGTCAGGCTCGCATCGGTCGCCAGCCTGGAGCTGACCGATGACGGCCGCATCCGCATCCTGACCGCCTCGACCGAGATGGGCCAGGGCACGAAGACGATCTTCCCCCAGCTGGTGGCCGATACGCTCGGCGTCGCGATCGACGAGGTCGAGATCGCGCCGCAGGACACATCGATCGTTCCCGATTCGGGACCGACGGTGGCTTCGCGCACGGCCATGGTCGTCGGCGGCCTGCTGATCCACGCCGCCGAGAAGCTCCGCGCGCGCGTCGAGGAGGCCACCGGCCGCTCATTCGCCGTCTCCTTCCGCGATGCCGGGCCGATGCGGGTCGACGAGCAGTTCACTCCCTACCCCGGCGAGCCGTTCGACGACAAGGCGTACACCGGCGACGCGTACCCGGCCTTCGGCTGGGCTGCGGCCGTGGCGACGGTCGACGTCGATCTCGACACCGGCGAGGTGGCCGTGCGCGAGTGCGTCAGTGCCGACGACATCGGGCGCGTGATCCACCTCGTGCTTGCCGAAGGGCAGGTCGAGGGCGGCACGCTCCAGGCCATCGGCTACGCCACGATCGAGGAGATGAAGCTGGTCGACGGCCGCTACCTCAACGACCGGCTGGCGACCTATCTCATTCCC
Source organism: uncultured Steroidobacteraceae bacterium (assembly GCA_964449915.1). Lineage (GTDB taxonomy): Bacteria > Chloroflexota > Limnocylindria > QHBO01 > QHBO01 > JACDBZ01. The sequence continues at coordinate 2,401 of CAYVCE010000204.1, read as the reverse complement.
ACGTCCCTCGACGCGCCGCGGCTGCGCTCGATCCTGGTCGAGAAGCCGTTCTCCGGCGCCCCCCACGGCGCCAAGGGCGTCGGCGAGCTGCCGATGGACGTCGGGGCGCCGGCGGTCGTCGCCGCCATCCATGACGCCACCGGCGTCTGGATCCACGACCTGCCGGCAACGCCGGAGCGCATCCTGGCCGCCATGACCGGCGGTGCCATGCCGCATGCGCCGGGCATCTCCCTCGAGGCGCCCGAGCCGCGCACGCCGCCGATCGAGGACCTGCCGGCGGGCGGCGACGAGATGCCCTTCCGCGCCCCGACTGACCCCCAGGAGCCGCGATGAATTCCATCCCGCCCGAGCCTGAGACTCGCTACGCGCGCAGCGGCGACGTCAACATCGCTTACCAGGTCCTGGGCGATGGGCCCTTCGACCTCGTCCACGTTCCGCCGTTCGCCTCGCACGTCGAGCTCGCGTGGCATGTCGAAGGCATGGCCACCTTCTATCGGGGGCTCGCGTCCTTTTCGCGTTTGATCCTCTTCGACAAGCGAGGCCAGGGGATGTCGGATCGCGTTAGCGGCGCACCGACGCTCGAGGTTCGAATGGACGATGTCCGGGCGGTCATGGACGCCGTCGGCTCGGAACGAGCGGCGCTCCTCGGCTCGTCCGAAGGCGGTCCGATGAGCATCCTCTTCGCGGCAACGTATCCGAATCGGGTGTGGGCGCTGGTCCTCGTCGGCTCTGCCGCCAGGGAGCTCTGGGCGCCGGACTACCCGTGGGGAGCCCGCGAAGACGACTATCGGCGTGCCCAAGAGCACATCGAGCGCGAATGGGGCAGTGCCGAGTTTGGTGCGAGGTTTGCCGACCGCCTCGCACCGAGTGCGGACGGCGAGGGCAAGCGAGCCCTCGCCAGGCTGCTCCGACAGAGTGTCAGCCCGGGCGCCGCCGCTGCGCTCTGGCGGATGAACCGCGACATCGACGTCCGGCACGTCCTCTCCGCCATCCGTATCCCGACGCTCGTGCTGAACCGAATCGGCGACCTCCCAAACACCGTCGCGGGCTCGCGATTCTTGGCTGAGCACATCGCTGGTGCTCGTCATGTCGAGCTTCCAGGCTCTGACCACGCAATTCACGCCGGCGATCCCGAGCCGCCTCTACGAGAGATCGAGCGCTTCCTGACGGAGGTGTCGGATGAGCGCGGCTGGGACGAAGCCGAGCCCGAGCGTGTGCTGGCGACCGTTCTCTTCACGGACATCGTCGACTCGACGGCCAAGGCATCGGAGTTGGGCGATGCGCGGTGGCGTGCGCTGATCGAGGCCCATCACCAGCTCATTCGGCGCCAGCTCGTGCGATTCCGCGGCGACGAGCTCGATACTGCCGGCGACGGGTTCTTCGCTTCGTTCGACGGCCCCGCGCGGGCCATCCGCTGCGCGTATGCCATCAGTGATGGGGTCCGCGAGCTCGGCATCCAGGTTCGGGCTGGACTCCACACCGGCGAATGCGAGCGGATCGATCACAAGATTGGGGGGATCGCGGTGAACATCGGGGCGCGTGTGGCGGCGCAGGCCGAGCCAGGTGAGGTGCTGGTATCGAGCACCGTCAGGGATCTCGTCGCCGGCTCCGGGATCGAGTTTCGCGATCGCGGCATGTCCGCCCTGAAGGGCGTCCCGGGAGAGTGGCGACTCTTCGCGGTCGAGCGCCTGGCGCCGGTTGGCGCCGGTGTGCCATGAGCTTCTCCTTCAGGGTCAACGGGGAGCCGGTCGAGGTTGAAGCGGCCGGCATGCGGCGCCTGCTCGACGTGCTGCGCGAGGACCTCCAGTTGACCGGGACCAAGGAGGGCTGCGGCGAGGGCGAGTGCGGCGCGTGTTCCGTGCTTCTGAACGGTGCTGTCGTCGATGCCTGCCTGGTGCCGGTGAGCCAAGCGCAGGGCGCATCGGTCCAGACCGTGGAGGGCCTGGCGACGAACGGGCGCCTGGATGCGCTGCAGCAGGCGTTCCTCGAGACCGGGGGCGCGCAGTGCGGCATCTGCACCCCGGGCATGCTGATGGCCGGCGGGGCGTTCCTCGCTTCGGGCGCGGAGCCGACCGACGAGGCCATCCGCGAGGCGATCGCCGGCAACCTGTGCCGCTGCACCGGGTATACCAAGATCATCGAGGCGATCGCCCTGGCGGTCGCGCAGGTCCCGGGAGCACCGGCATGACCGGTGACCTCGATCGCGTCCCGGTCCCGACCAACGGCAAGGGGCCGCGTCACGTCGACGAACCGTTAACCGTGGACGAATCGCCACCGGACGAGCTGACGGTGTCCTTCACCCCCGTGCAGATCGCGGTCGGGTTCGGGATCGTCGCGTCATTGGTCCTGCTCGCCGCCCGCCAGCTGCGCCGGCGCGGCCGTCGCGGTCGTGGCTGACGAT
>CAYVCE010000203.1:0-5495 GCA_964449915.1 uncultured Steroidobacteraceae bacterium | reverse complement strand
CCGCGCGCGGCGACCTCGGTGGCCACCAGCAGCAGGACGCGGCCGGCCTTGAAGTCGGCCAGTGCGCGAAGCCGCTGCGGCTGCGACTTGTTGCCGTGAATGGCGGCGGTCGCGATCCCATCGCGGTTCAGCTGCTCGGCGAGCTTGTTGGCGCCGTGCTTGGTGCGGGTGAAGACGAGCGCCTGGTCGATGACCCGCGTCCGCACGAGGTGCGTCAGCAGCTCGCGCTTGCGCTCGCGGTCGACCGGGTGGACGACCTGCTCGACGAGCGCGACCGCGGTGTTCTCGGGCGTGACCTGCACCGATGCCGGCCGGTCGAGCAGGCCCTCGGCCAGCTCGCGGATCTGCCGCGAGAAGGTGGCGCTGAAGAGCAGGTTCTGGCGGCGGTCCGGGAGCAGCGCCAGCACCTGGCGGATGTCGCGGATGAAGCCCATGTCGAGCATCCGATCGGCCTCGTCGAGCACGAGGAACTCGATCCCGCGCAGGTCGATGGTGCCCTGACGGGTGTGGTCGAGCAGGCGTCCGGGCGTGGCGACCACGACCTCGACGCCGCGTCGCAGCGCGCCGACCTGGCCGCCGTACCCGACGCCGCCGTAGATGGCGGTCGATCGCGTGGTGCCGCTCGAATAGGTCCGCACCGACTCCTCGACCTGGATCGCCAGCTCGCGGGTGGGGGTCAGGATGAGGACCCGGATGCGCCGATCGCGCGCCGGGCGCTCGGCCAGCTGCTGAAGGATCGGCAGCACGAAGGCGGCCGTCTTGCCGGTGCCCGTCTGGGCGCCGGCGAGCAGGTCGCGGCCGGCCAGCACGAGCGGAATCGCCTCGCGCTGGACGGGAGTTGGGGTGGTGTAGCCCTGGCGCGCAACGGCGCGCTGCAGGTCGGGCAGCAGCCCGAGGTTCGAGAAGGACAAGTGAGAACGCTCCTGAGGAGGCCCTCCCGCAACGCATATGGGTGCGGGGCCCGGTCAGGGCGAGAAGTAAGTCGAGATCGGGGCAGCGATGAAGCCGCGGCGCAGACCGGTGCGCCAATCGAACACGTGTGCGAAATGTACCACACCGTTTCGGTGTACGCTAGGGACCCACCCAGAAAGGCGGCCATGACCGACCGATGCATCCACGGGTTCGAGGCGCAAACCTGCGCGTCCTGCCGCCGGTGTCAACACGGAATCCTTGAGTCGCGCTGCGCGACCTGCAGTCCCAGGACCGCCCGCGAGGCGACCATCATGCTCGCGAACAACGCTCCCCGGCCTGCGGAGGAGCACCGTGGCTACGAGATCACCTACGTCGCCGTCGAGCGCAGCTGGTACATCCGCGCCGATGCCGATGCGCCCCTCTCGCGCTCCACCTACCGCTCCGCGTTCCAGGCGCGCCGCGCGATCGACGAGATCCTCGACCGACCGACCCCGGTTGCCGCCGGAGGCTCGAAGAAGAAGAAGGGCTGATCGTGCCCTGAGCCGGCGTTCAGCCGGCCACCTGCTGGAGCACGCGGCCATCGGCCGCGATGCGCACCACGGTGGGAACCAGCGCCACGCCGTACTTGCGCGCCAGGTCGGGGCGCAGCCGCACGTCGACGCTGATGAACGGATGTGAGCCGGCGGCCAGCTCCGCCTCGACGCTCCGGCAGTCGGTGCACAGCGGGTGGCTGAACGCGACCATCAGCTCGCCGGCCGGCAGCGAGGTGCCGAGGTCGGCAAGCTCGAGCCGATCGAACGACCCGCGCCGGATGCCACGCAGTCGCGCGCCGATGCGGTAGATCTCGCAGCCGGCGCAGAACCCGGTCGTCGCCGCCAGCAGCGCGAGTCCGGCGACCAGCAGCCCGAGCCCATTGCCGATGGCAGTCAGACTGATCGCGTGCGCCAGCGTGGCGGATGCCAGGACCACGAATCCGATCTGGTTGGCGAACTTCGGCGGACGCGAGTCCTCGATCGGTCCTTCCCCGAATCGTGGCTGGACGAGCTCGAAGTAAGCGACGCAGGGCAGACAGTAGCGCCGACCGAAACGCAGGCCGATACCGAGCTGCAGGGCCAGCAGGCCGAGCAGCGGCCACCAGCCGGACACGACGGCGATCAGGGAGACGACGCCGACGGTCGCCTGGTTGAAGCGCGGGGCGCGGGCATCGATGACGTCGATGTCGCGGTACGGGTGAGCGGTTCTGGGACGGGCGGACATGGGATCGGGCTCCGAGCTGGGCAGGCGGGTAGACGGACCGGAGTCAGGGAGTGGCGGGAAGGAGGGCCTCAGGGGGCGGATCGTGACGATGCGCCGGTCGAGCGGGAGCGGAGCTCCTCCCGCCTAGCGACAGCGACAGGTGCAGGTGCGCGCGCAGGTGTCGGTGCAGGGGCGTCCATGGGTCACGATGCGCGCAAGCCTACGCCGGAGCTCGCGAGGAAGCAAGTTAGGGAACTCTTACCTGACATGCGCCGGACCGCTCGGCGGGCGAGCGCCCCTCGGGTGTGTGGCTGAGCGGGTTGGCACCGATGCTGCGGCCCCCCGAGGGCATACGCACGCAGAGGGACAAACTCCCATGACCGAACGACGTACAAGCACGATGATCGATACGTTCGCGTATCCCGACCAGGGCTGGTCAAGCATGGACCTCGGCGGTTTCAGCGTCGAGGCAACCGATGGCGGAATCGGCAAGGTTGACGAGGCGGTCCACGAGATCGGCTCCGGCTCGCTCGTCGTCGACACCGGACCGTGGATCTTCGGCAGGAAGGTCATGCTGCCGGCCGGCGTCATCAGCCGCGTCGATGACCGGGAGAAGCGGATCTGGGTCGACCTCACCAAGGGCGAGATCCAGAACGCTCCCGAGTTCGACGAGTCGTTGATGCGCGACCAGACCTATCGGGACCAGATCGGCACGTACTACGGTGACCGCGCTCGCCACACCGATACGGCCGTCGGCGGCTCCGTCAACCGCCGAACTGGACCCGACTACAGCAAGGACGACCGCGGGTTCTGATCAGGACCTTCCGTCGGGAAGTACGGCCGCCGCTCCCCGTGGGCGGCGGCCGTCGTCATCTCGCTGAGGCGCCTGCCGCGCCCGCGTCTTCTTCGGTCCTCCTGACCAGCAGCGTGGCACCTCGAGCCACGACGATCGCCAGCCAGAAGGCGAGCAACGCCCCCACCGGGTGGAGCGCGGCGAGTGCAGGAAGGGCATCGCGCAGCGCGGGCAGGATCGGGAAGACGAAAACGGTGACGGTCAGGGCGAGAACCTGGAGCAGGAGAGGACGGCCCGCGCGCGAGAGCGCGGCTGCGGCGAGCACCAGGATCGGCGCCAGCTGCATGACGTAACCGAAGTTCCGATGCAGCTCGATGCCGCCGGCATCGGCAAACAGTCCCAGACCGATGAAGAACACCTGCACCACCAGCCCTGCCAGGAACGCCCACGCCAGTGCGACGAACGCGTACCGCGCGCCCCGAGCCATGTCGATCACCCTCCGTGCTTGCGCGACGCTGCTATGGGAAGTCGGGATCGATGCCGATCTCCTCGAGCGACTCGACCACGAACTGCTCGCGACAGAAGAGCTCGGCGGCGGTCGCATCGAGCGGGACCGGCGGCTCTCCGGGCGCGACCGTACAGTCGATGGCGTTCGCATCGTCGAAGTGGCCGACCGCCCGGATGATCCGGCCATGAACCGGTTGCGCCGGGCCACCGGGCCCGAACCGCATCGCGAAGGGGCCGACCCGCGCATTCGGGTCGCCGGACAGGGAACCGGCGCTGAACGGGAACGCCAGCCAGGCAGGCTCGAAGGTGCCGGGGAAGATCCCGCTGCAGACGCCGCACCCGAACGTGCCCTCCAGCGTCATCGGCTCGGCGCCGAAGCAGGCGAGATGCTCCCACGGCAGCATGGCCTCGACCGTGGCGAGGTTCACCGGCCGCACGGGGCAGCGCGGCGCAACGAGCCCGATGTAGGGCTCGCTCGCATCCCCTGCGGCGACCCAGCCGTACCCGACGGCCTCGAGCAGGAGCGGGCCGGACGACAGCGGAGGCAGCTCGCTCGCGTCGGGGATGGCGATGACCGGGTACCACGCGAAACCTTCGGCCTCGACAGGCCCGAAGTCGCCCCGGTTGCGCGAGTGGCCGACCGCCAGCAGGCGACCCACCGCGAGGTCCTCGACGAGCGTGGCGGTGGTCGAGGGCGCCTCGCGCATGCGCAGGCCGTCGACGAGCACGCGCACGGCACTGCCCGGCGGAATCAGCCCGTCCGGCGCGGCCACCACCGGCGGCGGCGCGGATGCCCCGGGGCTGACCGACGTGGAGGCCGACGCCGAGGCAGCCGGCGAACCTGGCACCGCGACCGACCCAGGCACCGATGCGGACGCGGTGGCCGATGGCGCTCCCTGCCCGGTCAGCCCGTCTCCATCTCGAAAGATGAGGCCCAGGAGGAAGCCGAGGACGACGGCCAGGATCACGATGAGCCCGATGGCGAGCACCGGTCGACCCCTGCGGGGTGGAGTCCGCGCCGCTCGGTACGCGCTCATGTGCGCCGATTATCGGCCCGAGGCACCCTGCCCGCCGCCTGTTTGGCGCACGTGGGAACGACAACTAGTGGAGGCGCGAGCCTCCGTCGGGCTCCTCGTCGCCGCTGCCGCCCCCACGCAGGAATCGCTCGATGTCGGCGATCAGCTCGTCCCCCGCCGGCTCCCCGGACTCGTCGGCCAGTGCCTCCAGCCGCTCGACATGTGCCCTGGTGTCCTCGTCGGAGGCGGCCGCCGCGTCGAGCATGTTGCGTCGCTCCAGGGCGCGGGTGGCCAGCGCGCCGACAGGCAGCTCAACGCCGAGGTGACGACCCAGCGCGCTGAGCAGCGCGAGGGAGGCCGTCGGGTACGACGTGTTGACATAGTGCGGGACCTGGGCGAAGAAGCCGACCGCGGGAATGCCGGCCGCCGCAACAGCCAGCTCCAGCACCGACAGCGCCGCCGAGGGCACGCGCAGCAGGCCATCGGGCCCCTGGCGGATGCCGTCGGGCAGCAGCCCGGGAGCCGACGCGGTCGCCAGCACCGGCACCGGGCGCGTGTGCGGCACCGCGGCTGGGATCGCTCCCAGGCTGACCCAGCTCACAACGCCAAGCCGTTTCGCCAGCTCGACCACGTCGGACGACAGCTCGCGCCATCGGTAGTCGGGCTCCGGCCCGGTGAGCACCAGCAGGTCGCGGCCCCCGACTCGGCTGGCGGTCATGTGCAGGTCGGCCCAGGCGAGGCTCATCGGCCTGCCGTCGACGATGTCGAGGATCGGCCGCCGTGCGCGGTAGTCGTAGATCGCGTCGGTGTCGAAACTCGCAACCCGAGTGCCGCCGTCGGCCAGCTGCACCGCGGCTGTCGTCCCGGCGCCGCCGGCGTCGACCCAGCCCTCGAGCGCCGCGACGAGGACCGGCGCGTCGAGCGAGGTGTCGGTGACGTCCATGCGATACAGCGACATGTGCTCAAGGATACGGCGATCGCGTTCGGCCGGATCAGCCTGGCCCTTTCGGCGCAGCGGCCGCGGATATCAG
>CAYVCE010000202.1:0-32425 GCA_964449915.1 uncultured Steroidobacteraceae bacterium | reverse complement strand
GGGCCGAACGTCGTCATCGGTGCAGGAAGATCGTCGCAGCTCAGAAGGAGGCCACCGATGAAGTACATGATGCTGATCGCCGGGAACGAGGAATCGTGGGCGGGGTACACGAAGGACGAGCTCGACTCGCTCTACGCGCGGATCGGCGAGTGGTGGAACACGCAGGAGCGGGAGGGCCGCGTCATCGGTGGGCACGAGCTGCAGCCGTCGTCCACGGCCACGACCGTGCGCATCGGCGCCGACGGAAGCACGACGGTCATCGATGGCCCCTTCCTCGAGGCAAAGGAGATGATCGGGGGCTACGGCATTCTCGACGTTGCGGACCTCGATGAAGCCCTCAGCGTCGCCTCCAGCTGGCCGGCCCCCGACACGCTCGAGATCCGGCCGATCGTCCAGCGTGGCTGAACGCCCCGAGGTCGACGCGCGGCTCGCCGCCGTCCTCCGCGACGAGCGCAGCCGGCTGACCGCGGCGCTCGTTCGCATCCTCGGCGACTGGGAGGTCGCCGAGGAACTCGTCCAGGACGCGGCGGTCGCGGCGCTCGAGCACTGGCCGAACGACGGCATCCCGCGGAAACCCGGCGCGTGGCTCATGACCACCGCGCGGCGACGCGCGGTGGACCGGCTCCGAAGACGCGCCCGCTATCGCGAGCGGATGGAACTGCTCACCCGCGAGGCCCGTGAGATGGACGACGCACCGCCGACGGCGGGACCGATGGGAGCCGACGACCGGCTCCGACTCCTCTTCACCTGCTGCCATCCGGCGCTGAGCCGGGAAGCCCAGGTGGCGCTCACACTCCGGACAGTCGGTGGCCTCGAGACGGCCGCCATCGCGCGCGCCTTCCTCGTCTCGGAGGCGACGATCTCCCAGCGGCTCGTCCGCGCAAAGCGGAAGATCCGCGACGCAGCGATCCCGTACCGCGTTCCCGAGGTGACCGAGCTTCCTGCGCGGCTGAGCGAGGTGCTCGGAGTGCTCTATCTCGTCTTCAACGAGGGCTACCTCGCCTCAGCCGGCGCGACCGCCGAGCGCCGCGACCTGGCGCGCGACGCCGAGTGGCTCACCTCGCTGCTCGTCCGCCTCATGCCGGACGAGCCCGAGGCCCTCGGGCTGCTCGCCCTCATGCGCCTTCACCTTGCGCGCGCCGATGCACGCTTCGCACCCGACGGCTCGCTGGTCCTGCTTCGTGACCAGGACCGCACCCGCTGGGAGCGATCATCCATCGACGAGTCGCTGCGGCTACTCGCGGCCGCCGAGCGAATGGGGCGCCCCGGTCCATACCAGGTTCAGGCGGCGATCGTGGCCGCGCACGCGCGCGCATCCTCCTGGGCCTCGACGCCGTGGAGCCGGATCGTCTCCCTGTACGACATCCTGCTGCGCATTGAGCCCACGCCGGTCGTGGCCCTCAACCGGGCCGTTGCGATCGCCGAGGTCCGCGGGGCGGAGGCCGGGCTGCGCGAGCTGACGCCGCTCCGCGACCGCCTCGCCGGCTACCACCTCTTCCACGCCGTCCGCGGAGAGCTGCTGCGGCGGCTCGGCCGTCGCGACGAGGCTCGAGCGGCCGACGAGATCGCCCTGTCGCTCACCGAGAACCCCGCGGAGCGACGGCTGCTCGAGGAGCGCATCGCCTCGAGCTAGGGCAGGTGGCGCTCGCTCGGCCCCACGTAGCGGACGTCGGGTCGGATCAGGACATTCGCCTCCGCCTGCTCCAGGCAATGGGCCGTCCATCCCGCATGTCGCGCCAGCGCGAAGGTGGCCGGGAAGAGATCGGGCGGCAGACCGACTCCCTGGAGAACGGCTGCAGCGTAGTACTCGACGTTGGTCCTGATCGGGTAGTCGGGCTTGAACTCGGCCAGGATGCGGAGCGCGATCTGCTCGACCGCCACGGCCTTGTCGAGCCAGCCGGCCACGCCGGCCATCCCGGCGGCAACGTCGCGCAGTGCGGCGGCTCGCGGATCGTAGGCACGGTAGACGCGGTGTCCGAAGCCCATGAGGCGCTCGCCCCGGTGGAGCGTGTCGCGGATCCACGCCTCCGCCTGGTCGACCGATCCCATCTCGTGGATCTGGTCGACCACCTCGGACGGCGCCCCACCGTGCCAGGGACCCTTGAGGGCGCCGATCGCGCCGACGACCGCCGAGGCGATGTCCGAGTGCGTGCTGATGATCACCCGCGCCGCGAAGGTGGAGGCGTTGAAGCCGTGCTCGGCCCCCACCACGAAGTACGCGTCGAGGGCGCGGGCCGCTGCCTCGTCCGGAGCCTCGCCCCGCAGCTGGTAGAGGAACCCGGCCGCCAGCCCGAGCCGCGGGTCCGGGGCGATCGGCTCGAGGCCGTCGCGCAGTCGAGCGAAGGCGGCCAGGGCGGAAGGGGCCACCGAAGTCACCGCGCGCGCCTGCTCAACGGTGGGCGGCCAGATCGTCCGCTCCTGCGCCCCCCACGCGGAGACGGCCGTCCGCAGCGCGTCCATGGCGCCCGCGGTGCGCGGCAGCCGGCGAAGGACGTCGATGACCGGGTCCGACAGGGGCGAACAGGACAGCTCCGCCGTCGACTGCCACTCGCCGGTCCACAGCAGCTCGGCCACCTGCGCGTAGCTGCCACGCTCGACCAGCTCGCCGATCGGGTAGCCGCGATACTGGAGCCGGCCCCGCTCACCGTCGATCATGGCCAGGCTCGTCTCCCCGGCCACGACGCCCTTGAGGCCGGGCGAGGGCGGTGTGTCGTTCATGGGTCCGTGCAGTCTAGCCGGACGGACCGCCCGAAACGCCCGCGATGGGTCGGCCGTCCAGGGGCGCGGCATCGTATTCACCGAGGAGCTCATCAGCATGCGACTTCACCCGTATCGGCTGGCCGGCACCGGCCTGGCCGTGATCATCATGGCCGGCTGCTTCGGCGGACCGGCCGCCAGCTCACCCGCTGCGACGGCGTCGCCGCCGGCGCCATCGGTCAGCGCTTCGACGGCCGCCAGCGCGTCTCCCAGCCCGGCACCCACCGTCGAGCCCGTGCCGTCCGACGACCTCGGCAGCTTCAGCTGCGACCTCCCGGTCGTCGACGACGCCACCGTGGCTCGCGCGCAGATCGTGGACGTGCGGGTCGGCAGCCACGACGACTACGACCGCGTCGTCTTCGAGTTCGCCGATGGCCTGCCGGAGTTCACCCTCGACCGCGCCGAGCCGCCCTTCACCCAGGACGCCTCCGGCCTGCCGATCGACGTCGAGGGCACCAGCTTCCTGCGCCTCATCATGCGCGGCGGCACGAAGCAGACCGAGGAGGGCACCAGCAGCTACGACGGGCCGACCGACTTCGACCCCGGCTTCGTGATGCTGGTCGACCTCGTCGAGGGCGGCGACTTCGAGGCGCAGAGCACGTGGTATCTCGGGCTGAACGGGCCGGCCTGCGTGCGCGTGATGCGGCTCGTCGGCGAGGGCGGCTCGCCACGCCTGGTGATCGACGTCGAGCACTAGACGATCCGGGCGCCGTCATGGGAAGCGGGTAGCATCGGTGGATGAGCGATCAAGCGTCGGCCTTCGTGTCGGTCGACATCGAGGCCGCCGGCCCGAGCCCGAGCCGTCACTCCATCCTCTCCATCGGCGCCTGCCTGGTCGACGATCCGTCGCGCGGGTTCTACGCGGAGGTACGGCCGTGGAGCCGCGAGGCCGACCCGGCTGCGATGCGGGTCCACGGACTCTCGCTCGACGACCTGGCGGCGCGAGGCGAGGAGCCCGCCGCGGCCCTTCGACGGTTCGAGGCTTGGCTCGTCGCGGAGCTCGACGGGCGGACGCCCGTCTTCGTCGGCCACAACGCGGCCTTCGACTGGATGTTCGTGGCGGATGCGTTCCACCGCTACCTCGGCCACAATCCGTTCGGCCACGCGCCGCTCGACACCAAGTCGTTCTTCGCCGGCCTGACCCGCGTGCCGTGGGGCGCAACGGGGCTCGCGCAGATCGCCGCGCGCTTCGGCGAGCCGGGGACTCTTCCCCACCACGCGCTCGAGGACGCGCGGATCCAGGCGCGGCTGTTCACGGCCATGCTCCGAGAGTCACAGGAGGCACCATGACCACCGATTCGGCCGCTGACGAACAGCTCGCGAAGATCGTCGAAGCTGCCGCCCGCCTGGGGGTCGAGCTCGACGAGACGGAGGCGATGCGCTGGCTCACCGCCATCGCGGCGGTGCCCGAGGGAGGCGAGGTGGTCGTCGACATCGCGTCGGGCGTGTACGGCCACCGAGTGAGCATGCTCGACTTCTCGCCAGCCGAGCTTGCGCGCTTCCGCCGCATCGGCGAGATCGTGGGATTCGAGGACCAGCCGGGAGTCGAGACCGCCCTCGCGCTGTCGGGCTCAGCCGCACAGTCGAAGGTCCAGACCCACCCGGGCGACTGCGACTTCTTCGAGCGGGTGAACATCCACGCGCCGACGCGTGAGGATGCGTGCCGGGTCCTGGGCGAGATCATGCGGGCGAAGGCGCTCGCGGCCGAGCGCGGCGACGATCATCGGCTGATCGAGGTGAAGTTCGGCTCGGCGCCGTTCGAGATCATCGTCGACGGCGAGCTGCGCCATGCGGGGAGCGCCCTCGCCTGGCGTCCTGCCCAGGTGGCCGATGGGCGCGTCGTCGGCAGCCGGCCGGATGGGTCGCCCGCCGAGATCTCGTGGCAGGACGCCGCCGCCGACCCGGGCTGGTGCAAGCTCGACTGGGTCGTCGCCGATCCGGCCCATGGGACCCTGGCAAACGCCAGCAACATGCTCGACGTCACGTGGGAGCACCCGGACGGGACCATCACCCCGCTCGACGGCCACCTCGACGGCTACTTCCAGGAGGTGTACCTGGAGGCCGACTCGATCCCGATCTTCTCGAAGGTCGTCCGGCAGGCGAGTGCCGACGCGCTCGACGAATACGTCGCACAGCTCGAGCACGAGGTGGCGAAGTACCTGACCAAGGACCTCAACTACGGCAAGGCCGCGAAGCGGATGTACAACGTCTTTCGCCTGACCGGCCGCTACCCCGAGGCCGCGTACGTCCGCGAGCTCTTCGACGAGCCGGCGGCGGTCCTCTACCAGGTGTGGTCGATGCTCCGCACGCTCGACGACGCGATGTCGGCCTCCGAGCCGACGACCCTCGGAGACGCGGAGGCCCACGCGGATGCGCTCATCGCCGAAGTCACCGCGGCGCTCGACGGGCCGGAGGAGACGGAGATCGTCGAGTCGATCCTCGAGCTCCGCGCCCGTCTCGGTGAGGGAGAGCCATCCGCGGAGCTGACGGCCAGTATCGAGGCGGCCCGGGCGAGGGTGATCAACCTCGTGAACAGCTTCTTCCACGATCGCCTGGTGGGCTTCCCGACGATCGCCGCGTACGTCGAGCATGTCACTGCCCCGGACGAGCCGGCGGAGAACCGGTAGCATCGGTCCGTCACCCCCCAGAGGATTTCCGATGCCCGATCGACCGACGCCGCCGGCAGGCGACCTCGACCTCCACAAGACATACACGGCGCGCTTCAAGACCGAGCGCGGAGAGATCGTCGTCGAGCTCTACGCCGATCGCGCGCCGCTCACGGTCGAGAACTTCGTGAACCTCGCGCGCGCGGGCTTCTACGACGGCACGACCTTCCACCGCGTGATTGCCGGCTTCATGGCCCAGGGCGGCGACCCGACCGGGACCGGCACCGGAGGCCCCGGATACCAGTTCGGCGACGAGTTCCACCCGTCCCTGCGTCACGACGGGCCCGGCGTGCTGTCGATGGCCAACGCCGGCGCCGGCACCAACGGCAGCCAGTTCTTCATCACCCACTCCGCCACGCCGCACCTCGACAACAAGCACAGCGTGTTCGGCCGGGTGACGTCCGGGATGGACGTGGTCCGCGCCCTCCGCGAGCGCGACCCGCAGCGCGACCGCCAACCGGGCGACCGGATCGAGACGATCGAAATCACCGAGTCCTGAGGCCGCCTCGGGTGCCGCGCGCGTCGTTCGTCACGGCCGCGATGGTCGGGCTGACGGTCGCCGGCTGCGGCACGACGGCACCCTCGCCATCGCAGGTGACCCAAGGCCCCTGCACGGCCGACCTGCCCCCGCGCACCTCGCCGACCGACTACCCGCTGGCGGTGCTCTACGTCGCCGGCAATGACCTCCCGCCGGTGGTCGGCGACGTCGAGTGGCTCGGCGACGGCGAGCCGGTCACTGCGGCGCCGGTCCGCCCGGTTCACATGGAGCGCTTCACGGTGCTCCAGGCAAGCGGCCAGCGCGAGGTGTCGCTGCGCATGAGCGACGGCGTTCGCATCGCTGCGTGGCGGGTCGACGCGATCCCCGACGGGCTCTTCCGCTCGGGCGATGTCGAGACCGACCGCATCCGTTGGACCGCGGGGTCGGAGCTGACCGATGTCGTGTGCATCCCGATCCGCGACGGTGAGTGGGCCATCATCGCCGAAGTCACGTTCGCCGACGACGGCGGCAGCGGGACGTACTACTGGCGCCTCAATGTCAGCGAGACGCCCGGCACCTGAGGCTCACGCCTCCTCATCCTCGTCGGGGCCCTCGACGATCTCGGACAGCCGGCTGGCCTCATAGCGGTCGATCCAGCCGAGCACATCGTCGGCGTAGCGGCCCGAGGCGTTGTAGGCGATGAGGGCTCTTCGCAGCTGCCCGCGATCGGAGTAGTCACCGGGCTCGCGCAGGCAGAGGTGCGCGACGGCAGTGAGCGACGCGTCGTACAGGTTGTCGGCGTCTGCGGTCCCGTCGTCGTTGCCGTCGCGGCCGAGCTCGCGCCACGTGGTTGGGATGAACTGGAGCGGGCCCATGGCGCGGTCCCACTCGTCGTCTCCGTCGAGCTCGCCGTCATCGGTGTCCACGATCGTCTGCGTGCCGCGCGTCCCGTCGAGTGCTCGCCCCCGGATCGGCGGTGCGACGTCGCCGTCGGCGGTCACCTCGTGCACGTCGTTGATGCGCCCGTGGCGCGACTCGACCTGGGCGATGCCGGCCAGGACGACCCACTCGACCTCGCACGAGGCCGTGACTGTCGGCGCCCTGCTCGCGGCCGAACGGTAGGCGTCGTAGGCGACCGCGGGCATCTGTCCGCCGAGGAGCGGGACGAGCTCGACCCGGCTCAGGCCGTAGGCCGCGAGCGCCCCGACGGCCACCAGCAGCCCTGCGACGAGGAGAGTCGATCCCAGGCGCCGCCGGTGTCGCCTCCGGGACCGTGCGGGTGACATGCGCCGGAGGTTGACACACATCCGTCACGGACGCACCGGCCCGTCGGTCGGGTCAGGCGGCCCACTCAGGCAGCCTGCGCCGACTCGTACAGCAGGGAGAAAGTGGTGGACGGATCGGGCGCGAAGGCCACGTGGGCGTTGCAGGCGCCGCACACGAGCTCGTCATCGGTCTCGTGGACCGAGAAGACGACCTCGTCGCCGCACCATGCGCAGTCGAGCAGGATGTTCATGTCGAGCACGATGAGCGTGCTTTGTGACAACTCTCGTGTCGCATTGGCGACACGGCCCCAGGACGAATCACCCATCTCGGTGGCCGGCATCGATGGGCTAGACTCGATGGCGTCGGCTGCCCGGCTGGGACGCCCTGCACCGATGTCCGCCAGAGCGGGTCTGGCGGGAGTACGCGCGCTCCCGGACAAGGTCGTCATCGGCTCGTGCGCGCACGTCCCATCACCCTCCATCTCGCCGCCACCGATTGGCGCGCCTTCGCGGCGCGCCCGTATCGGCCATTCAGGCTTCTCGCCATCGCCCAAGGCTTCATCGGAGCCCTGACCGGGCCCGCGATTACGATCCCGCTGTTGCTCGCCCTCGGCGCACATCCGGCGCTGGCGACGGCGCTCGCGGTGCTGCCGGCGGCCGGCACCATGGCCCAGCGCTGGCTGCCGTCGTGGCTGGATCGGACCGATGGCAACCTGCGCGGCCTCGTCATCCTGTTCGCCACCATCGGCGAGCCGCGCGGCTTCCTGCTGGCAGGGGTCGTGGCGCTCGCCGCGGCCGGCCTGCTCCCGGCGTGGGCGGCGATCGCGCTCATCGGCGTCATCAGCGGTCTGCTCGGCGCGCTCGGCGCAACCGCGTACAGCCTCCAGCAGTCGTGGTACCAGATCATCCTGCCCGAGGAGGAGCGTCGGCTCGTGGCGCCGCGGCTGGGCGGGATCACGCTCGGCATCGGCTCGGTCATCCTGCTGCCGATCGCGTTCTCGATCGACGCCGCGGTCGAGGCGATCGGCCTGTGGGCCTATGGCGCTCCGATGCTGGTCGCCGGGCTGGCTGGCATCGTCCCGCTCGCCGTCCTGCGCCGTCTTCCGTCGCCCGGCCGCATCCGGGTGCCTCGCGGAACACCATGGGGCAGCGATGCGCACGCCCAACTGCGTCGCCACGGCAACGTGATGACCCTGGCGCTGCTGTCTGCCGGCCTGTCGCCGTTCCTGTCGGTGTATGCCATCAGCGTCCTCGGCACCGGCGCCGGTTTTGCGATCGCCATCAGCGCCATCAGCTCCGGCACGCTCGTGCTTGCCTCGCTGTATGTCAGCTCTCACCTGCTCGGCGGCTCCGCGTCGCGACTGCTCCGTCGCTCCTTCGTGCTGCGCGGCCTCGCGCTCTTCCTGGGCCTCGCGGCGCATCCGCTCAACCCGCTGGCGCCGGCTGTCCTCGTCGTCGTCGCTGTCCTGATGGCCGCCGGCGACACGGCTGGCCAGCTGTCGGCCAACGAGCGGCTCTTCAGGTTGGCCACGGGTCCCGCCGTCCTCGCGTTCCAGAGCCACTTCGGAGTGCGCAACGTGGGCGCCTACCTCGGCGGCGTCGGCGCCTCCTCGGTGGTCATGCTCATGGGCGGCTGGCCGGCCTTCGCCATCCTGTTCGTGGCCGCCGGGATCGGACGCCTGACCGCGGCGCGCGTGACCGAGGTCTCGTACCCGCGGTCGATGCCGATCGGCGCTGAGTCCGGGGCCTCCTGACCCGCGTCATTTGCGTCATTGCGCAAGTTCGGAGATAATGACGCGGATGGAAGGGACGGTATCCACGGATGCGACGCGGTCTCACGCGGCGGGCATTGCCCGCGCGCTGGCCGATTCCAAGCGCCTTTGTGTGCTGGAGCAGCTCGCCGCCGGCGAGCGGAGCGTCAGCGACCTGTCGCGCGACGTCGGCTGCCAGGTGCCGAACATGAGCCAGCACCTTGCCGTGCTGCGCTCGGCCGGCCTGGTTGCCAGCCGCCGCGAGGGGAGCACCATCTTCTATCGGCTCGTGGACGATCGCGTTCTCGACGCCTATCGATTGCTGCAGCAGGTCGCCGGCTGACGCGCCGGACGCCACGAAAGGAACTCACGTGTCCGCAAACGTTCAAGAGGTCACCGACGCCACGTTCGAGACCGATGTGCTCGCCAGTGACAAGCCGGTGATCGTCGACTTCTGGGCGGAATGGTGCGGCCCGTGCCGCATGGTCGCCCCGGAGATCGAGAAGCTGGCCGCCAAGTACGCCGGAGTCGTCGAGGTCCGCAAGCTCGACGTCGACGCGAACCCGCACACCGCCATGCACTACGGGATCATGAGCATCCCGACCGTCGCGATGTTCGCGCCGGGCGAGGCGCCCAAGGCGGCCGTCGGATTCCGTCCGCTCGAGGCGCTCGAGGCCGCCTTCGACCTCCCCAGCCTGGCCAACGGCGGCACACCCACCGCCTGAACTCATCCCGCCGATGCGCCCGTCCCGGTAGCGGGGCGGGCGTTCTGCGCCTTGCGCCCGTAGAGCTGCCAAATGTCGCCGACACGGACGGAAGGCAGGGATCCCTAGGCGGCTGCGATCGCACACCCGATCGTGCTCAGGACGCCTGGGTTGGATCGCAGGCGGCCGCACCGTGACGCCTGGTGACGCGGTGAGCGACAGGTGGCGCCTGGCGGACCGTGGACGCGCGCATCCCGGTAGCGGGGCGCGCGTTCGGCGCCTTGCGCGCCCGGGTGCTGCCATATGTCGCCGACACGGACGTTAGGCGCGGATCCCCGGCCAGACGGCTGCGATGCCGGACACGTTCGTGCTCAGCACGCCCGCGTTGGATGGCTGGCGGCCGCACCGTGCCGCCTAATGACGCGGGCCCCGACATTTGGCACCTGGTAGCGTCCGGCCCGCGCCTGGCCCGCCCCGACGCGCCCCACGTCGCCCGTTTCGGCATACTGCGCGCGCAGATGCGCCGCTCCCTGAACGCCGTCCTCGTCGGTACCTTCACGCTCCGCTTCAGCACCGGGCTGACCGGGGCGCTGCTGGTCTACTACCTCGCCGATCTCGACTCGTTCGGTGCCACCCGGGTTACGCCGTTCCAGGTCGGCCTGCTGACGGCGGCGTTCTACCTTGCCGAGCTGGTCCTGTCGCCGTTCTTCGGAATGCTGTCCGATCGGCTCGGCTCGCGGCCGGTCATGCAGTTCGGGCCTGCCTTCGGGGCCGTGGCGGTGGTCATGACCGCCCTGACCACCGACCTCTTCCTGCTCGGTACGACCCGATGGCTCGAGGGGGCCGCAGCCGCGGCCAGCATCCCCTCCATTTTGGGCTACATCGCGCTGGCCACCTCGCACGACGAGGGGCTGCGCGGGCGAACGGTCGCCCAGTTCGAGGCAGCCACCCTGGCCGGGCTGGGGCTCGGACTGGTCGCGGCCGGCGGGCTGTGGGCGCTCGTCGGGCGCGACGCGTTCTTCCTCAACGCCGTGCTCTACGGCGTCAGCTTCCTGATCTACCGATTCGGCGTCACCGAGGGCCGCCCGGGCACCGTCGCCGAGGCGCATCGCGAGGTCGAGGAGATCGGCGCCGGCGGCGTGACGGGCGTGGCGCGTGGATTCGACCCGGCCCGCTACCGGCGCGTGCTTGCCAGCCGATCTGTCTGGCTGCTGGCGCCGACCTGGATCGCGATCAACGCCTTCATCGGTGCCTGGACGAGCCAGTCGATCTTCCAGCTCGTCAACGAGCCGCGCCCGGGCTTCGAGGACCAGCTGCTGATGGGCGGCTTCGCGCCGGTGCAGGTCAGCATCGGATTGACCGTCGCGCTGCTGGTCTTCTTCGCCGGCCTGTTCTACTGGGGCAACCGCTTCAAGCGCTACCGGCGCACCACGATCATGGCGATCGGCGCCGCCGGAGGCGTCGCGATGGTCGGCGCCGTCTTCGGACTCAACCACGCCGAGACGTGGGGACCGATCATCCGCATTGCGCTGGGCCTGGTGGCGGCGGCGGGCCTGTTCGTGCTGGCCGGCGCGACCCCAGCGGCGCTCGGCATGCTGGCCGATATCAGCGAGGAGCACCCCGAGGATCGCGGCGCGATCATGGGCCTCTACTCGGTCTTCCTGGCCGTGGGCCAGATCATCGGCTCCCTGACCGGTGGCGGCGCTGCCGAGTGGCTCGGCGTCGACGGCCTGCTGCTGGCGTCGGCCGGGCTGCTGCTGGTCGCGCTCCTGCCGCTGCGCTGGCTGCGCAGCTCGGAGCACCTGGTCGGCGTCCGCCCCGGCGTGGCACGACCGGCGAGTCCCTGACCGATGTCGATGGCGAGGCGCCTGGCGGACGTGTACCTGACGCTCGCGCCGATGTCCGCCGACGATGCCAGACGGCGCGCCGATCTCGCGGTCGAGACGATCACCGCCACCAGCCCGCGCTCCGACGTCCTGTTGCTGGACCTGGCACTGAGGGCGCTCGACGTCCCGATCGTGAACTGGCTGACGGGTGCGGGCTGGACCCGGTTCCGGACGGCCGACCAGGGGACCCGCGAGCGGATCCTCTTCCGCTGGGCGGACAGCCGCATCCCCCGGCGTCGGACCGCCTTCCAGGCCTGGAAGCGGCTCGGCCTCTTCCTCGCCTACGCGGACCCCGGCCCCGACCCGGAGCGACCGCACAATCCCGCCTGGGGACGCATCGGGTACGCCCCACCCGATCGGCCCAGCCTTCCGCCATCACCGTCGCTCGCGCCGCTGGATGTCGACCGATCAGCGACCGCGACGCTCGACCTCGAGGCCGACGTAGTCATCGTCGGCTCGGGAGCGGGTGGTGGTGTCGTGGCGGCGCGCCTGGCGGCGGCCGGTCGGTCGGTGCTCGTGGTCGAGAGCGGTCCGTATCGGTCGGAGGCCGACATGCCTCGCCTGGAGGGCGAGGCGTATCGCGACCTGTACCTCGACCGCGGGACAACCTCGACGACCGACCTGTCGGTCACGATCCTGGCCGGGCACGGCGCGGGAGGCGGGACCACCGTGAACTGGACGACATCCATGCCGCCGCCGGAACGCGTCCGGGCCTCATGGGCGCGCGATCACGGGCTCGAGGGCATCGACGGCTTCTCGGCCGATGACGATCTCGACCGGCTGGCGGCGGAGCTGAAGCTCCAGCAGCCAACCGTCACTCCGCCGAAGGACCGCGCCATCCTCGAGGGCGCGCGCGTCCTCGGCTGGGAAGCGGCACCCACGCTCCGCAACGCCGGCCCATGCACGGAGTGCGGCGGCTGCTCGTTCGGCTGCCCGCGCGGCGCGAAGCGCTCGGGCCTTCGGGCGCACCTCGCCACGGCCGTTGCCGTCGGCGCGCGCATCGTGGTCGAGGCGCCCGTGACTCGGCTCCGCCATGACGGACACTCGGTCGCCGGCGTCGAGGGGCGCCTGCGCGGCGGGCGGCCGTTCCGCGTGAGCGCGCGGCAGGTCGTCATCGCGGCCGGGGCCCTGCGGACGCCGATCGTCATCGAGCGCAGCGGGGTCGCGCACCCGCACGTGGGCCGCAACCTCAGGCTGCACCCCGTCGTGGCGATCGCCGCCCGCTTCGCCGACCCCGTCGAGATGTGGGTCGGCGCCAGCCAGGCGGCGCGCACGTTGCAGTTCGTCGATCCGGGGCCGGTCGCGATCGACGGGATCGGCCCGCGCCACGGGGGCTTCGTCGTCGAGAGCGCACCGCCACATCCCGGGTTGGTGGCGGCGGCATTCCCATGGAGCGGTCGCGATGCAAGTGCCGAGCTCCTCGGCCGCATGCGCTGGTTCGCGCCGCTGCTGGCGATCCTCCGCGAGGGCGACGATGCCGGCGGCCGGGTGCGATCCGCCGGACGCGGCATGGCCCGCGTCGAGTACCGGATCGATGCCGGCGGCGCGACCAGCGCCCGACGGGCACTGGTCGAGATGGCCCGGTTGGCGCGCGCCGCGGGCGCGCTCGAGGTCCTCTCGGTCGCCACGCGCCCCGAGCGATGGTCGGCTGACGAGTCCGAGCCGGCGTCGTTCGATCGGTTCCTCCGGCGGCTGGCCGCAGCCGACCTCCGCCCGAACCGCACCTCGCTGTTCAGCGCTCACCAGATGGGTACGGCGCGTGCCGGCGACGACCCCACCACGCACCCATGCGATCCCGATGGCCGCCTGCGGCGGGACCCTTCCGGCCGCCTGCTGAGGGGGTGCTACGTGGCCGATGCCGCCCTCTTCCCGACGGCAGTCGGCGTCAACCCCATGCTGACCGTCATGCTGCTCGCCGAGCGCACTGCGCGAGCGGTGCTGGCCGACCCCTAGAATCGACACCCATGGCGAGCTACCCGCACGGCGAGGCGCTCATCCCTGAGCGATTCGACGAGCACACGATCATCTTCCTGGTGCGCGCCCCCGATGCGCCCGAGCTCGACGAGGACGCGCTCGATCGGCTCCAGGTGGAGCACCTCACCTACCTGCGCGAGCTCAAACGGCGGGGCGTGCTCGTCGCCAACGGCCCGCTGGCCGAGCAGACCGACGCCCGTCAGCGCGGCATCTCGATCTACGCGCTGCCGCTGGCCGAGGCACTGGAGCTGGCGCGCGCCGACCCGATGGTGCGCGCCGGGCGGCTCGAGATCCACGGCGCCCGCTGGTGGACTGCGGAGGGCACCGCGCGCTTCGGCGGCTAGCGCAGCTGCGGCAGGATCTCGGCGCCGATGCGCTCCAACTTCGAGGTGTCGGCCACCCGCGGCACGCTGAAGATGAGGTGCTGCGCGCCTGCTTCGCCCAGCGAGCCGAAGCGCTCGACGACTTCATCGGTCGAGTCGTTCTCGAGGTCGATCCCGGTGAGGATCGTCCGCTCGATCTCCTCGTAGGGGCGCCCGAGCCGCTCGCAGTGCTCGCGCAGGACCGCGAACTTGCCGGCTATGAACTCCGGCGAGCGGCCGAAGATGTTGCAGGCGTCGGCGTACTGCGCGACGAGGCGTAGCGTCTTGCGCTCGCCTCCGCCGCCGACCAGGATCGGGACGCGCGGGCGGCTGATCGACTGTGGCGAGTTGATGAGGTGCGTGGCCGTGAAGTGCTTGCCCTCGAGAGCCTCGCCCGCCCCGCTGCCGCCGGACCACATGCCGTGCGCCATGCGCAGCGTGTCCTCCAGCCACTCGAAGCGCTCCCCGAGCGACGGGAACACGAAGCCGAGGGCCTTCGACTCGTGCACGTTCCAGGCAGCGCCGATCCCGAACCAGGCACGCCCACCCGACAGCACGTCGAGCGTGGTGGTGGCCTTGATCCACAGACCCGGCGGGCGGTAGTGGATGCCGCCGACCATGAGGCCGATGCGAGCCCGCTCGGTGTGCGCAGCGACGTAGCCGAGCGCGGTCATGCCCTCCAGCATCGGGGCCTCTGGTGGGCCGAGACCGCGGATCTGGAAGAAGTGATCCATGACCCAGATGGAGTCGAAGCCCGCGTCGTCGGCGGTGCGTGCCACGCGGGCTAAGGTCGGGCCGATCTGCCCGGCGCCGCCCGGCCACGTGAATTGGTTGATCTGGAGCCCGAACTTCACGCGACCATGGTGCCACCGTTGGCACGGCGTTGCCTCGCTGCCGGCTGGGCCGTCAGGCGACGGCGATCGCCTTGCGCTGAAGGGCTATGGACAGTGCATCCGCGACGATGCGACTTCGGCCGGCCCGCTTGGCGATGTAGAGCGCCGTGTCCGCTCGGCGCACGAGGGGCTGGGGATCGGGACCGTCGGCCGGGTCGCAGAGGGCGACTCCACCCGAGACGGTGAACGGTGGCAGTCCCACCGTCTGCTCCGTTGCGACCCGCACTCGCTCCGCGACGGCGAGCCCGACCGTGAGGTCGCCGCCGGGCACGAGGAGCACGAATTCTTCCCCGCCATATCGGAACGCGACGTCCGAGTCTCGGGTCGCGCCGAGCAGGATCTCTCCGGTCCGCAGCAGCGCGGCGTCGCCGGCCTGGTGCCCGTGCTCGTCGTTGTATGCCTTGAAGTGGTCGAGGTCGAAGAGGACGAGCGCGAATGGCGACGGGTGCGTTCCCTCCCTCCGGGCGAGAAGACGTGCGATCGCCTCGTCGAATGCCAGCCGATTCCCGACCCCGGTGAGCGGGTCGCGGCGTGCGACGAGACTCAGCTCGCGGTTCAGCTCGGTGACGTTCGACTCCTGACGGTGGGCGTAGCGGCTCAACCGGCGCAGCGTGAACTGCTGCTCGAGCATTGCGCGCATCCTGCCCTGCGACAGCCGGTGACCGATCAGGCTCGTCACCGTGGCCATGAGGACAGCCGCGATCAGGTTGCCCGCGTCGTTGCCGCTGAGCGGGGCACCCAGCGGGCTGAGCAAGAAGGCCACCGCGAGCGCGATCGACAGGACGAGCGTTGCGACATGCCAGGGTTGGTGCCACGGGAGGAAGAGCCCGACGCCGCTCAGGATGATGGCCAGCTGGGCGGTGCTCAACACGTGCTGGTCGGGCGTGAGCGCTTCTCCCAGCAGTGTCACGCCGAACACGTTGAGGACGCCGATGAGGCCAAGCGCCTCGGCTCGCACCGTTCCGCGGTGGGCGAGGACCGGGAGGCTCGCGCTGAGGGCCACGGCTGCCCCGGTGAAGGGGGCCAGGGTCGAGATTCCGCGAGTGCCCATGAGGTAGTTCACGCACAGGTCGACCACCAGGAGCACCGCTGCCAGTGCGGCTGCGAGCGCCACTGCGCGCCGCAGGGCGCGCCGCTGTGCGGCGTCCACGCGACGCCGCACCTGCCGAGGATCGGACTCGAAAGCCTCAGCGGGACTCATCGAGGACAGCGAGGACACGCTCCCAGCCTGACCGTGTCGAGTGCGGAGCTCAATCCACCTATCGTCATGCGCCGAGGGCACACGGTTGAATAGGCTCCGAAGTCCGTTCTGCGGTGTGTGGTCCCGCCCTCCGGGTCAATCGCCATCCAGCGGCGTTCAGCCTGTGTTGACCCGCCCCACGGGTCAACGGGCTCATGAACCGCTGGGAAAGCCGAGCTCGGTGGTCAGATGACCCGCCCATACGGGTGGATCGCCACGCAACCTGGGCTCCTTGGTGCGTTGACCCGCCCGACGGGTCACCGGCGCCGCGCGGATGCCGGTCAGAGGATGTCGTGCTCCCGAGGCTGGAACGGGCGGTCCGGACGGTACGGGTTGGTCTCCGCATCGGCGGCCCCGGTGAGCAGGTCGACGACCAGCCGGCTGCCACCGGTGCCGGCCATGATGCCGTGGCCGGAGTAGCCGCCGTTCAGATACAGCCCGTCGGGACCGATGTGGCCGAGGTACGGGCGGCGATCGGGGGTGACTTCGTACTGCCCGGCCTGCAGATACCAGTGGACCGATGACGCCCCGCCCGCCCACGCCCCGCGCCAGAACGGCGCCACGCGCGCGAGGGCATGGTCGGAGGCGGGATCCAGGAGGCCGAACGCCCAGTCGTGCTCGATCGGCACCGGATCGTGCGGCTCGGACGGCAACGTGGTCGCGTCGGTGAAGAGGGCAACGCAGCCGCGCATGGCGGGGCGCCAGTGGGCTGCCGTCTCCTCGTCGATCGTCATCGGCGCGTCGGCTGGGATGGCTGGCAGCTCGGGGATGACGAGCTTCTGGCGCCGCGTCGGCTGCAGAATCACCTCCACGCCGGCGAGTGCCGCCACGCGCGCCAGGAAGGGCCCGCTGGCCACGATCACCGACCCCGCCGCGACGTCGCCGCGCGGCGTTGACACGCCGGTCACCCGGCCGGCGTCGACCGTGATCTCGTGCACTCCGGCGTGGGTCACGAACGTGGCGTCTCCCGCACCGACCGCTCCCGGGATGCGATCTGCGTTCGAGGCGGCGGTGGCGTAGCCGGCGGTCAGGCGTTTGACGTCGAGCCAGCCGTCGCCGGCGCGGTAGCGCGCGCCGCGCACGTCGGGCGAGAGCCACGGCCAGCGGGCGCGCGCCTCGTCGCCGGTGAGCAGCTCGACGTCGGCCAGGCCCCAGTCGCGCTGGCGCGCCACGAGGCGGCGGGAGCGGTCGAGGGTTTCATCGGTCAGGGAGCAGAACAGGTAGCCAGCGTGGCGCAGGCCCAGGTCCCAGCCTGAAAGCCCGGTGCGCTCGGCGAAGGCGTCGAAGAGCGCAACACCCTCGCGCACGGTGGCGATCTCTTCGGGATTATCGAACTGGAGCCGGAACGCCCCGGTCGAGGCCGGGGTGGTGAGCGTCCCCAGCGCGGCGCGTCGCTCGAGCACGACGACGCGCAGCCCGGCGCGGGCGGCGAAGAAGGCGGTCGCGCAGCCGATCATCCCGCCACCGATCACGACGACGTCGGCGGTCGCCGGCGGGGCGTCCGCGAAGCGAACCTTCGGCTGCTCGGACATGGCCCGCATGCTACCCGCTAGGATCGCAACGCATGAAGACGGGCGAGCGGGCCGACGTGGTCATCGTCGGTGGCGCGATCATCGGCTCGGCGGTCGCGACCTTCCTGGCGTCGCGGCCGGACTTCGACGGCCGGATCGTGGTCGTCGAGCGCGATCCGACCTTCCGGACTTCGTCGACGACCCTGTCGGCGGCGAGTATCCGCCAGCAGTTCAGCACCCCGCTGAACATCGAGATCAGCCGGTTCGGTGTGGGCGTCCTCAAGCACCTTGGCCGATACCTCGCCGTGGACGGCGAGGTGCCCGAGGTCGACTTCGTCGAGGACGGCTACCTCTTCCTGGCAACCGAGGCGGGCCTCGCAATCCTCGAGCGCAATCATGCCCTTCACCGATCGCTCGATGTGCCGGTGGCGCTCCTGACGCCCGCCGAGCTGCATGCGCGCTTTCCCTGGCTGCATACCGATGACCTGGCCGGCGGCTCCCTCGGCCTGGCCGACGAAGGATGGTTCGATGCCTACGCCCTCCTCCAGGGCTTCCGGCGAAAGGCCCGCGCGCTGGGGGTCGTCGAGCGTGTCGGCGAGGTGGTGGGCCTGGAGCGGGATGGCGACCGCCTCACCGGCGTCCGGCTCGGCGACGGCTCGTTCATCGGCGCCGCGTGGGTCGTCAATGCCGCCGGCCCGCGCGCCGCATCGGTCGCGGCCATGGCCGGCGTGGAGCTGCCGGTGCGTCCGCGCAAGCGCCACGTCTATCACGTCACCGCGCCGGTCAGCCTGGGTGCCGCGCCGCTGACGATCGACCCGACCGGGGTCTACGTGCGGCCGGAAGGCGACGGCTACATCGCCGGCTACTCACCGCGCGACGGCGAGCCGGACCCCGACACGCTCGACCTGTCGACCGATCGGGCACCGTTCGACTCGGTCGTCTGGCCGGCGCTCGCGCATCGGGTGCCCGCGTTCGATCGGCTGCGGCTGCTCGACACGTGGGCCGGCCACTACGAGGTCAACACGCTCGACCACAACGCGATCATCGGCCCGCACCCGGTCATCGCGAACCTGCTGTTCGCAAACGGCTTCTCAGGTCACGGGCTCCAGCAGGCACCAGCCGTCGGGCGAGGGCTGGCAGAGTGGGTCGCGACGGGGCGCTTCGAGACCCTCGACCTCGCCCCGCTCGGCTTCGACCGAATCGCGCGCAACGAGCCGGTCCGCGAGCTCAACGTCGTCTGAGCCGAGGCGCCTCAGGAACATCCGACGTCCTGAGGGTGCGGGTCGGTGAAGGTGACGACCCCCTTGGGCGGGCCCTCGATCAGCTCGCGGGTGTCGACGATCACGACGCCTTCGTCCGTGACCCGAACCGGGAAGCGGTCCATGCCGCGCGGCGCCGGCCCGAGCTCGAGCTTCTCGCCGAGGATGTTGTACGTGCTCTGGTGGCAGTAGCACTGGAAGCGGCTGCGGGTCTCGCACGCCTTGGGGATCATGCAGCCCAGGTGCGGGCACTTGCGCCACAGCGCGAGGATCTCAGCGGCGGTCGGGTCCGGGACGGAGATCGGCTCGCCGAGTGCCATCGCCTTGGCGGCCGGGACGTTGACGACGAAGGCGCCGGCCGCGCGCAGCTCCATCGGCTCACCGCGCGCCCAGGATGGAAATGCGGCGTTGATCTGGTCCAGCGTGCCGACCTGGTGCTCGACGCCGACGCCCCCGGCGGTGCGCGGCCACAGGAAGGCGATCGACCCACCCACGAACTCGAGCGACAGGAGGCCGACGCCGGCACCCAGCATGCGCCGCATGAAGGACCGCCGGGACAGGGTGCGCGCGTCGAGCATCGGTCGGGCACCTCGACGGGGCCGGTGGCATCGCCATGAAGCGCCTCGCGCGGCCGGCCGGCAAGGGTCGGATGTCCCGGCTCAGGCGGGACCGAGCCGGCAGTATTCGCGCGGCAGGGTGGTGGCGTCGGTGACGCGGAAGCGCTCGTCGCGGCCGGCGAGGATGGCCGGCCAGTCGACGACGCCCGCCAGCCGCTCGCCGTACGCCCTCAGCTCGCCGATGCGGTCGACCGCGTCCAGCCCGATCTCGGTCGGAAGCTCGAGATCGAGCCGGTAGAACGGCGTCTCCGGGTAGTGCCGATGGACGAGCTCGGTCTGCTGCTCCGCCGGCGAGCGCAGCAGCTCGGCCAGCAGCCAGCCGAGCCACGCCCACAGCCAGCCCGGTCGAACGCGTTGCAGCAGCTTGCCGGTGCCCAGGCTGACGACCAGCGTGTCGGCAGGCTGGTAGGCGTCGGTGTAGTCGAAGGCCTCGACGCAGGCCTGGTAGACCGGGTTGCCGGCCACGCCGATGCCGCCGTCGATGAGCTCGCCGATCGGCACGATCCGCCACGGCCGGAAGTAGGTCGGCGCCGCGGCCGAGGCCGTCACGACGTGGCTGAGGCGGAAGCCTCCCGACCGGCACGAGTTGCCCGGGTTGTCGCGCACGAAGTACCACGGCATGCCGTCCGACACGCGCTTGGCGGTCACGAGCAGGTCGATCGGCGCGTCGTTCAGCGTCCAGTCCCGCGCCACCGGCCCGAGCTCCTCCTGGATCAGCTCGTGGAGGGTGCCGGTGTCGTACAGCGTGCCGGTGAGGAGTCTTCGGAGTCCGCTCAGCAGCGGGATGCTGCGGAAGACCTCCGGCGCTCGCTCGGCATAGATGCGCGCGAGCTCGGCGGCGGGGATGCCGGCCGCGATCCCGGCGGCCAGCACGGCGCCGGAGGACGTGCCGGCCACCATGTCGAACGCATCACGCGTTGGCCTGCCCGTCACGCGCTCGAGCTCCGCGAGCAGCACGGCGGGAATGATGCCGCGCACGCCGCCACCGTCGATCGTCAGGATTCGTCGCATGCGCTCATCCTGACGCGCGGTCGTGACAGGTGTCGGTCGCACGTGCCGGGCGTCGAACGGCGTCCCACGCGGGCGCAGTCCGCGTCGTCGGGCCGCAGTCCGCGTCGTCGGGCCGCAGTCCGCGTCGTCGGGCCGAAATCTCGCCCGATGTCGGCTCAGGACATCTCGCGCGCGGGCTGGGGCCGAAATATCGGTCAAGGGTTGGCGGCATGGCCGCCCTGCGCGCTCGTCGGGCCAATCCTCAACCGAAATATCGTTCCCACCCGGCGCAGGGCGCGCCTCCCGCCGATCCGGACCGAAATGTCGTCGCCGGGCTATGGATGCTCCAGGGGAACCCCACTTGGGAGCGGGTGTCCCACGCCGGCGCGCACGTCCGACGGCCCGCGCGGCACGCGCAGGGAGACGCCCGCGGTCAGGAGCGCCACCACCAGCATCAGCCCGAACACGATGCCGATGGCCGGCGCCAGCTCGAGCGCGCCGCCCTCCGCCACAGCCACGATCGCCCCGCCGATGCCGGCGCCAAACGCGGTGCCGAGGGTGAACATGAGCTGAAGGGCCGACGAGCTGAAGCCCTCCTCGCCCGGCGCGGACGTCTCGAGCATGACGAGCGCCAGCATCGAGTAGGCCAGGCCCATGCCCAACCCGGCGACCGCCCAACCGACCGCCGCCACCAGCACCGGCACGGCGGGCAACAGCACGGCCCCGGTGACGACGATCCCCGCGCCGATGAGGCACGCCCCGCTCGTCACCAGCGCGCGGCGGATCCCCGCAGACGCCGCCCGATCCTGGAGCCAGGAGCCCGCCGCCCACGATACCGCGGCAGCGGAGAGCGCGACCCCGCCGAGCGTCACCGACCCGCCGCGCACGTCGACGACGCCGAGCGGCACGAACGCCTCCGTGCCGAAGAAGGCGAACGAGATTCCGAATGCAGCGGCGACCACGGCCGGCCTTCCGGGCGCAAGCCGCAGGGCCCCATCCGGCAGCAGATGGCGGAGCGCGCCGATGGCCAGCCACAGGCCGATGGCCAGGAGCCCCAGCGCCAGGGGGATCGAGCCGAGGGTCAGCGCGCCGATCACCGCCGTCGAGCCAATGGCCAGGCGCAGCGCATCGATGGCGCGTCGCGTATGGCTGCGCACGGCGGCGGTCGCGCGCACGGCGGGGCCCAGTCGAGCGAGCTGCGGATACACCGCCAGGCCCATGACGAGGACAGGTGGCACGATCCCCAGGAAGACCCAGCGCCAGTCGAGCGCCTCGGTCACGATGCCGGCCAGCGCCGGACCGATCAGGCCGGGAACGACCCAGGCGCTCGACACGAGCGCAATCATGCGCGGCGTCACCGACGTCGGGTACGCCCGCGCGATGGCGGCGTAGACCACCGAGCCCATGGCGCCCGAGCCGAACCCCTGGATGGCGCGCCCCGCGATCACCATCGGCATGTCCTGCGCGATGCCGGCGACGACCAGCCCGGCGGAGAACAGAACGACGCCGACGGCCAGCGCACGGGCCGGACCGACCCGGTCGGCGTCGGAGCCACCGAGCGTAATGCCGATGATGTTCGTCAGCCAGAAGGCGCTGAACGCCCAGCCGTAGAGGTCGAGGCCGCCGAGATCGGCGACGAGCGCCGGCAGGATGGTCGGCACCGCCATGCCCTCGAAGGCGGCGGCGGTGACGAGGCCGATGAGCCCGACGGTCAGCAGGCGCCGCTCGGGAGCCCAGGCCCCGTCGGCCGCGCCGCTCACTCGATGACCGCCGGCCCCAGCAGCAGCGGTGACCCGAGCTTCGCCTCGTAACGCGGGCGGAAGCGCTTCGTGTTGTACATGGCCTCGACGTCGATCGTGCGCGCGCCCATGGCACGCGAGGGCAGCGGCGCGTGCGAGTACTTGCCGTCGCGGATGGCGACCATGCGCCCGAACTGGCCGTCGGCGAGGAGGTCGACCGCCACGTTGGCGAACGTGATGGCCACCATCTGGTCGAGCGCGTCGGGGTCGCCGGATCGCAGGTCGTAGGTGAGGTCGGAGTGCACCGTCTCGACGCCCGTGCGGCGCTTCAGCTCATCGGCCAGGGCCTCGCCGACGTCGGCCTTGCGGCGATGGCCGTAGGCGTCCGGGTCGCCGACCTCGCGCAGCTCGCCGCCGCGCCAGATGGCGCCCTCGCTGGCGATGACGAAGGCGTAGCCGGACGGGTTGAGACGCCGGTCATCGGCCAACTGGGCTGCCAGCCCATCGAGGTCGAACGGCGCCTCGGGGATGACGCACCGGGCGCTCGTCACGTAGGCGGCGTACCACGCCGTGTAGCCCGCGTTGCGGCCGAAGATCCTGAACACGCCGATGCGCTCGTGGCTGCCGAGGGTGGTCCTCTGGCGGTTGATCAGCTCCTTTGCGCGCGTCACGGCCGTCGAGAAGCCGATGCAGTACTCGGTGCCGTGGACGTCGTTGTCCATCGTCTTGGGGATGGCGATGACCGGGAAGCCCTCGCGTCCCAGGCGCGCCGCGTAGCTCAGCGTGTCGTCGCCACCGATGGCGACCAGGCCATCCACCTCGAGGCGCTGGAGATTCTCGAGCACCACCGGCGTCAGGTCGTAGCGGCCCTCATCGGTCTCCAGCGTCTTGAGGCGCTCGGCGTCCAGGTGCTCCGGCAACGCGGTGGGACCCATGTTCGACGGGCTGGTGCGCGAGGTGTGCAGCACCGTGCCGCCGGTGCGGTCGATGGCCCGCGTGCTGACCCGGTCGAGGGGTCGCAGGTACCCACCGCCGTCTTCCTTCGAGGTGTCGAGGTGCGTGAGCCCCTGCCACCCGCGGCGAATGCCGAGCGCATGCCACCCGACCTCGCTCGACCGGTAGACGACGCTCTTGATGACCGAGTTGAGGCCCGGGACGTCTCCGCCGCCGGTGAGAATGGCGATGCGTTTCATGGCTGCACGCGCCATGCTGCCAGATCGGGCGGCCGTTTGTGAAAACGGCCGATTTCTGGCACAATGGGGAACCGCAAACGGAGTCCCCGCCCTGTGTCCTCGACCCCTACTCGACAGCGCCGTTATGTGACGTGGCGGCTCCCGGATCGCCACTTTTCCAAGGTGCACCTCGTCGGCGATCCTGGCCTGACCATCTGCGGCCGCGCCCTTCCGCGCGCCATCGGCCAGCCGAAGGCTCCGATCCCCGACTCGGAGATGTGCCCGGACTGCGACGCCCAGGGCTGACCGGCACCACCCGCACTCATGGCATCTTCGCCGGCCGCCGATGACCTCGGCGGCCGGTTCGTGTCTGCGGTCATCCGGCTTCCCGCCGACGCGCTGGTGCTGCTGATCGGGATCGCCGCAAGTGGCAAATCGACGTTCGCGCGGCGCCACTTCGCCCCCACCCAGGTCCTCTCCTCCGATGCGCTGCGCGGCATGATCACCGACGACCCGACGGCCCAGGGCGCCACGGATGACGCCTTCGACCTCCTCCACCGCGTCCTGGCCATGCGACTCCGGCGCGGGCGCCTGACTGTGGTGGACGCCACGAACGTCGAGGACTGGGCGCGCGCCGAGCTGGTGGCAGTGGCCGGCCGCCACCGCCGGCAGGCGGTGGGGATCGTGCTGGACCTGCCGCTGGCCGTTGCCCTCGAGCGCAACGCGACGCGCGACACCCCGCGGCCGCCGCCAGGTGCCCTGCGCCGGCAGCACCGCCTGCTCGTCGACTCGGTGGCCACCCTGCCGGTCGAGGGCTTCGCGGCCGTCCATCACCTGCGCTCGGCCGATGAGATCGACGGCGCGCGCATCGAGCGCGGCTGATAGCGTGGCCGGGCACACGAAGCGTCCCGAAGGAACAGCCTCCGACGCCGATGACCGAAGTCACCGTGTCGGGAGCCCGGGGCCGACCACCGAAGTGATCGGATCCGATCTCGCTGCCCCTTCGGGACAACCTGAGTATTGCGCCCGCCCGGACGAGGCGCAATACGTCTTATCCCCGACTTTGACGCTCATCTGACAGGCTGTCCACAGCCCATCCACGAGCTCGGGCTGCCCGGTGCGCATCCGCCCGTCTTGCCGCGACCCTCTAGACTCGCAGCCGATGCGCGCGCGTGAGCTCGGGATTCGGATCGGGCGCCTGGAGCCGGGACCGCTCAACGCGATCACCGACGTTCCGGGGGTGCGCGTCGGCCACACCACGCTCATCGGCGGCGACGGTCCGCTGCGCCGTGGCGACGGCCCCGTGCGGACCGGTGTGACGGTGATCATTCCGCACGACGGCGACGTGTGGACCGAGCCGGTCTTCGCCGGGGCGCATCGGCTCAACGGCAACGGCGAGCTGACCGGCCTGGAATGGATCCGCGAGGCGGGCCTGCTGGCCGGCGCGATCGGCATCACCAACACGCACTCGGTCGGTGCTGTGCACGACGCGCTGATCGAGGCCGCCGTGCGCGCCCATCCGCCCGGCGCGACGTTCTGGGCGCTGCCGGTCGTCGGCGAGACGTACGACGGTGCTCTGAACGACATCGACGGCTTTCACGTGCGGGCCGAGCACGTCCATGCGGCCCTTGCGGCCGCCGGCGACGGCCCGGTGGCCGAGGGCAACGTCGGCGGCGGGACCGGGATGGTCTGCCACGAGTTCAAGGGCGGGATCGGGACGGCGTCACGGCGCATCGGCGACTGGACGCTCGGGGTGCTGGTGCAGGCCAACTACGGGACGCGAGAGCTGCTGCGCATCGACGGCGTGCCGGTCGGCGCCGCCATCCCGCGCTCGGAGGTGCCCTCGCCGTGGGACCAGGTGGATGCCCTCCACACGCGGGCCGGCGCGGAGGGCGGCTCCATCATCGGCATCGCCGCGACCGACGCGCCGCTTCTCCCCCACCAGTGCGCGCGGCTGGCCCAGCGCATCGGGTTGGGCGTGGCGCGCATGGGCAGCTACGCGTCGCACGGCTCCGGCGACCTGTTCTGCGCCTTCGCGACCGGCAATCGCGACCTCTCGCACCACATCGGCGAGGACGACCCGCGACCAACGGTCGACCTGCGCATGGTGGTCGACGAGCACATCAACCCGCTCTTCGAGGCGGTCGTGGAGGCCACCGAGGAGGCCATCACGAATGCCCTCCTGGCGGCCGAGACGATGACCGGTCGCGACGGAATCACCGCCCACGCCGTCGACCACGATCGCCTCGTGGAGATCATGCGCGCCCACGGTCGGATCGGCGCCTGACATTCCCTACGTCGGATGACGTAGGGAACCGTGTGTCCAACGTCCCTAGCGTCGGGGGCCGGTCGGGTCGACACTCCCCGCAGACCCAACCTCCCTCCAGGCGAACGCCCCGCACGGTACCGAGCCCGAGCGGGGCGTTTGTCGTCCCTCAGCGCCGATATTTCGGTCCGTATCGACGCGTGGCACGGTGCGCGCGGTGCTGGACCGATATTTCGGCTGACGTTCGGCGCGACCTGCCTCCGACGCACCGCGCGCGCCAAGACTCAGCCGATATTTCGGCGCAGGCCCGCACGAGACGAGCTCCGTGCGACCTCAGGGCGATATTTCGCCGCCCGGGCTCCCGCTACCGCTGCCGCGGATCCAACGCGTCGCGCAGGCCGTCGCCGAGGAACGAGGCGCTCATGACGATCGCGACCAGCACCAGCCCGGGCCAGGCGACCAGCCACGGGTTGCGGAAGAAGTAGGTCTGCGCCTCGGTCAGCATGTTGCCGAGACTGGCCTCGGGCTGCGAGATGCCGAAGCCGAGGAACGAGAGCGCGGCCTCGATGACGACCGAGTCGGCCACGCCCAGCGTGGCGGCCACGATGATGGGGGCCAGCGCCGGCGGCAGCATGTGGCGCAGCATGATCCGCATCGGCGAGGCGCCCAGCGCGCGGGCGGCGGCAACGTAGTCGACCTCGCGCAGGCGGAGGAACTCGGCACGCACCAGGCGCGCGGCGAGCGTCCACGACGTGATGCCGATGGCGATGATGATGACCCACACGCTCCCGCCGCCCCAGAACGACACCAGCGCCAGGATGATGAACAGCGCCGGCAGGCTGAGCACGATGTCGACGAGGCGCATGAGCACGTTGTCGACCCACCCGCCGAGGTAGCCGGCCACCGAGCCGACGCTGATGCCGAGCGCCACGATGATGACGACGGCCGCGGTGCCGATGGACAGGCTCGTGCCGGTGCCCTTGGCCAGGCGGGCCAGGATGTTCTGGCCGATGTCGCTGTAGCCGAGTGGGGCGAAGCGGAAGACGCCGGCCTCATCGGTCCCGATCTCGGGCGGCCCGTTCACCTTGGCGAGGATGGCGGCGCGCCAGGCGTCGCCGGTCAGCGCCGGCAGCGCGATCGCTCCGGCGACGAGCAGTGCCAGCACCACCAGCCCTGCGACGGCCAGGCGGTTGCGCAGAAAGCGCTGGCGGGCGAGCTGCCAGTACGTGCGAATGGGGGTGCGATCGAGCTGGTCGGCGTCGAGCTCGTCGTCGCGTCCGCGCGGGGCGAGGACTTCGATGTGCGACATCGGTCAGTCCAGCTTGATGCGAGGGTCGGCCACGGCGTAGAAGACGTCGGCCAGCAGGTTGCCGATCACGACGCCCACGCCGCCGATCATCACGAACGAGAGGACGACCGGGTAGTCGCGGTTCTGGACAGCCTGCACGCCCATCTGCCCCACCCCGGGCCAGCTGAAGATGGCCTCGGTGATGGCCGCACCGCCCAGCAGGGTCGGCATGGTCAGGCCGATGAGGGTGATGACCGGGATGATCGCGTTGCGCAGCGCGTGCTTGTACGTCACGGTGCGCCCGGGCAGGCCCTTCGCACGCGCCGTGCGCACGTAATCCTGGTGCAGGACCTCGAGCATCGCGGCGCGCACATAGCGCGACCAGCCGGCCACCTGCTGCAGGGCGAGGCTGGCGACCGGCAGGACCAGGTGCCAGCCGATGTCGAGCGGGTCGCCCTCGTTGCCGAAGCTCTCCATCCCGAACAGCGGGAACCAGCCGAGCACCACGCCACCGAGGAAGAGGAGATAGATGCCGAGCAGGAACGACGGGATCGCGTAGCCGACGGTGGCGGCGCTGGTGATGATCCGATCGGCGAGGCTGTACTGCTTGACGGCGGCCAGGATGCCGAGCGGGATGGCCAGCACGACGGTCACGAGCAGGGAGGTGCCGCCCAACAGGAGCGTGGCCGGCAGCCGCTCGGCGATCTTGTGGATGACCGGCTGGCCGTCGAGGAACGAGTAGCCCCAGGCCTCCGGCCGCCAGACCTGCACGTAGGTCGTGATCCAGCTCCAGAACTGCTCGTGGATCGGCCGATCCAGCCCGTAGAGGCGGACGAGGCCCTCGAGCTGCTCCGGTCGAACGGTCGGCGTGCGGAATCGATCGATCGGGTCACCCGGCGCGAGGTGCACCAGCCCGAAGCTGATGACGGCGACGCCGAAGAGGATCGGTACCGCCTGGAGCAGCCGTCGCGCCACATAGCCGGCCATGCGCTGCTGCCTCTCTACGGGGAGTCGCCGGCGGCGCCTGCCAACCAGGCGCCGCCGGAATCGTCAACGAGCGGCGATCAGTCCTCGATGACCACCTTGTGGCGCTGCCACAGCCAGGTCGGCGACTCGAGGTTGAGCTCGCCATCGGTGAACGTCAGCCCGACGTCCATGCCGTCCCGCACCAGCGGCGCGTAGGCGAACAGGTACGGCTGCTCCTCGGCCAGGATCTCCTGGAACCGGAAGTACAGCTCGCGCCGCTCCTCCTGGTCGCTGGTGGCCAGGCCGGCCTCGATGATCTCGTCGACCTCGGGGTTGCAGTAGCCGATGTAGTTGAAGAGCTCCGGCCGCTCCTCGGTGCTCACCTGG
Organism: uncultured Steroidobacteraceae bacterium; assembly: GCA_964449915.1. GTDB lineage: Bacteria > Chloroflexota > Limnocylindria > QHBO01 > QHBO01 > JACDBZ01. Next base: position 4,254 of record CAYVCE010000202.1, on the reverse strand, counting down.
CTGCAGTGCCAGAGGCTGAACGGATCGGGATCGACCGCCGCCGACCAGCCGCCGAAGTAGGCATCGAAGCCGTCCTCGGCCCACGCCCGGTCGAGGGCCGGGATGAGCACGGTCTGGAAGTCGGCCGGGTTGACGGTGACGTCGAACCCGCACTCGCGCACCTGCTCGGCGAGCAGCTGCATGAAGTTGATCCGGTCGCTCTGGCCGGCGCGCACGAGCACCTCGGCCGCCAGCCGGGCACCGTCCTTGGTGTAGGTCCCGTCGTCGCCCATGGACCAGCCGGACTCCTCGATGAGGGCCCTACCGGCATCGACGTCACGCTCGACGCCCTGCACGTCGGGGTTGAAGGCCCACGAAGCCGGCGGCGTCTCCGACTCGGTCGGCAGCGCCGTGCCGTTCGTCGCGGCGTCGACGGTCGCCGCCTTGTCGATGCACAGCTGCATGGCCTTGCGCAGGTTGACGTCGCTGAAGATGCGGCCCTCGCGCACGTTGAACTGGAGCTCGAGGTGCAGGAAGCCGGGATACTCGGCGATCTTCACCGAGTCGGAGTTGCGGACCGCTTCGTAGGCGTCCGGGGTCATCTCCTCGACGTAGTCGACCTGCCCGGCGGCAAGCGCGCTGGCGGCGGCCACCAGGTCGGTGATGATCACGAAGTTCATCGTCGGGGTGGCCGGGACGCCGGCATGGTAATCGGCGTGCGCCTCGAGGACGACGCTCTGACCGACCTCGAACTCGACGAGCTTGTACGGCCCCGTGCCGACCGGCGCCCGATTGAACGGCAGCAGGCTGTAGACGGCGGCGACCGCGTCGATGCCCTCGGCCTCGAGCGATGTGGCCACGCCCAGCAGGCTGGTCGACAGCACGGTGCCGTAGCTGCACGGATCAAAGCCCTCGTCGAATGTGTGATCCTCGCGACGCGGGAGCTCGACGCCGGCCTGGGTCAGGAGCGCCTCGGCCTCGGCCAGGGCCGCCTCGCAGCCGGCCAGGTCGGGCCCGTCCGCACCGGCCGGCTCGTCGATCGCAGCGCCCGCGGCGCGAACGTCGGCCGGGTCGAGAGAGGATGCCGCGCCGGTGAACTCGGCGTAGGCGGACTCGATCACCGCCCTGGACTCGATGCCCAGGCTCGGCAGGATGAGGGTCGTGAACGGCGAGTACTGCTGCGGCAGGGTGAAGGAGATCGTGCGATCGTCGATCACGTCCGCCGATTCGACGAAGCCGGCCAGGCAGATGGACGGGTTGTACGTGCAGTTCGCACTGATGGCGAGGTCGTAGCTGTACTTGACGTCCTCGGCCGTCATCGGCGAGCCGTCATGGAAGGTCGCCTCGAGGATCGAGCAGGTCCACACCAGCTCGTCGGCGTCGGGTTCGCACTCGGCGAGATTCGGCACCGACTCGAGGGCATCGTTGTACTGGTACAGCGCGTCGTAGATGAACGCGGCCAGGTCGGCGGTCGGATCGTCGTCCGCGCCGTTGCTGATCTTCCCGGGCTGGCCGTCGAGCACCCAGGTGATAGAGTCGCGAGTGCCGGTCTCCCCACCGGGGTCGTCCGACGACCCGGGACCAGCGGAGGGTGCATCGGATCCCGTGGCCTCACCCGACGAACTCGTGCCGGCACCGCCACAGGCGGCGAGCAGCAAGCTGACGGTCGCGACCAGCGCGGCGTATCGCCACCTGCGTCGTTGCATCGGTGTGTCGACCTCCATCCTTCACGCGTGGCGCGAGGTCGGGCGGCGGACCGGTGAAGATGAGACGGACCAGGACTCCTTACCGATTCGCCGCCCGACCGGCGCAGTTCCCCTGCCTGCCCGTAGAATCAGTCAGGCTGAACACAATACGCAGGTGGACGGGCATGAGTTCATTCTTACTGAACAGCCTCGCATGGCCGATGGCTGAGGAGCGGCGGCTCAACGCCGCCGTCATCGGTGCCCGGCTGCGCGACCTGCGCGCCGCGCGCGAGCTCTCGCTGCGCCAGCTGGCGCGCCTCATCGGGGCCAGCCCCAGCCTCCTCAGCCAGATCGAGAACGGGAAGGTCACCCCGTCGGTGGACACCCTGTACCTCCTCTCCACCGCGCTCGGGGTCCCGGTGGCGGCGTTCTTCGGCGAGACGGCGGCCGCCGTCTCCGAGCCGTCCGGGGCCTGGGTGGTGCGTGCCATGGACCGGCAGCGCATCAGCCTCGAGCACGGCGTCACGTGGGAGAACCTCCTGCCGCGCGAGGAACCAGGGCTGCGCTTCATGGAGATCCGCTACGCGCCCGGGGCCACGAGCGGCGGGCAGATGCTCCGTCACCCCGGCCGCGATCTGTTCGTGGTGCTCGACGGCGAGCTGACCTTTCAGATCGGGTTCGCCGAGCATCGGCTCAACGCCGGTGACTCGATCAGCTTCGCCGACTTCGAGCCCCACCAGCTGCGCAACGACGGCACGGCGGAGGCTCGCGCGATCGTCTGCGTCATCGGCGACGACGGCGGTGGGCGGGCCGCAGGGAGCTCCTGAGCCCGGCGCCTCGGGGAGCGATCTACCGGCCGAATCGCGCGGGAACCGTCCGTCGCGCTATGTATGGCCGATCTATCGGTCCCCCGCAGGCGTGTGGGGCGCCCGGACGCGGCGCTCGTGCGGGACGGCGGCCGATGGATCGTTCCGATCGCGCGCGAGCTGGGCTCCGTAACACGATCCAGCGATCTATCGGCCGGCGCGGAACGAGAGTGCGGCGCGACCCACGCCCCTGGGCCGCGCCGCGACGACATCGGCGGATGTGACGGACGAGGGGGGTTGCGACGGCGTCATCGGACCTGTCGACCTCCGGTGCCGGATCGCTCAGGCCACTGCGACGCATCGTGTCGCGATCCGCGCCGGTGGTGCGTCAGGTCCGCGTCGCACCCTCCCGCCTCGTGCCATGGATACGAGGCAACTGCCCCAAACGTTCATTCGGGGTGCACAGGTCAGGCGGGGTCAGCCTGGGCGGCGCCCTCGATCGGGACCGGTTGCCCGTCGTCGTCGATCGCGACGAACACGAAGCTGCCCGAGGTCGCCAGCGTGCGCTTCCCCGTCGCGACCTCCTCGGCAAACATGTCGACGGCGACGGTCACGGAAGTGCGCCCGACCCGACTGACGCGCGCGACGAGCTCCACCAGCTGCCCGGCGTGAACCGGGACCTTGAACTCGACGCGGTCGGAGGCGACGGTGACCATCGTGCGGCGAGCGCACCGCGTGGCGGCCACCCAGCCGGCATGGTCCATCAGCCCGAGGGCGTGGCCGCCGAACAGCGTGCCGTGGTGGTTCGTGCGGTTCGGCATGATCAGCTCGGCCAGCCGAACCTCGGGGTACTCGGTCATCGCTCAGCGATGGTATCCGCAGCGGCCGGGCCGATCGGGCCATCCGCCGCCATCGGCGTACACTTCGGCGCATGTTCGGATTCGGAAAGCCCAAGACCCTGCCGGCGGAGGCCGATGCGCTCCCCGGTCGCGACCAGCCACTCCCCACCGCAGAGCGCCACCACGTCAACGGCGCCAACCTGAAGCCGCCCTATCCGGCCGGCAGCGAGATCGCCGAGTTCGCCCTCGGCTGCTTCTGGGGCGAGGAGAAGCTGTACTGGCAGCAGCCCGGCGTGATCGTCACCGCCGTGGGCTACGAGGGAGGCTTCACTCCGAACCCGACGTACGAGGAGGTCTGTGGCGGCAGGACCGGCCACGCCGAGACGGTGCGCGTCGTGTTCGACCCGTCACGCATCGGCTACGACCAGCTGCTCAAGCTGTTCTGGGAGGCGCATAACCCGACGCAGGGCATGCGCCAGGGCAACGACGTCGGCACCCAGTATCGGTCGGCCATCTTCACCCACGGCGAGGCGCAGGCCGCCGCCGCCGCAGCATCACGCGCGATGTACCAGGCCGAGCTGACGCGCGCCGGCTACGGCGAGATCCAGACCGAGATCCGCCCTGCCGGCGAGTTCTACTTCGCCGAGGACTACCACCAGCAGTACCTCGCCAAGGTCTCGGACGGCGAACTTACGCATCGTGGCGCGGCGGCCTACTGCCCGGTCCATGCGACCGGCGTCAAGCTCACCGGCCCGATCGTCACTGTGGAGCAGGTCTAAGCGGGCCGACCTTCGGCAAGCAGGGCTTTCCACGCGGGCCATCGGGGCGGCACTGGGGGTGGCCCCGCAGACCGTCGTGAACGATTCACCTGTCCAAGATTGGACACCTGCTTCTGTCACCGGCCTCGACGGCAAGACGTATTCACCCAATCGACGGCAAGAGAGG
>CAYVCE010000201.1:0-2532 GCA_964449915.1 uncultured Steroidobacteraceae bacterium | reverse complement strand
CACCAGCAACGAGATCGCCGGGGACGGCGACATCCCGCACCCCGGCATCGGTGATGCGCGGCGCATGCAGGTGCGCACGCCGACCGAGCAGCACGCGGTGATGATCGAGGCGGTCGAGAACCACATGCCCGAGGTCATCGTCATCGACGAGATCGGCACCGAGCTCGAGGCAGGCGCCGCTCGCACCATCGCGGAGCGCGGCGTGCAGCTGGTCGGGACGGCACACGGCAACACGCTCGACAACCTGATGCTCAACCCGACGCTGTCCGACCTGGTCGGCGGCATCCAGCCGGTGACCCTCGGCGACGAGGAGGCGCGCCGGCGAGGGACGCAGAAGACGGTCCTCGAGCGCAAGGCGCCCCCCACCTTCGACGTGCTGGTCGAGATCGTGGAGCGCGACAACGTGATCGTGCACCGCAACGTGGCCGAGACGGTCGACGCCATCCTGCGCGGCCACATGGTCCCGCCCGAGGCGCGCTATCGCGACGATGCGGGCGAGCTCAAGGCGATGACGAAGTACGACTACCGCATCAGCGAGACCCCGGCCGGCAACCCGGCCTTCGCCCCGCTCGAGCCCACCGGCGGCTTCGGCTCCTTCGGCCGGGGCGGCCGGGTGGGCGCCGCAGGCGGCGGAGGCCGCTACGAGCGTGGCAGCCTGCGACCCCTGCCGGGCGGCAACGCCGGTCCGCGCACGCTGCCCGGCGAGCGCATCGCGGCCGCCCCGCCGGCCGGCGCCCCGGAGCGCGAGGCCCGGCGCGAGCTCGAGCGCGCGCTGGCCGAGATGGACGACGAGGCGGCGGTGGATCGGCCCATCGGCGCGCAGCGGCCGGCGTCGGACCGCGCCCGGACGCATCGGCCGATGAGCGTCTTCGCATTCGGGGTCAGCCGCAAGCGCCTGGAGCAGTCGGTACGCGAGCTTGGCGTGCCGGTCACCGTGGCCCGTGAGCTTGACGAGGCCGATGCGGTCGTCACCCTGCGCAACTACTACCGCCGCAAGCCGGCCGCCCTGCGCGACGCCGAGTCGCACGGCGTGCCGATCTACGTGCTCAAGACGAACACGATCCTGCAGATGGAGAACATGCTCGCCTCCCTCTTCGACCTGGAAGCCAATCCGCAGGAGGCGGCGTTGCGCGAGACGGCCGAGGCGATCGGCCTCGTGCAGGCTTCGGGCCACCCGGTCGAGCTGGCACCCCAGAACGCCTACGTGCGGCGGCTGCAGCATCAGATGGCCGAGAAGAACGCGCTCATGTCGCGCTCGCGCGGCTCCGAGCCGAATCGGCGCGTCGAGCTGATTCCCGAGGAAGGACGATCCTGGCGGTGAGTGGCCGCGTCGGTCGCATCGTGCTGGTCGTGATCCTGGCGGTCATCGTGCTCGCCCTGGTGGTCACCAGCGTCCTGCCGCCCGCGTGACCGACCGCGGCCGGTTCGTCACCCTCGAGGGACCGGAGGGCAGCGGCAAGACGACCGCCGCCCGGCACCTGGCCGACTGGCTGCGCCGCCGCGGGATCGCGACGCGGCTGACCCACGAGCCGGGCGGCACCCCGCTCGGCGACGAGATCCGGCGCATCGTGCTCCACCTGCGCGGGATGAGCGACGATCTCGACCCACGGGCCGACGCGCTGCTGTATGCCGCCGGTCGCGCGCAGCACGTGGCGCGCGTCATCCGGCCGGCCCTCGAGCGCGGCGAGTGGGTGGTGTGTGCGCGCTTCCTCGACTCGTCGCTGGCTTACCAGGGCGCCGGCTACGGCAACGATCCCGACGAGATGCGCCGGCTCCAGGCCTTCGCCACCGACGGGCTGCTCCCGGACCTGACCCTGCTGCTCGACCTGCCGGTCGAGATCGGCCTGGAGCGCACCCGGCGCCGATCCGAGTGGAACCGCTTCGAGGACACCGAAGAGGTCGCCTTCTTCGAGCGCGTGCGGGCCGCCTACCTGGCCCTGGCCGCGGAGGAACCCGACCGGTTCGAAATCGTCGACGGTTCGGGCTCGGTCGAGGAGGCGGACACCGCCATTTGCGGGATCGTGGAGCGGCGGCTCCTGGGCTGAGCTGTGGCGCGGCCGATCTATCGGCCCCGATTGTCACGAGACGTTCCCTGCGCGGGGTAGGGCCGATCTATCGGCCACTGGCCGGCGCGAGGGGTGCGCCGATGCGCGGGCTACGCTCGGGGATTGCCGATATACCGGTCAAACCACGCCCTGCGAGGACCTCATGCCAGAATCGGCCGATCGATCGGCCGCGGACGCCCGGGGCGCGCTCGACGGCACGGTCCGGGGACAAGCGCGGCGGGGCGCGTGGCGGGTGGCCCTCGGGTGCTCCCCTGCGGCATACTGGCGCTCCCGTGCCGTAGGAGCCGTCTGCGTCGATGAAGCTCGTCACCGCCATCGTGCACAACGAGGATGCCGCGACCCTGGTGGATGCCCTGCTCGAGAAGGAGTACCGCGCGACGCGCTTCAACTCGTCCGGCGGGTTCCTGAAACAGGGCAATGCCACCATCATCCTGGGCGTCGAGGACGACCAGGTCGACGACGTGCT
>CAYVCE010000200.1:0-15527 GCA_964449915.1 uncultured Steroidobacteraceae bacterium | reverse complement strand
GCTTCGTACCGGCCCAGGCCTACGTGTTCCGACGTTGCCGCCTACGTGGTCCGGTCCAGGCTTCACCGATGCCATCGCTGGAGTATTGCGGCGCCGCTCCGGGCGCATCGACAGGATACGCCGGCACTGCAAGCGCGCCGGTGCGACCGTCAGGCGCCGCGGCGCTCCAGCAGGAACAGGGCGCGCGGCGAGTCGACGATCCGCGCCTCGCGCACGATGCGAAACGGGCCGCCGAAGACGTCCCGGAAGCCTTCGATGGAGTAGGCGGGGAAGATGTCGGGCCGCGCGGCGAGCAGGCGGCGGGTCATCGGGTCCTCCTTGGGCACGAACTCGACGATGGCCCGCGGCGCCATGCGCGCGAAGAGGCTGGCCACTCGATCGAACGGCACGTTGTTGCCGATCGCGAGGTGATGGACCAGCGCCAGTGCCAGGATGACGTCGGGCTCGCCGCGCTCCAGGAACGAGGAGCGTTCGGACAGGGCCCAACCGAGCGACGGCGACGGGTTGGCCAGGTCCAGCACGAGGGGCAGGATGGCCGGCTTCCCGTCGCCACGGACCCGCCGCCAGTGCGCCTCGACACTCGCCGCGTCCTGGTCGTAGGCGACGACGCGATAGCCCGCATCGGCTGCCAGGGCCGAGTAGACACCGATGTTGGCGCCCACGTCCCAGGCGGTCGCGCCTCCGACCGCGGCGAGCATCTCGCGCACCAGCGCGGCCTTGCTTTCGGTGGCGGCGTCCGAGTACGAGGTGGCCTGGGCGTAGCCCGCCCAATGGCTGGACGGCTCGTAGCGCAGGCCGGCGACCGTGCCGCGCAGCGAGTCGAGCAGCGCGCGCTGGCCGGTCTCGCTGATCCGGCGTCGTGGCGGCGAAGCGCCCTCGGCCGGGGCCGGCTGTCGCGCTGCCCGGCGCTGGGCGCCTGCGTGGAGATGGACATGCGCCGAGAGGCCAAGATTGAGCCGCGTCCGCCCGGGCAGCAGGCGCGCCACGAAGTCGAGCGGGATGCCGTCGATGAAGTCGCGCAGCATGAGCCCGCAGCGCACGTCGCGGTGGGCCATGAGCGCCAGCGGGCCGAGGAAGTGCTCGCAGAACTGGCGATAGGCGGGCCATGGCTCGGTGGCCGGGGCGACCTCGAAGCTCAGGCTGTCGATGAGGATCGGCCGGCCCGCGTCGAGCTGCACGTTGTAGGCGCTCGCGTCGCGGAGCCGCATGCCGGCGTCCAGGGCTCGCGACTGGACCTCGAGCGTGAGGAGCGCGGCCTCCTTGAGCTGCGAGAAGGCCCACTCGTAGGGGTACGAGATGACGTCGATCAACCGCGGCCGGATGACCGCGACGGCATCGGGTCGCGCGGCAAGGTCGAGCGCTACCTCGGTGTGCTCGACGATCAGGCGGTCGGCGGCCAGTCGTTCGTAGAGGCCGGTGGAGCGGAAGGCCTCCCAGTCAGCGGCCGCCGAGCGCTGGACCTGCCGGTAGAGGACGCCGTCGCGACGGAAAACGAAGCCGGATGGATCCCGGAACGAAGCCGGGTCCACCATCGGCTCATCAGCGATCGGTGGAGGCGTCCTCGCCGCCCTCGCTGGGCTTGGCCACGCTCCGCTCACCGCGGATGCGGTGCCACGTGTCGCCGATCACGCGCCGGAAGAAGAAGGGCACCGCCAGGACCCCGGCGAGGAGCACCTGCAGCAGCATGCTCCCGGACCCCGGGTCGATATAGGCCAGCAATGGCATGGTTCATTCGCCTCGTCTAGTGTTAGGCCGATGTTAACCACCTCGCGGCGTGCGAGCCACCGCGGGCGGATCGACTGGAGTGCCCTTCCCCTTCATCCGCTCCTGGCCGCCGCGTACCCGGTGGTGTTCCTGTTCGCCAGCAACGCCGCCGAGCAGGTGACGATCGCTCCGCTGTGGGACCCCCTGGCCATCGCGGTGGGAGGCGCGCTGCTGGCCCTGGCGATCGCGACGGTCATCGCCCGCGACTGGCACAGGGGCGCGCTGATCGCCACCGTGCTCGTCTTCGGCTTCTTCGGCTACGGGCACGCCTGGAATGCGGCGGCCGGCGTCCTGGACAACCAGTGGCCGCTCATCGGCGCATGGGCGCTGCTGGTGATCATCGGCCTCATCGTTGCCTGGCGCTCGTCGATATGGGCCCGCTCGGCGACACGCGTCCTCAACGTGGTGGCCGCCATCGCGCTGCTGCTGAACGCATGGAGCCTGGCCGGCACGATGGTCGGCGTGGCGGCCGGGGGAACGCCGGCGGACGGCGAGCTGGCGATCGACCTGGCGCCAGCCGACCCCGACGACCTGCCGGATGTCTACTACGTGATCCTTGATCGCTACGCCGGGCCGACCGCCCTGCGCGACGTCTACGACTTCGACAACGAACCGTTCTTCGCCGCACTCGAGGAGCGGGGCTTCGAGGTCGCGCGGCATGCCCACAGCAACTACGTCAAGACGCCGCTCTCGCTGGTCAGCTCCCTGAACATGGCGTTCCTCGACGCGGAGGCGCTGAAGGCCGAGGCCGAGTCCGGCAAGGATCGCGAGCCGATCCAGCGCGCCCTCGGCGGCCACCTCGCCGTGCCGACCTCGCTCAAGGCGCTGGGCTACTCCTACATCCACGTCTCGAACTGGTGGACGCCGTCGGCCACCAACGTCGATGCCGATCGGACGTACCACTACGAGGGGCAGAGCGAGTTCTCCACGGTCCTCGCGCAGACCACCCTGCTGCGCGCCTTCACCGAGCCGGAGGCGGCGCCGAGTGACCCGTACGACTGGCGCGTGCTGCGCGCGCACACCCTGTACGCGCTCGAGCGCCTGGACGCCATCCCACAGCTGCCGGGGCCGAAGTTCGTCTTCGCGCACCTGCTCATCCCGCACGATCCCTACGTCTTCGACGCCGATGGTTCGTTCATGGATCGCGCCCAGGTGCGGGCGCAGGGTCAGCCCGAGAGCTACCGGCGGCAGCTCAGCTACGCCAACGACCGCATGATCCAGATGGTCGACCGCATCATTGCCGAGTCCGGCGAGGACGCCGTGATCATGATCCAGGCCGATGAAGGCCCCTTCCCGGCCCGCATGCGCTCCGACGAGTGGGGCTTCCAGTGGCGCGACGCCACTGCCTCCGAGCTGGAGGAGAAGTTCGGCATCCTGTTCGCCATGCGGGTCCCCGGCGCGGACCTCGAGGCCGCCGGCTTCCACGACCGCATCACGCCGGTGAACACGTTCCGCGTCATCTTCAATGCCCGTTTCGGGACCGACCTGCCGATGCTCCCCGACCGCACCTGGGCCCACGAGAACCTCTACCACTTCTACGACTTCTTCGAGATCACCGATCGGCTACGCCGCGACTGAGGCCCATAGAGGAGCGCGTGGCGAGCTGGTCAGGCCGTCGCCAGCACCGCGCGCTCGGCGAGCGCGATCGGCAGGCCGCCGGACGAGGTGATGCCGTCGTGGAAGGCGCGCAGCGCATCGGTGTCCGATGAGCCGCGGGCCGCGAAGAACGCCTCGCGGATGCGCACGATCTCGAGGCAGCCGGTGAGGTACGAGGACGCCTGCGTCGGCCATGCGCAGTAGCGAGTGACCTCGGCCCTTGCGGTCGGGTCGGTCAGGCCGGTCCGGGTCGTCATGAACTCGACGGCCTCGTCCCATGTCATCTCGCCCATGTGCAAGCTCGTGTCGACCACGATTCGGGCGGCCCGGAAGATGGTCGCCTCATACTGGTTCATCTCGTGGCGCAGGTCGGTGAAGAAGCCCTGCTCGCGCATCATGCGCTCGGCGTAGAGCGCCCAGCCCTCGCTGAAATAGGGCGTGCGGAATGCCTGCCGCAGCCGGCTCGGGTTGGCCTTGGCCATGACGAGGTGCCAGTGGTGGCCGGGGTATGCCTCGTGGACCGCGGTGGTCGGGATGCCGGGGTACGAGTTCGACGCGAGGCGCTTCTGGACCTCGTCCTCCGATGCGCCGTCGGGCGGGAAGGGGACGAAGAAGTGGCCGAGCATCTTGTCGCTGAAGGGTGGCGGCGACATGTAGGACGCGACGGCCAGCACCGGGCGCTGGAAGGGTGGTGACGGAACGACCGCGCACTCCTCGCCGTCGGGGAAGCTGACGAGGTGGTGCTCGCGCAGGTAGACCCGTGCCTTCTCGGTCCACTCCTCGTAACCGATGCGCATCTCCTCCGGCGTGCGCGGATGGTCCTCGTTGAGCTCGTCGAGCACCGCTTTCCAGTCGTCGGTGCCGCGCAGCTGGCGGGCACAGCGCGTCAGCTCGACGGCCAGCTCGTCGTAGGCCGCCTGGCCGCGTTCGCGCAGCTCGCGCGCGCCGAAGCCGAGCAGCTCCTTCTCGCGCAGCAGCGCCGAGTAGCGCTCCTCGCCGAGCTGGTAGTCCCCGGTCGCCGCCGGGCGCATCTCCTCCAGGAACGCGACGTACCCGTCGTATGCCGATCCCGCCGCTTCTCCCGCCTTGGCAAGCTTCGCGCGCAGGCCGCCGTCGTCCACCTGGGCCGGCAGGATCTCGCGCACGTACCGCGCGCCCGCGCGGGCCTGGTTGGCGGCGCGGTCCAGGAAGATCTCCGGGACGAGGTCCGGCCGCAGGTTGCGTTTCCCGTCGGCAAGGTTGTCGGGAATCTGGCCCATCCGCGCCACCGCGGCATCTACGAGCTCCTCGACCGGCCGCAGCCGATGGAGGAAGAGCGTGAAGATGCCCTGCATCCCCGGGTTGAGGTAGACGTCGGGCTGCCGCTGCCAGACGACGAAGTCGTCCATGATCTGCCGGCCGCGAAGGATGCTGACGACGAGGTCCCGGTCGATCGCCTCGTCGGCGTCGAGCGCGCCGGCGCTGACGGCGCGGAACCGATCGAGCCAGGCGGAATCTGCCGCGCGGCGACGCTCAAAGGCCGCGGCGGACAGGTCGTCGAGTCGCGCATCGTGCTCGGTGAGCCCGAGCGAGCTGGCACGGACGGGCGAGTCGGCCCACTCGGCCTCGAGGAAGTCGGCGGACAGTTCGGCAAAGGACGGCATGCGGCAACCTCGTGCGGCCCGGGGAGCTTCAGTCTACCGATCCGCCTCGGATGCCGCCGGCGCGTTCGTGCGTGCCGAGCATCGACGCACCGGGTGGCGGAGACGCTCCTGGCCGCCGCCATCGACTGGGCACGATCCAACGGTTACGAGGGCTGGGCGTCGACTTCGAGAGCGCCAACACCGTCGCCTCGCGGTTCTGGCTCCGCCACTTCGCGCCCGTGACGTTCGCGATGGTCCGCCGCCTCCCGGGATCCTGAGGCTCAGCGCGGGGTCGGGAGAAGGCGTCCGTAGCGGTCCGGGTCGGCCGCCGCTGCCGATTGGATGGCGTTGAGCGCCGCACCCTTGCGGAGGTTGTCGCTGCTGACCCACAGAGCAAATCCACGCGCCCGGCCGGGAATTGCCCGCAGCCGCCCCACGAGAACCGGGTCGCGACCCTCGACGTCGAGCGGCATCGGGTGACGCTCCGAGCCGTCGGCGGGCCGGTACTCGAGCCCGGGCGCGGCGCGCAGGGCGGCTTCGAGCTCCTCGACGGTGGTGTCGCGCTCGGTGCGGATGTGGAGCGCCACCGAGTGGCCGGTGTGGACCGGCACCCGCACCGTGGTGGCGGCCACGTCGAGATCGGGCATCTCGAGGATCTTGCGCAGCTCGGCGTGGATCTTGTTCTCCTCGCCGGTCCAGCCCGACTCGTCGAGCACGTCGATCTGCGGCACCACCGAGTCGGCGATGCGCCCGTGGAACGGAGAGGCCTCGGCGCGGTCGCGGTGATCGGTGCCGCGCTCCGCCTCGAATGCGTCGAGCCCTCGGCGCCCCGCCCCGCTCACCGCCTGGTATGACGCAAGATCGACCGTGGCCAGGCCGGCGAGATCGCGGATCGGCGCAAGCGCAACGACCGCGGCGGCCGTCGTGCAGTTCGGGTTGGCGATCAGGTTGCCACCCCGCTCACGGGCGGCATGGGCGTTCGCCTCGGGGACGACGAGCGGAACGCCATCGGCCAGTCGGAAGGCGGACGAGTTGTCGACCACCAGCGGGACCGATGCGCCCGGGCCGGCCATGATCTCGCGGCTCTGCGGCCCATCGACGGCGAGGAACAGGACGTCGAGCTCACGGGAATTCTCATCGGTCAGGACGTGGACCGCCACGTCCGCGCCGCGGTAGGCAAGCGTGTTGCCCTCCTCGTGGCCGAAGGCGCGCAGGCAGTCGGGCGGCAGGCCGGCATCGGCGAGGATCGAGCAGAACATGCCGCCCACCACTCCTCGCGCGCCGGCGACCCCAACCGTTGGCCACGCGTTCATGGTGCGAAGATACCGCACATTCCCGATCATGCCGGTGCAGGAGGCGGACGAAGCTCCGACGCCGAACTCAGCGAGCCGAGCCAAAGAGGATCGGCCGCTCGCCGTCGACGAGCCGCGCGAGGTCGGCGTACACGGCCCCCGCGGTCGCGCGGCCACCGGCGCCGGGACCGGAGATGCGAAACAGGCCGGCGTCACGGACCGTGACCTCGAGGATGTTCTCGACGCCGGCCGCGCGCGCCAGGGGGTCGGTGCTGTCGAGGGTCGCGGGCCCGACCGCCAGGCTGTCCTTCGTGGCCTCGGCGACCAGCCGGATCGTCTGGCCGGGCTCGACCGCCAGCCCGACGATGCCGGCGGCCGTCACATCGGTCTCGGGGCGCCACTTGCGCCACGCAACCGATGCCAGGATGGCGAGCTTCTGCGCCGCGTCGCGGCCGTCGACGTCGAAGCTCGGATCGGCCTCCGCGTAGCCGGCGTCCTGCGCCTCGCGCAGCGCCTCGTCGTAGGTGCGGCCCTCGCCCATCGCCGACAGGATGTAGGTGGTCGTCGCGTTCACGATGCCCCGCATACGCTCGATCGCGCCGGTCGCGGCAAGGTGGTGCACGGTCTCGATCATCGGCGTTCCGCCGCCGACGCTGGCGCTGCCGAGCAGCGCCGCCACCCGCCGCTCGGCCAGCTCGGCGAGCTCCCTGCCGTGCGTCGCCAGCAGCGCCTTGTTGGCGGTGACGTAGGGCGTGCCCCGGTCGAGCGCCTGGCGCGCCCAGGCCAGGGGGCCGTCGAGGCCGCCGGCCAGCTCGACCACGACATCGGCGCCGAGCGCCGCCTCGGGGCCGCAGATCTCGACACCCTTCGGCAGGTTCGGCCGCTGCCGGTTGCGGACCGCGACGCACGCGAGCGTCAGCGGCAGCGGCCCGGTCCGGACCAGCTCGCCCAGCGCCGAGCCGACGGTCCCCCAGCCGATGAGTCCGATGCGGAGGCGATCCATCGGCCCAGTCTAGTCGGCCGGCCTGGACGGAAGCCGCTCCACGACAGGGGCGATCGCCACGTGCCGCGGTCCTGTTTCCTATCAAATGTGCATCAGGAGACCGGTATGCCGGATGCGGCGGACGCTCACGCCGTGGCCTGAGCGTGGAGGTGCCTCCGGACCCTTTCACGTTCTCTCCCCCTGCAAAAGCGGCAGGAATGTTCGGTGCGGTTCGCTGTTAGCGGTCAGCCCATGACAATTCGATAGGATTAGCCCATCCAGCGCCGCTCGGCGCAGCGACGGATCGGCGCTAGACTTGAGGGCATGGGAGCCACCGAGACCGTCGACCTGTTCCTCGAGCTGGTCAACGACGATCACCGCGAGAAGGCGATCGAGCTGTTTGCCGAGCACGCGGTGCTGGGCGTCAGCGTGCCCGGCTCGGACGAGCGCACGAACCTGCGCGGCCGCGACAAGGTCGGTGGCTGGTTCGTCCGCGCCGGCGACGGCTTCCGGATGTTCACGAACGACAGCCGCAACATGGGCGCCAGCTACATCGCCGATGTGACGGTCATGCGCCCGGGCGCGCCGCCGATGCACGTCGAGGCCAACTTCCGCGTCGAGAACGGCCTGATCGTCGCCCTCTTCCTGCAGCCGAACTAGGGCCGCCGCGGCTCAGTCGTCGCCGCCGTCGCCTGAGCACTGCTGGATGAGCTCGTCCACGTAATCGCGCGCATCGTTGCGATCCATGCTGGCGATCGCCGGCTCCTCGGCCTGCGCCACGTCGCTCCCGCAGTCCTCGGCCAGTTGATCCAGCAGCTCCCCCATCCACCCGGGTGAGGCGGTGGGCGTCGCCTGCTGGGTCGGCGTCGCGGGTGCGGTGGTCGGCACGTCGCCCGCCCCATCCGGCCGGGCATTGTCGAGCATGATGGCCACGGCCATGACGACCGCTGCCAGGGCGACGAGCGCGCCCAGCGGCCATCCCCAACCCCGCGATCGGCGGCTCGGCGGCGGTGCCGGTGGGGCTGCCGCCGACCCTGCCGCGACCACCGGCGCAGGCACGACCTGGGTCATCGCCGTCGTGTCGACGGCGGCTCGCGCAGCGACGCCTGCACCGCCGACCAGCGCCATCGCGGCCGACGAGTCGCCGGCGAGCCACGAGCGCAGCGCCGCGGCGAGCGCGCCCGCGTGCAACGGCCGGTCGGCGGGGTCGAAGGCGAGGCAGGCGGCGACGGCCGACGCAAGGGCCGGGTCCATGCCGGCCAGGGCAGGCGGGCCGGCCCGCTGCGCGTCCGCCAACGCGACCGGGGTCGTCGCGTCGTACGGCGGACGGCCGGTCAGCGCCTCGTGGAGGATGGCGCCGAGGCCGTAGAGGTCGGTGCGCGGCGTGATCGGCCCGCCCGCCAGCTGCTCGGGCGCCATGGCACGCAGGGTCCCAATCACGGTCCCGGCCATCGTCAGGCGCTCGGCCGACGCGGCGAGGCTGTGGGCGATGCCGAAGTCCACGAGCCGGGTACGTCCATCGGTCCCGAGCAGGACGTTGCCGGGCTTCACGTCGCGATGCACGACGCCCTGCTGGTGCGCGTGGAAGAGCGCGTCCGCGACGTCGGCCGTGATGCCGACGGCGTCGCGCGCCGGGAGCGGCCCGTCACGGTCTATCCGGGCCGCCAGCGACTCGCCGGCCACGAGCTCCATGACGATGGCCGCCGACTCGCCGCCGGCGTCGACGTCGTAGATGCCGACGATGGCGGGGTGTCCCAGGCGCGCCGCGGCGCGCGCCTCGCCCACCAGGCGCTGCCGGGAGGCGGCGTCGGGCAGGAGGTGCGGGTGGAGGCGCTTCACCGCCACCGGTCGGTCGAGCTGCTCATCGTGGGCACGCCACACCTCGGCGCTCCCGCCCACGGCGATGCGCTCCACCAACCGGTATCGGTCCAGGATCAGCTGATCGTTCATGCTCGCCCGCTCGGCGGGCAGGGGTCACGCATGCAAGCCGCCTGCCTATGGAAACAGATCGCGCTCGGCCTCCATGACGAGGACCGATGCGCCCTCGTCCGCCGGGAGCCACTCGTAGCCGCGGACGACGACCACCGGCTGCTGCGCGACCTTGCCGCCGGCGAGGTCGGCGGCCGAAGCCAGCTCGTCCGCCACGGCGATGACGGTGGCCCGCATCTCGCGCCCGGAGGCGTCCGGCTCGCCTCGCAGATCGAGGAGCGCCTCGATGCCTGCCGACCCGATCGCCACGTTCACGATCCCGTTGCGCCACGGGCGCCCGAACGAGTCGCTCACGATGACCGCCGGCCCGGCGCCGGTTCGCCCCCGGATCCCGTCGCGAATGGCACGCGCCGACGCATCGGGGTCCAGCGGCAGGAGGGCGGCGACCTCGCCGCCGCCGACGTTCGAGACGTCGACGCCCGCGTTCGCGCACACCAGGCCGTGACGGGTGCGGCTGATGATCAGGCCGCCCGGGCCCATGCGCACGATGGACGCCGACTCGCGCAGCACGAGCTCGACCTGCCGCGCGTCCTTGCCCCAGCGCGCCGCCCAATCGCTCGCCAGCCGCGACGGCTCGACCGATGCGAGCTCGACGAGCCGGCCCTCCGCCTTGGACACGACTTTCTGGGTCACGACCAGCACGTCGGTATCGGCCAGGCCGATACCCGACGCGGCCGCCGCGTCAGCGATCAGGGCGGCGATGTCGTCGCCGGGGCCGACCTCTGGAATTCCGTCGAGCGCGATCAGCTCGATCCGCGAGGTCACGCGGCGTCGCCGAGCTCGAGCCAGCGGGCGAGATCCTCCGGCGTATCGAGGTCGAAGGCCAGCCCCGCCTTGTTGACCGCCACGAGCGGCACGCCGGCCCGCTCGACCTCCTCGAGGTGTGCCGCGAAGCTGCCCGGCCCGAAGCGGAAGCGGATGACGCCCGGCGGACGGAGCACGAGGCCGTTCGTGCCGGTGCCCGCCCGATCGGGCGCGATGGCGACCGCCGGGTCGTCGCCCTCGGGCAGCGCGCCGAGCAGCGTCTCGACGTCGCTGGGTCGCAGGTTCGGCAGGTCGCCATGCAGCACGACCAGCGTGTCCACGTCGTCGACCAGCGCGTCGAACCTGGCCTGCTCGAGTCCCTCGTTGAGCCCCATCCCGCGCTGGACGACGAGCCGCGCGCCGGTGGGCTCGACGATCTCGGCCAGCGCACGGGAGGGCGTGATGACGACCACCTCGTCACAGACCTGGCGGACAACGCCGAGTACTCGCTGGAGCAGCTGGGACGCGAGCAGCATCCGTTCCTCTGGCGCCAGTGACGTTGCGAGTCGGGTCTTCGCCGCCTCGAGCCCGCGGTGCGGCACGATGATCCGCGTTGTCACGGAGTGAGCATATCGCGATCGGCCCGCGAGGGCGCAGCGGAGGCATCGGACGCCAGCGGCAGCAGGCTCGCCGCCAGTGCGGCGCGGTCGCGGTCGTCGCGCATCACGGTCGGCAGGACGTCGGCTGCCATGCCGAGCGCCTCCACCTGGGGCGCCAGGGCGGCATCGGCCTCGTCGAGCACGAAGTGGTCGGCCAGCCCGGCGTACAGCCGCGCCACCCCGAGCGCCGTGGCGTCGTGGCCGAGGCTCGACAGCATCCGATCGGCCGGCCCCTTCAGCGCGCGGCCGGCGACGATGGGGCTGACCGCCACGACCCTCGCCGCAGCGACGGCCGCGCGGACGCCGGCGAGATCGAGGATGGGACCGATGCTGACGATGGGATTGGATGGACCGATGACGAGGAGGTCGGCAGCCGAGATCGCGTCCATCACCGCGGCGGTGGGCCTCGCGGCCTCGGCTCCCTCCATGACCACGGCCGTGACCGTGGGCTCCTGCCGGCGCCGCACGAAATAGTCCTGGAAGGCGAGGCGGCCCTCATCGGTCTCGAGCGTGGTGCGGTAGGGATCGTCGGTCGCCGGCAGGACGCGCGTGGCGATGCCGAGGGCGGCCGCCATGGCGCGGGTCGCATCGGTCAGGCTGGCCCCGTCGCGCAGGCGCCGCGTGCGCTCGACGTGGGTCGCCAGGTCGGCGTCGCCGAGCTGGAACCAGGCGGGCGCGCCGTACCGTTCGAGCATCGCGTGCGCCGAGTGGGTGTCGCCGCGGATCCCCCAGCCGCGCTCTGCGTCGATCAGCCCGCCGAGCGTATAGAGCAGCGCGTCGATGTCGGGGCAGACGCGCAGGCCGTGCGGCTCGAAGTCGTCGCCGACATTGGCGATGACGGTCAGATCGACCGGCGGCTCGAGCATCGCGAAGCCATGTGCCAGCTTCGTCCCGCCCGTGCCGCCGGCTAGCAGGGTGACCTTCATCGGCTCAGGGCGGGCCGCACCTCGGTGACCGGGCGCTCCGTCGGCTCGTCCGATCCGTCACGCCGGGTCCGCCGGACCGATGCGCACGGTCTGGATGTTGGTGAACTCCCAGATGCCGTGCCGGCCGAGCTCGCGGCCGTAGCCGCTGCGCTTGACGCCGCCCATCGGCATGCGCGGATCGGAGGCGACGAGGCCGTTGACGAACACCGTACCGGCCTCGATGCGGCGCGCGATCCCCTTCGCCGCCTCGAGGTCGCGCGTCCAGACCGCGGCCCCCAGCCCGTACTCGGTGTCGTTGGCGAGGTCCACGGCGTGGTCGACGTCGCGGGCGCGCAGGAGCGCGGCAACGGGGCCGAAGGTCTCCTCACGGAAGGCGGGCATCTGGTCGGTGACCCCGTCCAGGATGGTCGGCGCGTAGAACCAGCCGCGCCCGTCCAGTCGATCGCCGCCGACGATGGCCTCGGCGCCCATGCTCCGCGACTCGGCAACCTGCCGCTCCAGCGTGTCGCGCAGGTCGGCACGGGCCAGCGGGCCCACGTTCGTCTCGCGCGAAGCGGGGTCGCCGACACGCAGGGCGCGGACCGCATCGGCGAAGCGGGCGCCGAACTCGTCGGCCACGGGCTCCTCCACGATGAACCGCTTGGCGGCGATGCAGCTCTGCCCGTTGTTCTGGTTGCGCGCGCGGGCCGCGGTGCGCGCCGCGTGCTCGAGGTTCGCGTCCGCGAGGACGACGAACGGGTCGGAGCCTCCCAGCTCGAGGACCTGCTTCTTCAGCCGCCCGGCGGCCAGCGACGCGATGCGTGCGCCGACCTCCGACGACCCGGTGACGGTGACGGCGGCGATGCGAGGATCGGTGACCAGCCGCTCGGTGTCCGAGCCGCTGACCAGCACGGTGCGCAGCAGGCCGGCGGGGAAGCCGGCGTCCCGGATGACCTCCTCGGTGGCAAGCGCCGACTGCGGCACGTTCGAGGCGTGCTTCAGCACCATCCCGTTACCGGCCATCAGGCTCGGCGCCCCGGCACGGAAGACCTGCCAGAACGGGAAGTTCCACGGCATGATCGCCAGCACCACGCCCAACGGCTCGTAGGCGACGTAGCTCTCCAGTGACTCGGTGGCGACCGGCGCGTCGGCCAGGTACCCGGCAGCGTGATCGGCGTAGTGCTCGCAGGCGAGCGCGCACTTGGCGACCTCCGCCTCGGCCTCGGCGATCGGCTTGCCCATCTCGGACGTGATGAGCGCGCCGTAGCGGCCCGCTCGCTCGCGCAGGAGTGCTGCCGCGCGGCGCATCGGCTCGGCGCGGTCCTCCACGCGCATGGCCCGCCAGGCGCGCTGGGCGGCGACCACCTCGTCGACGGCCGCGTCCACCTGGGCGTCCGACCACGGCTCGAACTCGGCCAGGAGCTCCTCGGTGGCGGGATTGATCGAGCTGATCATGGGAGGGCGATTCTACGTGTCAGTCGTGGCGGATGACCTTCTCGACGCGCATCCGGATGACCACGCGCTCCTGCCCCGCGTAGCGCTCGGGATCGGATCGGTATCGTCGCGCGAGGGCCTGGATCCCGGCCTGCCCACGCTCGAAGTCGGCATCCAGCTCGACCGTGCCGCGCATGGCCACCCAGCGCAGGCCATCCTCGAAGAGCACGCTCACGCGCGGGTCCGCCTGCAGCTGGCGATACTTGAGGCGGCGGACCATGGTGTTCATCACGATCTCATCGCGGTGATCCGGATCGAGGTCGAACCACATGACGGACTGGCTGGGCGGGCCATCGTCACCGTTCACCGCCAGCACGGCGTAGCGCAGCTCGGCCAGGAGCCAGTCGCGCAGATCATCGGTCAGGACAGACCCTACAGTGAGGGCGGGATCGGCCATAGAACATCCTTCGTGCAGTGAGCGAGGAGTCTAGGCCAGGAGCCCGCCAGCCGGGCCACCCGTACACTCGTCGCCGATGACACGCACCACTGAGCTGCTCTCGATCGGCGCCGAGCTCCTGCTGGGCGAGACGGTCGACACCAACGCCGCCTTCCTCGGCGCCGAGCTGGCGACGCTCGGCCTGCCGCTGAGCTCGGTGCGGATGCTCCCGGACGACCGTGACGTCCTGAGCGGGGCGTTCAGCCAGGCGCGCGCCCGATCCGGCGTCGTGCTCGCGACCGGCGGGCTGGGGCCCACGCACGACGACCTCAGCCGCGAAGGGTTGGCCGACGCCCTCGGCGAGGAGCTCGCCGAGGATCCTCGGCTGCTCGCCGACCTCGAGGAGCGCTTCCGAGCCGTCGGGCCGATGCCGGCGGCCAACCGCCGGCAGGCGATGCGGGTCCCATCGGCCACCGCCCTGCCAAACCCGATCGGCTCGGCGCCGGGCTGGTGGGTGGACAGCGGTGGCGCGGTCGTCGTGCTCATGCCCGGCGTGCCGTCGGAGATGCGGCGCATGTGGACGGAGCAGGTCCGACCCCGCCTCGCGGCGCGCTTCGCCCTGCCGCCGCTGGTGATGCGCACGGTGAAGGCATTCGGCATCGGCGAGTCGGCCATGGCCGAGCGGCTGGGCGAGTTGCTGACCTCCCCCCCGGCTGGCGTGGAGGCCGGCATCTACGCGCGCGACGACGGCGTGCACGCCCGCTTCTCGACCCCGGACGACCCCGCATCGCTCGACCGCTGTGTCACCGAAGCGCTCGCCGCGCTCGGCGACGACGCCTACGGTACCGACGCCGACGACCTCGCCGGCGCCGCGCTGGCTCGGCTCCTCGCCCTGGGCGCCGCCTCGCTCGTGAGCTGGGAGGCGGGCACCGATGGCGCTCTCCTCGCGATCCTGGCCGCTGCGCCCGCGATCGAGGGGAGGGCACGCTACCTGGGCGGGGTGCTCGACGTCGCGATGGCCAGCGGGCCGCCGATGGGCGATGCGGTGCTCCAGGTCTCGCTCCTGCCGCAGGACGCGCACGGGCGCAGCCGGGTACGCGTCTCGCTGAGCGGGGCGGTCACCATGAGCGGCGCCGAGCTGCGCATCCACGGCTCGGGCCCGCAGCGCACTCGCCGCGCGGCGTTCGCAGCCCTCGACGCGGTGCGGCGCCTCAGGTCCAGCGGCCGATGAGGCGCACCGCCGCCGGACGGATCTCGAAGCTCCACGCCGGCGCCGACCCGACCGCGTCGCCGTCGGCCTGCACGGGAATCGGCGTGCCATCGGTCGAGGTGAGCTCGACGCGACGCGCGGCGACCCGCGGGGCGTTCGGCTCGAAGCGGAGTGCCCAGCGCGCCGCCTCGACAGCCAGGCGCGCTGCGGGACCGGGGTAGACCCGCAATGCCATCTCCCCGGCATCCGGACGGGCGCCGGGGTTGATCCTCAGCCCGCGGCCGTAGAACGGGGTGGTTCCGACGACGAGCAGCTCCATCGGTCCGCGATGCACGAGCCAGCCGTCGGCGCGAACCTCCACCGGCGGGCGGCGCCACAGGTCCGGGATCGAGCGCACCACGGCGGCGGCCCAGCCGGGCGTTCGCCGCGCGCCGGCATCGGCATAGCGACCGGCAACCAGGGCGTCCCAGCCCGCGCCGGCGAACAGCGCGAGGCGCCCGTCGACGGCGACGAGGTCGATCGGTCGCGCCTCACCGCGGAGCAGGACGGCCACCTGCTCCTCGGGTTTCGACGGCAGGCGAAGCAGGTGGCGCGTGGCATTGCCGAAGCCGGCCGGAAGGTAGCCCAGGGTCAGGTCGTCGCGTCCGGCAGCGACGTTGTACGCCACGCCGAGCGACCCATCGCCTCCGACGATGACCGCCGTGCGGTACGGGTCGATCCGCTCGCGCAGCCAGCTGCCGAACTCGTCGACGTCGCGCGTGGCCGTCGTGTGCAGATCGGCGTCGAGCGCGCGACGGGCGAGCTCAACCGCTCGGCGCACGTGGTCGCTGCGTGCGCTGCCGGCCCCCTCGTTGAGGAAGACGGCCGCTCGGCGCATATCGGTCAGGGCAGCTC
>CAYVCE010000199.1:0-2650 GCA_964449915.1 uncultured Steroidobacteraceae bacterium | reverse complement strand
GGGAACGTAGACCCGGTGTGGGAGGTCCGCGACGCGCGGATCCAGGACGCCGCTGGCCGGCCCGGCATAGATACCGCCGATCGGTGGCTCCGAGGGAGTCGCCTCCGCACTCGGCGCGGCCGACCCGTCAGGGCTGTCGGCAGGTGCCTCGGAGGCCGATGGCGAGCTCGAAGAGCCGCCGGCAACGCTTGCAGCTGGCTCAGCGAGCGTGGACTGCTCGGTGGTCGAGCATGCCGCGAGCAGCGCAGCGGCAAACAGGACGGCGAGGAATCGGTGGATCACTGGGGCATTCTACGGGACCGAGGAGCACCGTGCAGATGTGGTGGAGATGAGGGGACTCGAACCCCTGACCCCCTCCTTGCAAAGGAGGTGCTCTCCCAGCTGAGCTACATCCCCACGCCGCCGATGCATGCTAACAAAGTCAGCGGAAGACCACGGTTCGGTCGCCATGCAGCAGGACCCGATGCTCGACGTGCCAGCGCACCGCGCGCGCCAGGGCCACGCACTCGACGTCGCGGCCGACGCGCGCCAGTTCGGCCACGCTGTGCGCGTGGTCGACGCGCGCCACCTCCTGCTCGATGATCGGTCCCTCGTCGAGCTCCTCGGTCACGTAGTGGGCGGTCGCGCCGATCAGCTTCACGCCGCGCGCGTGGGCCTGGGCGTACGGCCGCGCGCCCTTGAACGACGGGAGGAACGAGTGGTGGATGTTGATCGCGCGTCCGGCCAGCGCGCGGCAAGCGTCGGGTCCGAGGACCTGCATGTAGCGCGCGAGGACCACCAGCTCGATGTCGTGCTCGGCGACCAGGCCGAGGAGCGCCGCGTCGCGCTCGACAGGGCTCACCCCGGCGCCGGGCAGCGGGTGGAACGCCACCCCGTAACCGCCGGCGAGCGCGGCGAAGTCGGGCTGGCTCGAGGCGACGCTCACGATCTCCGCGGCGATCGCCCCCGACTGCCAGCGATAGAGGAGGTCGTTGAGACAGTGGCCCTCGCGCGAGACGGCGACGAGGATCCGCTGACGGTGCTGCGCGTCGTGGAGCTGCCAGCGCATGGAGAACTCGGCAGCCAGCGGCTCGAAGGTGGCGCGCCACGCGTCGACCTCGGCGCCGGTCGTATCGGCGAAGTGGACGCGCATGAAGAAGACGCCCTCGTCGGGGTCGCCGAACTGCTGGCTGTCGACGATGTTCCCGCCGCCCTCGGCGATGGCACGCGCCACGGCGTAGACGATCCCGCGCCGGTCCGGGCACGACAGGGTCAGGATCAGCTCGCGTTCGGCCACGATCCCTGCGCTGCCTACGGCGGGGTGAGCCGGCGACGCGGCTCCGGCGGCAGCTCCTCGCCGGACGGCCAGGCGACCTCGTGGACCACGCAGATCGGCGTCTGCTCGCGCGCCTGGCCGAGCGGGTTATCGGCGAAGAGGCGCTCGACGAAGCGACGGTCGATACCCGGACTGGCGCCGAGCACGGAGCAGCCTGCGTCGTTGGCGTCGATGATCCCGACCGGTGCGTCGATCGCCGCCGCGATCGCCCTTGCGGCCGCGTCGGGGTTCTTCGGGCCGAGCGTGGCCGCCTGGTTGTAGGGCGGGATGGTGTAGCTGGTCGGACCGTCGATGGCCGCCGCCTGCCGGCCGGCGAGGCGGTAGAACACGCCATGGATGCCGAACGGCTTGGTGATGGCCGATGCGGCGGCCGCGAACAGGATGCGCGGGGCGCCGACCTCGTCGATCGCAAGCTGCATGGTCTCCGCGGTGCCGAGCCCGATACCGTAGCCGGGGCGCGTCACGTAGCGGACAAGGAGCTTCGCAAGGCGGCCGGGCCGAATGGTGTCCATCGGGTAGGAGCGTCCCTGCGTGATGGCGACCATTCGCTCGCTGACCGCCACCAGGCGCACGTCGTCGCCGAGCGGGCCGACGTAACGCGCCACGACAGCCGCGGCATCGGTGTCGGCCGGCGTGACGAGGTGGGTGCGCACCGGGTGGCGGACATAGACGACGCCGCCCAGCGACGCGTGCAGGACGCGCCCCTCGTTCGGGATGTCGAGGACTCCCATCGGACGCTGGTCCGTCGTCGGCTCAGTCGCGGCCACGTCTGGGGACACGCGCGCTCCATCGGTCGAGGGAGGTGAGGTGGTGGGCGTTTCTGGACTCGAACCAGAGACCTCTGCCTTATCAGGGCAGTGCTCTAACCAGCTGAGCTAAACGCCCCTCGGGAGCGCGCATGGTAGCAGCCCGTCGCGACGAGCCGCAAGGGAAGTCCGTTCGCACTGAGACGTTCCCGATGGAGGCAGCAGGGATGATCCAACCTCCGAGATACGAAAAGGCCGCCTCCCGATACGGGAAGCGGCCTGGCGTATCGGCTGAAGAGTGACAGGAATCTCACGTATTTCAGCGGGAATCAGGTCGAGATTCGAGGGCGGTCCAGCTCATTCATCGATGCTCCCTCGAGCACCGAACCTTGCGGCGAGCTGGCCGATCGACCTGGGATCGGTGGATCCGGCGAACCGGCTCCACGTTTCTCCCTAGAAAGGAGGTGATCCAGCCGCACCTTCCGGTACGGCTACCTTGTTACGACTTCGTCCCAATCACCAATCCCACCTTCGACGGCTGCCTCCTTGCGGTTGGCCCACCGGCTTCGGGTGTTATCGGCTTTCATGA
>CAYVCE010000198.1:0-5865 GCA_964449915.1 uncultured Steroidobacteraceae bacterium | reverse complement strand
ATCTCCACCGGCTCACCGGCGACGGGCTCGTCGCTCTCGGCTGCCGGCTCGCTTCCACCCGGCGCCTGCGACTGACCCTGCCCACCGCACGCGGCGAGGACCAGGACCAGGATCGCGAGCAGCGAGCCGAAACGAAGGACGGTGCTACGCATGTTCATGCCTCCAATTGGGTTGATCCAACCACTCTCCGGGGAACTGTCGTCAGGCGCGCCCCTCCTCTCCCCCAGCGCCCGCTGCCGGCTCCCGCCGGCCGACGCCGGCAACCGCCGCTCGCAGGGGCTCCGCATTGCTGAGCCAATGGGCCCGAACGACGTCACGCTCGAGGTAGTAGCGCGTCCGATCGCCGCGGACGAAGCTGCGGGCCGTCTCGACGGGCGACCCGTCGGCTCCGTACGCCACGCCGTCGATCTGAAGCGCCAGGGACCTCGTCGGCAGGTCCAACAGGCCGGCCTCCCGCGCTCGCAGGATGACCGGCTCGACGGCCTCGCGGGCGCGAACGATCCGCGTCGCATACCGCTCAGAGAGGATGTCGTACAGGGAGCGGCGCTCGAAGTCGAATGCCAGCAGCCCCGGAAACCGCTCGGCCGGCAGCCGCGCCTGCTCGAGGATGAGCGGCTCGCCGCCACCGAGGCGGACGCGCTCGAGGTAGACCACCGGCGCGTCGGCCGCGATGCCGAGCGAGGCCGCAACCGCCTCGCCGGCGGGCTCGATGCGTCCGGTCACCAGCCGCGTGGCGGGATCGAGCCCGCGGCGCTGCATCTCCTCGGCGAAGCTCATCGATCCGGCGATGTCACGCTCGATGCGCGGCTGGGTGACGAACGTGCCCCGGCCGCGCGTGCGCTCGATGCGTCCCTCACGCACGAGCTCGCCAAGGGCATGCCGAACGGTGATCAGGCTGCAGCCGTAGCGGGCCGCCAGCTCGCGCTCGGTCGGCATCCGGTCGCCGGGCCGCCACTCGTTGGCGTCGAGCGCCGCGCGCAGGTCACGAAACACCTGGTGGTGCAATGGGATCGGTCCGCGCTCGAGTTGGAACCGGGCCATGCCGCCCCTCATCCTCGGATCGTGGTCACACCCTTGACCGCATCTGCTCATAACGTTATAAGCAATCTGTCAAGTCCCTGCTAGGGGTTCTGGTCGCAGGATGGGCATCAAGGTCGCCGTCATCGGCGGCGGGAGCACGTACACCCCGGAGCTGGTCGAGGGCCTGGCCAATCGGCGCGAGCGGCTGCCGATCGACGAGCTCGTGCTGCACGACATCGACGCCGAGCGCCGCGATATCGTCGGTGGCCTTGCGGGGCGGATGTTGCGACGCATGGAGTGGAACGGCCGCCTGACCCTGACCGAAGACGCCGGCGAGGCGATGGACGGGGCCGCGTTCGTGCTGATCCAGCTCCGCATCGGCGGCCAGGCGGCCCGGCTGCTCGATGAGACGCTCCCCCTTCGCTACGGCACCATCGGCCAGGAGACGACCGGCGCCGGCGGCCTGGCGAAGGCCCTGCGTACCGTCCCCGTCGTCCTCGAGCTGGCCGAGCTGGCCGAGCGGCGCGCCCTCCCCGGGGCCTGGATCATCGACTTCACCAACCCGGTCGGCATCGTGACCCAGGCGCTGGTCGATGCCGGCCATCGGGCCATCGGCCTGTGCAACGTTGCGATCTCGCTCCAGCGGCGCCTGGCCTCGTTCATCGACGTCGATCCGGACGCGCTCGCGCTGGAGCACGTCGGGCTCAATCACCTGAGCTGGATCACCGGTGCCAGGACCGATGGCGTCGACAGGCTTCCCGAGCTGCTCGCCGCCCACGGCCCAAGGATCGCCGATGATCTGAGCCTGCCGCCGGACCTGGTTCGGCGTCTCGCGGTCGTCCCGTCGTACTACCTGCGCTACTACTACGCCTTCGACGAGGTGCTGGCCGAGCAGCGAGGCGGTCACCATCGGGCGGAGGAGGTCATGGAGCTTGAGCGGCGGCTGCTCGACATGTACGCCGATCCGGCCCTCGACACGAAGCCGGAGCTCCTGAACGACCGGGGCGGCGCGTTTTACAGCGAGGCGGCCGCCCAGCTGCTGGCGTCGCTCAACGACGGTGCCGGCGACGTGCAGGTCGTCGACGTGCGCAACGCCGGCGCACTTCCCGAGCTCGGCGACGACGACGTGGTCGAGGTCCCGGCGCGCATCGACCGCGAGGGAGCCCACCCGCTGGCCCAGGGACCGATGGACCCGGCCATGCTCGCGCTGGTGCGCGCGGTGAAGGCCTTCGAGCGGCTCGCCATCCGGGCGGCGCTGTCCGGCGACCCCGACGACGTGCGCCTTGCCCTCGAGGCCCACCCCCTGGTGGGGCCGAAGATCGGCGACGTGCGACCGCTGCTCGGCGCGCTGCTGGACGCCAACCGGCCCTACCTGCCGCGCTTCGCGGCCGTCCCGTGAGCGCCGCGGCGCGCGCGCGCTCACGCATGCGCCGCGAGATCGGGCAGATCCCGGCCGCCGTCGGGCGCGTCGTGGCCGCCGCGCACGAGGAGCTCGGCCCGGTCGCGGACGCCATCCGCCGGGCACGGCCGCGGTGGGTCATGATCGCCGGCCGTGGCACCTCGGATCACGCCGCGACCTACGCGCAGTACGTGCTCGAGACGCACCTCGGGCTCCCGACCGGCCTTGTCAAGCCATCGGTCACCACCATCTACGAGGCGCACGTGGCGTGGCGTGGCGGCCTGGTCCTCGCCATCAGCCAGTCGGGACAGAGTCCCGACATCGTGGCCGTCATCCGCGCCGCGCGTGCTGCCGGCGCCCTGACGGTGGCGATCACCAACGACGCGCGCTCCCCGCTAGCGGCCACGGCGACCTGGCACCTGGACTGTCACGCGGGTCGCGAGCTGGCGGTCCCGGCCACCAAGACCTACGTCGCCGAGCTGGCGGTGGTCGCCGCCCTGGTGGCAGCCATCCGGCCATCGAGCGACCTGGCCGACGGCCTGGCCACCCTGCCACAGGCGCTGCGAAGCACGCTGCTGCACACGCAACGCTGGCTCGACGGGCCGGGCCGCTCCGCGGTGGCGGACCTCGCCGGCGCCGATCGCGCGCTCGTCGTCTCGCGCGGCTACAACCTGGCGACCGCGCTCGAGCTGGCACTGAAGCTCAAGGAGACGGTCGGTCTCTTCGCCGAGGCTTACTCGACCGCCGATTTCGCCCACGGGCCGCGGGTGCTGGCGCGGCGCGACGTCCCGATCCTCGCGATCCGGCCGGATGGGCCGATGGGCGCCCAGGTCGACGACACGTTGGCCGGCATCGCGCCCTTTGGCGGCCGGGTCACCGTCATCGGCGGGCCGCAGGCCGCGCTCGGCCGGCCGGGGGCGCTATCGCTGCCGTCGGTGCTGCCGGAGGCGCTCACCCCGCTCATGTTCGTCGTCCCCGGGCAGCTGCTGGTCGAGGCCACGGCACAGGCGCGCGGAATCAGCCCCGATGCTCCGGTCGGGCTCGGCAAGGTGACCCGCACGCGCTGAGCGCGCGCTGCTCAGGACTTCCGCGCGCGCTCCAGGCGGGCGGCGACGGTCGCCTCGGCCGGCTTGCCGGGCTCCCAGTTGAGGAGCACCTGGACGATCTCCGCCATGCGCATGCGCGCGTGCGTCACGTTGTTGTGGCCGCGCTTGTAGTACGTGTACGGCTCCTCGTCCTCGGGTGGCCGATGCGGCAGTCGGGTGATCGCGCAGCCACGCTCCACGACCAGGATGCCGCGCAGCGTGCGCTCGAGGTTGGCCTCGTACTCCATGTGCAGACCGTGGAGCTCCTCTGGCGCCATCATGGCCTGGATGCCCTCGGACTCCGCCTCGAGCGCGTCTTCGTGGACGGTCAGGTTGGCGACGGCGTCCTCGGGGTCGAGCGCGCGACGGCGCAGGGCCTCGATCGAGGTGGCCACCTCGCCCAACCGGGTGTCGATCCGCTCGGTGCGCTCGAAGAGGTCGTTGCGATACAGGCCCAGCTCCTTGCCGGGCCCGAAGACGCGCCGTCGCCGTCCGCCGAAGAGTGACCGCATCGTTGGTAACCCTACCCCGCTACGCGCCCGTGCGCCGACGAATCTCGTCCGTCAGGGCCGGTACGATCTGGAACAGGTCACCCACGACGAACAGGTCGGCGAACTCGCCGATGGGGGCATCCGGATCGCGGTTGATGGCGATCACGTGCTCGGCCGTCTGCATGCCGACGCGATGCTGGATCGCACCGCTGATGCCGGCGCCGATATAGAGCGATGGCTTGACCACCTTGCCCGTTTGACCGATCTGGAGCTGGTACGGGATCCAGCCGGCGTCGGCCGCGGCGCGCGAGGCGCCGACCGCCCCGCCCAGCGCCGCCGCCAGCTCGCGCAGGGGGCCGAAGCCCTCCTCGCTGCCGACCCCGCGGCCGCCGGCCACGATGACGGTGGCTTCCTCGAGGTTGACGACCTTGGCATCGGCCTCGTGGCGCTCGGCGACGGTCGCCATCGCGAAGGGGGACGCCTCGGCCGTGGGCGCCTCGCTCACCTCGGCCGTGCCGCTGACGCCCTCGGCGGGCGTGAACGTGTTGGCCAGCACGAGGACAACGGCCGGTGTCGGGGCGCCCTCGGCGGGACGTGAGGTGGTGATGACGCTGCCCTGGAGGGTCGCCTGCTCGGTCTCGAGGACGCCGTCAGCGACGCGTGCCGCGCGAACCGGACCGAAGGCCGGCACGTGCAGCGTGCCGACCACGGCGGCCGCAAGGTCGCGCCCGTTCGGGGTGGCCGGCGCCAGCAGCGCGAGCGCTTCGGCCTGGCGGGCGGCGCCCACGGCCCCTGCGGCGTAGGTGACCGCCGGCCGGTCCTCGTCGCCGAGGACGACGACCCGGGCGGCGCCGTGGGCGCCGAGCGACGCCGCGCCGTCGGCGGCCCCGGGACCGTAGGCGAGGCCGACCGCCGCGCCGCCGGATTGCGTCGCCAGCTCGGCGGCCCCGGTGGCGAGCTCGAGCGCCGAGCGGGCCGGCGCGCCGCCGGCGAACTCGGCGAGGAAGAGGATGTCGTTGCTCATCAGTCAGATCAGCTTTCGTGCACTGAGCCAGTCGGCGATCTTCGTCGCCGCCTCGGCGGGGGGCAGGTTCTCGATCCGCTCGGTCGGCGGCTTGTCCTCCGGCGGCCGCGCGTCGGTGACCTGGGTGAGGGCGCCGCCGGCGATGTCGGTCGCGGAGACGCCGAGGTCGGCGAGCGACCACGTCTCGAGCGGCTTGCGCTTGGCGGCCATGATGCCCTTCAGGCTGGCATAGCGCGGCTCCCCCACCTGGTCGGTGACGCTGGCCACCACCGGCAGCGGCGCCGCGATCCAGTCGAAGCCGGTGGCCGACAGGCGGCGGATGCGGGCCTCGCCATCGGCCAGGCTGAGCTCGGCGCCGTAGGAGAGGAGCGGCATGCCGCGCATGGCGGCCACCGCGCCGGGCACGAGCGAGCCGCGCGCGTCGTCGGACGCCATGCCCATGAGCGCCACGTCGGGCGCCAGCTTGTCGAGCGCCGCGGCCAGGACGCGGGCGGTCGCCCACTCGTCGGCGCCGGCGAGGGCCGCATCGGTGACGAGGACGGCCTCGTCGCCGCCCATGGCCAGCGCGCGGCGCAGCGCCTCGGCGGCCTGGTCGGGACCCATCGACAGGTAGGTGACCGATTCGACGGCACCGTCGTCGACCAGGCGCAGGGCCTGCTCGATGGCGTACTCGTCGAGCGGAGTGATGATGGCCTCGACGCCGGAGCGGTCGAGGCGCAGGTCATCGGTGTAGCGCTTGTCGGCGCCGGTGGCCGGGACCTGCTTGATACAGACGACGATCTTCACGATCCGCGTGCTCTGCTCCTTGACTCTGGTTCAGCCCTTCGTCGACACGCCGGCCCGCTG
>CAYVCE010000197.1:0-10293 GCA_964449915.1 uncultured Steroidobacteraceae bacterium | reverse complement strand
GCAGCCGGCGCAGCCGGAGCCGACGTCGTGATCATATCGGCCGAGGATGCCGCGTCCACCCTGGCCTACCTGGTCCCGGGCTTCGTCGCCCTCTCCGTCTTCTACTGGTTCGGGGTGCAGATCAAGCGACCGGACTGGTTGTGGTTGATCTGGAGCCTTCTCGCGACCGTCCCGATCGCGTACCTCGCCACATGGATTGCGGGCATGTTCGGTCAGAGCACCACGAACCTGGCGGCTGGCATCGCCGAGTGCGGAGTCGACGCGGCATCGAGCGCGAGCGACGTCGGAGCATTCGAGCTAGCCCTGGAGAGCTGCGCATCGGAGGCACTCGCAGCACACAACGCGGAGTGGGAACTGGTCATCGGGGTGATCATCGCCGTGATCGCCGGAGCGATCGCCGTCGTGGTGTGGCGACTCGCCGCCGCCAGATGGCCGGTCCTGAGCTCACGAACGGAGCTGCTTGCCTGGCAGCGAGCCCTGACCCGAGGTCGTCGCTGGCTCGAGGTCAAGACGAAGGACGGCGTGTACAGCGGCTACAACCTGCAGGTCGCGAACCCGGCGGAGACCGAAGATCTCGACCTCTACCTCGGCCGGCCAGCGGTACTGAGGAACGATGACTGGGTCGAAATCACCGGGGTTGAGGGGCTGCTGCTCCGCCGCGATGACATCGAGTGGATCAGAGTGCTGTCTCCCCCAGATGAGCCAGAAGCGGCGCAGGCGCCACCGGACTAGGAGCGCAGCACCACTGGCGGTCATCTCGTCGACACCGCGGTCTTAGAGGCGCTCGCGGTCGCGGTCCCGCCAGATTCATGTCAGGGCCGCACTACGGTCGCCACGATGGCGGTTCTCTGCCTTAGTGCCGCGCTCACGCTGCAGACGGCCAAGTTGTGCCCGAACACGCTGCGTCATGCAGTGCGAGGGCCGCAGATGGCGGAATCCAACCACCCCGAACCAGCGGTTGAGCGAGCTGGGTCAGGTGCGCGCGCTGGCGGGCTCCGTCGACTCGCGTCGCGGGTGGATGCTCTCCGCGAACTCCTCGAGCATCCTGGCGTTGAAGGCGGGGAGGTCCTTCGGCGTTCGGCTGGTCACGAGCCCGCGGTCGACGACAACCTCCTCGTCGACCCACTCGGCGCCGGCGTTGCGCAGGTCGGTCCTGAGCGACGGGTACGAGGTCACGCGGCGGCCGCGGACGACGTCGGCCTCGACGAGCATCCAGGGCGCGTGGCAGATGGCGGCGATCGGCTTGCTGGCATCGGCGAAGTGGCGCACGAAGGCCACGCCGCGCGGGTCCTGGCGCATGGTGTCGGGGTTCTTGGTGCCGCCGGGCAACAGCAGCGCGTCGAAGTCATCAGGTCGCGCCGTGTCGAGCGTGGCGTCCACGCCGGCGGCGTCCGTGTCGGCCTTGCCGTGGATGGTGCCGGGGTGATCCGAGACGACGGTCACATCGGCGCCGGCGTCGAGGAGCGCGGCGACCGGCTCGGTCAGCTCGCTCGGCTCGTAGCCGTCGGTCACCAGGACGGCGACCTTGAGTCCATCGAGATGCATCGGTTCCTCCAGGTGTGCGTGCAGGCAAGCGCCGCAGGGTGCGTGCCAGCGGCGGTCAGAGCGCGAAGGTGAACAGCGTGGCAAGACGCGCGAAGGTGTTGAGGAAGATCATGACCCCGATGGCGACGATGAACAGCCCGGCCACCACGCGAACCGGCCGATGGTGCCGGCGCAGCGCGTCGAGCAGCGGCCGGAAGCGGGGGAGCGCCAGCGCGACGGCCAGGAAGGGCAGCGCCAGCCCGGCGGAGTAGGCCAGCAGCAGCAGGAAGACGACCGGCGCCGATCCGACCGAGGCGCCCATCGTGAAGATCGCGCCGAGCACCGGACCGATGCACGGCGTCCAGCCGACGGCCACGAACGCGCCGAGCGCGAGCGAGCGCGCCGACCGCGCGGCGGGCAGGTTGCCCGGGTCGAGTCCGATGCTCAGCCGGTCCAGGACGGACCCGAACAGGCCGGTGGTCAGGATGCCGACCGCGATGACCGCCACGCCGGCCGCCATTCGGATCTCGGGGATCCGGAACAGCGGGCCGCCGAGCACGCCGATCGAGGTGCCGAGCACCACGAAGACGGTGGTGAAGCCGGTGATGAAGAGCAGCGCCTGCGGGACGATTGCCGTGCGCGTGACGGCGACCGCGCCGCCGGATCCGGCAGGGCCGTCGGCTGCAGCGGCGTCGCCCAGGAAGGCGAGGTAGACCGGCAGCAGCGCCAGGACGCAGGGTGACACGAACGAGAGGAGCCCCGCGGCGAAGGCAAGGGCCATGCTGACCTCGGTCATCGCCGGCTCAACGCGCCACCGCAGCGACGGTACCGGGGTCGACGACGATCGGCGCGGCGATGATCCACAGCGACAGGACGGTGTAGGCGACCATCAGCGCCACCATCGGCAGGCCGGCGATGGTCGCGCGACGCGGCGCATCGGCGAGGGCGTGCCGGTGCGCCAGCACGATCCCGGCGATGTGCCCGCCCACGATGGCGGCCACGCTCACGTACCAGACCGCCGCAACCGGGATCCCGTCGACCTGCGGGGCCACGCCGAGAAGCGGGTCTGCCACCAGCGACGGCAGCCAGATGACGCCCTGGATGACGAGCGTCAGGTAATGGGCGATGAGGTAGCCCCCGGCGATCGGCAGCAGCGTCGCCGCGTACCGGCCGGCAAGCGAGCCGAGCGGCACGGTGGTGCTCCCGCCGAGGGCGCGGGTGATGGCCGCGGCAGCCACGAACGCGACCGCGAATGTCACCAGCACGGCGGCGAACTGGAGCTTCTCGACGACCAGGAACGTCGCCGAGCTGGCGGGACCGAGGACGGCCGAGACCGACGGATAGAACGCGTTGAACAGCATCGTCCCGGCGACGGTCTCGCGAAGGCCGTCGTAGGTGACGCCGGCCAGGGCCGTGACGATGAAGGCGACGTCGGACCATCCCGGGCGCGCCACGTCGGTCAGGCCCACGAACCACGGCCGCAGCTCGGCGCGACGGTCGTCGTCGTCGGCGGCGACCGCGCACTCGGGACAGTCGAGGCAGCGGGCGGGGTCGCAGCGCTCGTCGCAGTCCGCGCACAGCTCGGCGCCGCGCGACCGCCGGACCAGCGGGCCGATCCGGCCGAACCAGCCGAGCTCGACCTCGAACAGCTCGGCGTTGCGCAGCCAGGCGACCGGCCCGAAGGTGACCATGCCGGCCAACGTCAGCAGCGTGTAGCCGACCATCAGCGCCGCGACGGTGCCGGCGACCTCCCCACCGGGCAGGATGAGCTCAGCCCAGATCCCGGCGGCCAGCAGAACGACGGCGGGCCATCGGGCAAGCATCCGTGGATACGGGGCGCCCAGGTCGAGTCGCTCGAGGCCGGCGCGCTTCGCGAGCCATTCGAGCGCGGCGAACGTCGTCCGGAACGGGCTGAGCGACGGCCACGGGTTGCCGGCAGCCACCGCCACGATCGGCAGGCCGACCCAGATGCCGATCCAGAGCAGCACCGCCGGCAGCGGGGAGATGTCGCCGACCAGGATCCCGACCGCGATCGCGCCGTACCACCATGCCAGTCCCAGGGTGCGAAGGCCGATGCGCGCGGAGGTCGCCACGCCGGAGGGGACGGCGCGCGTCGGGTAGGCGATCGGCCCGGTCGATGTCCGCGCGGCGAGCACGGTGACCGCGAACGATGCGGCCACGGCGATTGCCGCGCCGGCCAGGTAGAGCCACAGCGGAACGGGCAGCTGGAAGGTACCCCCGATCGCGTGGGCGGCCACCGGACCGGGCGCCAGGGCAACGGCCAGCAGCGCCGCGCCGCCAGCGGCGGCGGCCCTACGGCTCATTGACGGTGAACAGACCGACGCCCATGCCCTGCGTGTTCTCATCCGTGTGGAGCTCGATCGGGAACTGCCCCGATCGGGTGGCCGTGAACGAGAGCTCGATCACCTCGCCCGCCGTCACGCTGGTCGCGGGCACGTCCTCGTCGTAGCCGTGGATGTGGAGGATGCCGTCGACCTCGGGGGTGACCGTGAGCGTGACCGCGTCACCACGACAG
This sequence comes from uncultured Steroidobacteraceae bacterium, assembly GCA_964449915.1. GTDB lineage: Bacteria > Chloroflexota > Limnocylindria > QHBO01 > QHBO01 > JACDBZ01. The sequence continues at coordinate 6,233 of CAYVCE010000197.1, read as the reverse complement.
ACGGCGGGATCCGACGGGGTGAGCGTCTCGGCCGACAGGGTCAGCTCGATCTCTTCGGGCAACGCCTCACACGCCGCTGACGAGCCGATGCACGCCGCCAGCAGGCCCGCACAGGCGAGCAGGACGGCCACGAGCGCAAACCGATGCATCTGGACCTCCGTGGGCGCCTCGAACGGGGCGAGTGGGCAATCGGGCTCGCAGAGTATACGGCGCCAAGCGTTGACGTCGCGGACCTCTAGATGATACTGTATCTCATATGAGCCGATGGAGCCCCGTCGCCGCGATGTCCGCGCTGCTGTTTGTCGTCGGCTGCTCGGCGACGCCGGCGGGATCGGGCAGATCCGACGGCATCGCGGTCGTGGCCACCACGTCCCAGGTCGGATCGATCGTCGATGAGATCGGGGCGGACGACGTCGCCCTGACCACCCTGCTGGCCCCGGGCGTCGAGGCGCACGACTTCGCGATGACGCCCGCAGCCGGTGCCGCCGTCGAGGAGGCCGACCTGATCCTGAAGAGCGGCGCCGGCCTGGAGATGTGGCTCGACGAGGCGCTCCAGACGATCGGCGGAGCCGAGCGGGTCCGCGATCTGAGCGAGGGCGTCGAGCTGCGCGCGCCGTCCGGCGAGGTGGTCGACCCGCACTACTGGCTCTCGCCGCCGAACGCGATCGTCATGGTCGAGAACGCTCGCGACGCGCTCGTGGCCGCCACTCCGGGGGCGGCGGCGTCGGTCGGGGCGCGCGCCGCGGAGCTCATTGCGCGTCTCGAGGCTGTCGACGCCGAGATCCGCCGCCTGCTCGACGAGATCCCCGAGGAGCGGCGCACGATCGTCACCGACCACGACGCGCTCGGCTATCTCCTCGACGAGTACGGGCTCACGTTCGGCGGGTCGCTCTTTCCGAGCCTGGACGTGACGGCTGAGCCGAGCGCCCGGGACATCGAGGAGCTCGTGGCCGCCATCAGGCAGGCCGACGTGCGCGCCATCTTCACCGAGTCGGCGGTCGACCCGCGACTGGCGCGGGCCGTGGCCGAGGAGACCGACGCGGAGCTCGTGGTGGAGCCGCTCTACACCGATTCGCTCGGCCCGCCGGGCTCGGGCGCCGACACGCTCGACGGCATGCTGCTTCACAACGCGCAGGTCATCCACGACGCGCTGGTCGACGCCTGAGGGTCGGGGGACCGGCGCTCGTCGCGCGTGCCGCCGACCGCTGGCGCGGCCCTTGCAGAAGCGAGGCGGCGACAACCAGGACCCACCTCACAGAGCGTGAAGGAGTTTGAGCGCCATGGCTTCCGTGGTCGAGAGCATTGACGTCAAGGTGCCGGCGAGCACCGCCTATAACCAGTGGACCCAGTTCGAGGAGTTCCCGCGCTTCATGGAGGGCGTCACGTCGGTGACCCAGACCGATGACACGCACCTTCGGTGGGTCGCCGAGGTCGGCGGCGTCGAGAAGGAGTGGGATGCCGAGATCACCGAACAGCATCCCGACCAGCGGGTGGCGTGGAGGGCCACCTCCGGTGCGGAGAACGCCGGGGTCGCGACCTTCCATCGCATCGACGATGAGACCTCGCGAGTGACGCTCCAGATGGACGTCGATCCCGAAGGGCTGGTCGAGAACGTGGGCACCGCCCTGGGGTTCCTGGACCGGCGCGTGAAGGGCGACCTCGAGCGCTTCAAGGAGTACCTCGAGGGCCGCCGCACCGCGAGCGGTGCGTGGCGCGGCGAGGTGGAGGCTCCCGGCCAGCGGTGAGCAGGCCCAACGAGTCCGGCGGCGGCGGGATGACCGGCGCCACCGGCGACCTCACTCCCGACGACGCCGACGAGCCCTTCGTGCCCGCCGAATGGCGCGAGATCAGCGACCCGGGGCACCAGGCAGACGTGACGACGGCGCACGGCCGCGCCACGCCGTCCGACCAGGGCGACATCGGTTCGCCGGGGGAGTCGCACGGCGGGGGTGCCGCTCCACACCGTCGAGCCGAGGCCGACGGCGACGAGTTCGCCGACCACGAGGACCACTTCTAGCCCGATAATTCGGTCGATTCCCGCAACGGGGCCTTGCCGCGCGGCCCTGGACCGAAATATCGGTTGGGGCCTGGCGTGAGACTGCCCAATCGGCGCGGCCCTGCGGAACCTGAGCCGATATATCGGTCTCATCCAGCGCAGGCCCCGCACCATGCCACTCGGCGCCGATATTTCGGCCTCAGCCCTCCGAGTCAGCGTCCGGGTCGCTGACCGTGCTGCCGGGGCCAACCTTCGATGAGCAAGCGCTTGTTCGCCAGGCGGCACGCGCCTTGCATTCTGGCCGCGCCGTGACCGTCGCCCCCGAACCGATCATCTCCGCCCGCGGTGTCTCGCGCGCCTTCGGCGGGCGCGTCGTCGTCGACGACCTCAGCTTCGAGGTGCCGGCCGGCACGATCCTCGGCGTCGTGGGGCCGAGCGGCTCGGGGAAGACGACCACGGTGCGCATGCTGACCGGCACGCTCGCTCGCACCGAGGGCGAGATCCGGGTGCTGGGCGAGGACCCGCGCCGATTCAGCCGCCGCACGCGCGGCCGGATCGCCTACATGCCGCAGCTGTTCAGCCTGTACGAGGACCTGTCGGCCCAGGAGAACGTCGGCTTCGTGGCCGCGCTGTACGGCATCGGCCCGTTCCGGCGCCGCTCGGGGATTCGTCGCGCGCTGGAGGTCGTGGAGCTGACCGAGGCCCGACACCGGCTGGCGCGCGACCTTTCGGGCGGCATGCAGCGTCGGCTCGAGCTCGCCTGCGCGCTCGTCCACGAGCCCGACGTGCTGTTCGTCGACGAGCCGACCGCCGGGATTGACCCGGTTCTGCGCCAGGCCATCTGGGATGAGCTGCGACTCCTGCGCGACGACGGCCGCACGCTGCTGGTCACGACCCAGTACGTCGCGGAAGCCGAGTACTGCGACCGGGTGGCGATGATCGTCGACGGCCGTCTCGTGGCGCTCGACACGCCCGAGGGGCTGCGCAAGGCGGTGTTCGGCGGCGAGGTCATCGAGGTCAACGCGGACCGTGCGATCGACCCCGAGCTGCTCGCCGGCGTGCCGGGCGTGGTGGCGGTGCGCCAGACGGCGCCACGGCACCTGATGGTCACCACCGCCGACGCGGGCACCATCGGTCCGCGCATCATCGACACCCTTCGCCGCGCCGGGGTCGGCGTCACCGGCCTGGAGGAGCACCAGCCCACGTTCGACGAGGTCTTCACCGGCCTCGTGGAGCAGCAGCGGCAGCGCGGCACGAATGGGCGCGCCGAGGACGGCGACCATGGGTGACCTGCCCCAGGGCCTGAACCACAGCATCGTGCGGATGGCCTCCTTCACCGGCAAGGAGCTGCGCGAGGTCGTCAGGCGGCCCGGTGTGCTGCTCAGCCTCATCCTCGGCCCGTTCCTGGTCATGTTCTGTTCGGGCTGGGCTACACCGGGTATCGCGCGCCGTTCGCGACCGAGATCGTCGTCCCCGCCGACAGCGGCTTCACCCGCACGCCGGAGGACTACGCCGAGCTGGCGCCCGGCCGGCTCGACGTGCAACGGGTGGGCAACGACGCGGCCGCCGCCGAGAAGCGGCTGCGCGACGGCGAGATCGACCTCCTGGTGGTGGCCCCCGGCGACGCCGCGACGGAGCTGCGCGCGGGGCGCCAGACCACCATCCGGGTCGCCTGGAACCAGGTGGACCCGGTCTACGACCAGCTCGCCGAGCTCGCCACCTCGATCCTGGTCAGCAGTCTCAACGCCGAGATCATCGAGCGGGCGGCGACCTCCGGCATCAGCTTCGCCGAGGGCGAGCTGGGGCCAGCGGTCAGCGACATACCGCCCGAGGTGGTCGCCCGGCCGACGACCGCGGATACCGAGAACGTCGCCCCTACCGAGCCCAACGTGCTCAGCTTCTTCGGGCCGGCCGTGTTCGCCCTCGTGATCCAGCACCTGGCCGTCACGTTGACGGCGCTCTCGATGGTCCGCGAGCGGCTGAGCGGCCAGATGGACCTGTTCCGCGTCGCGCCGGTGACCTCGATGGAGCTGCTGGTCGGCAAGTACGTCGCCTACGCGATGCTCAGCCTCGCGGTGAGCGCCGTCGTCGGGGTCCTGCTGGTCGGCGTGCTCGGCGTTCCGCTGCTCGGCAGCATCGGCCCGTTCGCGGTCATCGTCCTGCTGCTGACGTTTGCGTCGCTCGGCTTCGGCCTCCTGATCTCGCTCGTCGCCGATTCGGAGCGCCAGGCCGTCCAGCTCTCGATGCTCGTCCTGCTGGCGAGCGTCTTCTTCTCCGGCTTCGTCCTGCCGGTGACCGATTTCGCCGAGTGGATGCAGGTCATCGCCTACGGCCTGCCCGTCACGCACGGCATCGCGACGCTCCAGCAGCTCATGCTGCGCGGGGCGGTGGTCGACACCTGGATGCTCGGAGTGCTGCTCGGGATCGGGCTCGTGCTGTACCTCGTCTCGCTGCTGCGGCTGCGTCGGGTGCTTCGCACCGCCGACTGACCGGTACGAACGAGCTCAGTCCTCGCCGAAGAACGGGTCGTCGCCGTAGAGCTCCAGCCATCGGCGACGCATGTGGCGGATGGTTGCCGCGACGGCCGCGTCGGGCGTGCCGGGCGGCAGCAGGCCGCCGACGGCCGCCCGGACGCGCTCGCTGTTCTCCATGCCGAGCAGCGCCAGGTAGTCGGCGACGCGCTGCGCCGGCGTCTTGCCGTGTGCGCGCTGACGGACCAGGACGCCGGCCTCGTGCTCCAGGGCGCCCGCGTAGTCCGCCTCGGTTCGTTCCAGCTCGGCAAGCAGGAGCGGGACGTCCTCCAGGCGGGGGTCGGAGTATGCCCAACGCAGGAACCCGTCGAGCGATCCGGGCGAGCGGTCATGGTGACCGGCATGGAACTGCCGGAGATACTGCCGCCGCTCTTCGTCCGTGCGCGTGAGGGCGATCTGCACCATCTGGCGCATCTCCGGCGTCCAACGGCGAAGTGACTCGACGAACTGGCGCAGGGTCAGCGACCCTGCCGGCTGCGGGCGAAAGCGGTGTTCATGGGCAGGCTGCACGGCGACCGTATACTAGCCGCCGTGCTCCGAGCCCTCACCGATGCCGCCCTCGCCGAGGAGCCCGCATGCGACACCTGAGACGGGCCGCCGCGGTCGTCGCGGCGGGGGTCATTGCCCTGTCGCTCGGCGCATCGGGGGGCCCAATCCTGGCCGCCGGCCCGCCGCTTCGGTTCCTGGCCGGCCCCCCGGGGTCGCTCGACCCCGCGTTCATTGCCGATGCCGGCGACGTGCAGCTCCTGCTGCAGCTGTATGCCGGCCTCACCCGCCTCGACGAGACCGGCGAGCCATACCCGTCGCTCGCGTCGGGCTGGGAGATCAGCGACGACGGGCTGACGTATCGGTTCGCGATCCGTGAGGATCTCGAGTTCAGCGATGGCGCTCCGCTGGTCGCCGATGACGTCCGTCGCTCCTGGCTGCGGCTGCTGGACCCCGCCGTCGGCGCGACGGCGCCCGACGTCCTCAGCGTGGTCGCCGGTGCGGCCGAACGCCTGGCCGGCGAGATCGACGAGAACGGGGTCGGCATCGAGGCTCCCGACGAGCGAACGCTCGTCGTGACGCTGCGCCACCCCGCCTCGTACTTCCTCGACATCGTGGCGACGCCCGCCGCCTTCGTCGTGCCTCGTAACGCGAACGCGACTCCGAGGTGGCAGACCGTCACCGACTTCGCCGGCAGCGGACCGTACATCGCCTCGGACGTGGACGGCGGCGACCTCGTGCTCACGGCCAACCCGCACTACGTCGCCGGGCCCCCGCCGATCGACGAGATCCGCTGGGTGGCGGGCATCGACGCGACCGACCCCGTCACCGCATTCAGCGACGGCCTGATCGACCTCACGCAGGTTGCGGCGGGCGACGCCACCTGGATGGCATTCGATGAAGAGCTCGGCACTCGCCTGAACGCGGCCGAGCCGCTCGTCATCAGCTACTTCGGGTTCGACACCACGCGGGCACCCTTTGACGACGCGCGCGTTCGGCTCGCGTTCGCGCTCGCGCTGAGCCGCGAGGAGCTCGTCACGCTGGCCGACGGCACCTCGGCGCAGGCCGCCGCGAGCCTGGTGCCGCCCGCGATCTGGCCCGAGGGGTTCGTCCCCGAGCTCGTCGCGGACCCCGACCGCGCTCGAGAGCTGCTCGACGAGGCGGGGTATGAGGATCGCGCCGACCTGGGGACGATCGTCGTGAACGGCACCGGGCTCAAC
>CAYVCE010000196.1:0-9699 GCA_964449915.1 uncultured Steroidobacteraceae bacterium | reverse complement strand
TGCCGCCGTCGCCGCCATCGGGGCCGCCGCGCGGCACGTGCGCCTCGCGACGGAAGCTCGAGGCCCCGTCACCTCCTGCTCCGCCGGACACCAGGATGCGGGCGCGATCAGCAAACACGGTTCGGAGCATAGCAACGGGTGCTGCAGGCAGCGGATCGGCCGGGGAGCGAGGCTAGAAGTATCGCTGGGGGTTGTCGATGATGCCGTTCACGATCACCTCGAAGTGAACGTGCGGCCCGGTGCAGATGCCAGTGCAGCCGATGGCTCCGATTCCCTGCCCGGCGGCGACGTAGGCGCCGGAACTGACCCACAGCGATCCGAGGTGGTTGTAGACGGTCTGCATCCCGTTGCCGTGGTCGACGCTGATGACGTATCCGCCACCGTTGTTGCGCCATCCCGACGAGGTCACCACGCCGGACTGCGCGGCCACGATCATTGACCCGTACGGAGCGGCGATGTCGAGCGCCAGGTGCCCGGCGTGGAAGTACTGGCTGATGACACCGCCCGGAACGGGCCACACGAGGCGGCCGACAGCCGGCGCGGGAACAGCGCGAACGGTCGGCCCGCTGACGGTCGCGGTCTGTCCGATGCTGTTGGGGCCCGCGAGGGGTGTGGCGGCAGGATCGACGGCGACCGGCGGGGGAAGTGGGGCGGCCGGTGGGGGCGGGATCTGCGCCGGCGTGCCGCGATCGAGGGGCTGCGCGAAGTCGACCGGGAGGGCGGACAGGCTATAGACCTGGACCGAGGCCGCGGGGGCCGGAGCGGCGGCCGCGTGGACGGCGCTGACGATGGAGGGAAAGCCGGCACCGGCGCGGGCATCGGGAACGGGGCCTTCGCCGCCCTGGGCATGCGCGAACCCTGTGGCGGAAGCGAGGGCGACGAGGCTGACGACGGTGAGGTGGGCAACGACCCGGGTCGGCAGAGGGCTATCGGTGAAGCGGCGGTAAAGCCGTCGCGAATCAGGCAATAGGAATTCCAGCTCCGCCTACGGATGATCAAGGGTCGACGCTGCTGCCCGAGCCGCCGAATGGTCCGTTCCGAGGTCGCCTCCCCCTCAACCGGCCGCTCTCGCGCGCTGCCATGGTAACAACACAGGCGAAGCACGGTCAAACAGAATCGCGCAGGCACGAACCGGTACCACCGGGGCGTGTGGACCGGTGTGATGCGGGCCGGTTCAGGGCAGTTGGCTGGTGGCCAGCTGCAGGGGCGGCGAGCCGAGATCGGCAAGCGTCGCGGAACCTTCCCGGAGCGAGATCCATGCCACCGCCCGTCCTCCGTCGGGTGCCGGCGGCAGCTGGACCGATACGAGCACCGATTCGCCCGGTGCCAGCGCCGGGATCTCGGCCGCCAGCGAAGCGAGGTCCTCGGGCGCCCGGGCAAGGTACGGCTGGTCCGTGATCCCCCATCCGGCGACCAGCTCCGCATGCTCCCGCCACGGGGCCGTGCCCGTGTTCGTGAGACGCAGCTGGACCGGATTCTCTGGCGTCACCGGTGGCCAGTAGGGCGGCCCGTCGCCGTCGACGGGCTCGGGGCCGGCAGCGGTGGCCGCATCGGCCAGGGCGATGCGGCCGGCCAGCAGGCGGTCGCCGAAGAAGACGGCCAGACCATCGAACAGGCCCTCGGCGACGGCCGCCTGGCCTTCGGCGCCCACCAGCAGGTCATGCTCCGCACGCAGCGTGATCGAGCCGACCTCCGAGAGCACGACCGGCATGAGGCCGCCGCGGGTCGGCTGTCGCAACGGATCGGGCCGCTCCTCGGTGGGCTCGAAGAGGGTGGGGGCGACCATGTAGAAGTTGTGGGCCTTGATGCCGCGGTCACCGCGCTCATAGGTCGCGATCGCGCCGAGCCGATCAACGACGCCGGCCTGGATGCCCTCGGCCAGGCGCGGCGTCTCGGTCACGCCCCACGGCGTCTCATCGGTGTAGAAGGTCTCGCTGAACGCGATCGCGATGGTCTGGCCACCCTCGGTCGGCGAGTTGACGTGGATGCTGACGAGCGCATCGGCCGCGGCGAGGTTGGCGACGTCGAGGCGGGCCTGGAGCTCGTCGCGCGTGCGGGTGCCCTCCGGCAGGGCGTCATCGCCGAACCCGGCGAAGCCGTCACCGTTCACGTCGCGCCACGGCGGCCCGTGGCAGTCGAGCGGGGCGTAGTCGTCGCCGGCCAGCGCCTCGTCGGCGTCGCGGATCATGACGACGCCGATGCCGTCGGCGACCAGCAGGTCACGCAGGCGCTGTGCGATTGCCAGCGTCATCGTCTCCTCCGCGTACGCCTGGCCGCGCTCGGACGGGTCGGGCACGCCCCAGTCGAGGCAGCCGCCGTGGCCGGCATCGATGGCCACCACGATGGCGCCCGGGTTTGGGGCGTAGATCGCGCTCTCCGAGCCGGGCGCCGGCTCGACGGACCGCCTCGGTCGCTCGCTCGGGGTTGCGCTCTCCGTAGTCGCCGACTGGGATGCGCTGGGGCTGACGCTGGCGGCATCAGCTCCGCAGGCAGCGAGGAGCGTCACGACTGCCGCTGCGGCGAGAGGGCGGCGCCAGGCTGCCGGGCCGCGTCGGTCAATCATCGGCCCGGCTCGGAAGGACGGACGTTCATGCGGCGGGAGCGTGTAACGGGCACGATGTGGCTGATCCATTCGCACGCGGAGTCCATCGGCCATCGATGGCGCCCATGCACGGCCACGTCACTCGCGGGCCGCATGGTCGGCCAGGCGATGGCCGATACACGCGCAGGCGGCATGAGGCGCCGGACCCCTGGAGCGAGTGTCACCCACCTGACGACGCGAAGAGAACCGAGCGTGAACGGTGCAGGGCTCAGGAGCGCTCGGACGCCTCGACGCTCTTCGAAAGCGACACGAGGAACTCAGCGTTGTTCTTGGTCTTGCCGAGGCGCTGCATGAGCAGCTCGATGCCCTCGTTGGGGCCGACCGCGCTGAGCATGCGACGCATCGTCCACACCATGCGCAGCTCGTTCTCGTCGAGCAGCAGCTCCTCGCGCCGGGTGCCGGAGCGCAGGACGTCGATGGCCGGAAAGATGCGCTTCTCGCTCAGCTTGCGGTCGAGGGCCAGCTCCATGTTGCCGGTGCCCTTGAACTCCTCGTAGATCACGTCGTCCATGCGGCTTCCGGTGTCGACCAGGCAGGTGGCGATGATCGTGAGCGAGCCGCCGTGCTCGATGTTGCGCGCGGCGCCGAAGAACCGCTTGGGCGGGTAGAGCGCCACCGGGTCCACGCCGCCGGAGAGGGTCTTGCCCGAGGCCGGCAGGGCCAGGTTGTAGGCGCGCGCGAGACGCGTGATCGAGTCGAGCAGGATGACGACGTCGCGGCCGGTCTCGACCTGGCGCTTCGCGATCTCGAGGCACATCTCGGCCACGCGGGTGTGGTTCTCGGTCGGCTCGTCGAAGGTCGAGGAGTAGATCTCGCCGTCGACGCTGCGCTGCATGTCGGTGACCTCCTCCGGCCGCTCGCCGATGAGGGCGACCATGAGGAGCGCGTCGGGCGTGTTCTCGGTGATCCCGGCGGCGATGTGCTTGAGCACCGTCGTCTTTCCGGCCTTGGCCGGCGACAGGATCAGGCCACGCTGGCCCTTGCCGATCGGGCTGATGAGGTTGATGAGGCGCTGGGTGAGGTTCTTTTGGTCCGTCTCGATGTCGAACATCTCGTCGGGGAAGACCGGGATCAGCGAGTCGAAGTACGGGCGCCGCTTGGCGATCTCCGGCTCGACGCCGTTGACGGTGTCGACGCGGAGCATGCCCCAGTACTTCTCCTGGTCCTTGGGCGGGCGCGTCTGGCCGGTGACGCGGTCACCGGTGCGCAGGCCGAAGCGGCGGACCTGGGAGCTGCTGACGTAGATGTCCTGGTTCGACGGCATGACGCCGTTGACGCGCAGGAAGCCGAAGCCCTCGTCGACGATCTCGAGGATCCCCTCGGCCTCGCCGGACTGGCCGTTGCGCTCCTGGTCCTTCGGCGGCGCGAGCGGGACGACGTCGAGCAGCTTGAGAATGAGGTCGGAATGCTCGAGCTCCTCGTACCCGGTGATCTGGTGATCGGCCGCAAGCTCGCGGAGCTCGTCGATCGGCTTGGCCTGGAGCTCGGCGAGGTTCATCCCCGGATCGTCGGCATCGGTCGGGAAGGGCCCGGTGAAGATGGACGAGTACTGGCCCGACGCGTAGTCGTTGCGGCGGCGCGGGGAGTAGCCACCACGCTGCTGCCCCTGCGGGGGTCGGCGAGGGGCCGAGTCCTGGCGCCGTCGAGATCGGCGACGCTGCTGCTGCGGTCGCGCGTCGTCGTTCATGGTCGCCTCGCCTGCCAGCTATGGATCATGTAGGGCCTGACCTCGATGAGCTTTGGGGAGCGCCGTTCCTGCTGACACCGGTCGATCCGCGATGGGTGTTCTGGTGAATCGTCGGCAGGTGCGACAGTTGAACAGGTCGACCTCAGGGTCGCGATCACGGCCGAGGGTCGTGGTCTCGTGTTCGGGATCGCGGCACTCAGACCTTGCGGGTCCCGGCACGGGTGGTGATGTTGGGGCCCCCGTATCCGCTCATCTCGCCGATGAGCCGCGTCCGGATCTGACGCACGACGGGTCTCCAGTCGAGGGCATCATACCCGAGTTGCGCAAGCGCGTCCTCCGTGCTCGGCGCCGCTGCCAGCTCGGCCAACAGCTCCCGGGCGCCCTCGTCGGTCCACCACATTGCGCCGAAGCGGTGCTCGACGGCAGTGGCCATGGCGCCGGCCAGCATCGTGCGCTCGAGGTCGGCGACCGATGAGAACGGGGTGCCGACGTCGTGGAGGTAGGCCGCCTCCGACACGCCAACCCCGGTCGCGTGACCGACGATACCGCTGAAGTAAGCCCGCTGAAGGGCCTCGTCGGCGGACCGATACAGCCGCAGCTCGTACTGCGTCATCGCCAGCGAACGGCGCAGGCGCCACAACCGCACGAACGCCACGAAGTCGGCAAACGAGCCGATGTCGTCCGGCGCCATGCGCAGCGACGCGCGCAGCCAGGCCGGATCGCCGACGAGCGCGCCGTACACCTCGGCCATGGCGGCGGGGACCGACGCATGGGGGCCCTCGCCGGTGAGGCCGGCCTCGGCCGAGCGCCAGCCGTCGCCGTGCAGGTGGTCCGCGATCGGGCGACCCGTCTCGCCTGCCGCGCGATCCAGGTCGCGCTGTCCGAACCAATGGGCCCACGCCGCGCCGCGGGTGACGTGCCACAGGTCGGCGACGGTCGCATCGCCCTGCTCGATGTCGATCAGCGCCAGGTAGCGGCGCAGCGCCGCGTAGAAGACCGTCTCCGACGCGATGGCCAGCCCCTCGAGCTCCAGCGAGAGCGCCTCGACGTCGCGGCCGCCGGCCAGCGTCGTGGACGCGTCGTCGACCCCGGTCGAGCGCGCCGCCTCTCGCCAGTGGGCAAGGCGCGCCCGGTAGTGCGGGTTGATGGCCTCGAGCGCCTCGATCCAGCCGGCGTAGATGCCGTCCCGCTCGCCACGCCCGTCGGTGCGGGCGATCCGCGCCGGCAGGTCGTCGAACCGGATCGGCTCACCGCGCCAGATGACGACCGCATCGCGCTCGGCCGCCGCGATCGCGGCATCCAGCTCCGGCGCGTCGATACTGACCACGCGCGAGCGGGAGCGCGGGCGAGCGGTCGTCACGGGCTGCCCTTGGCGGCCGTGGCCCTGGTCGCGGCGCGCGGCGTGCGCGCGGGCGTCGTGGGCGCGGGCATCGTGCGTGCCACCGCAGCGCCGACGAAGTCGCGGAACAGCGGATGCGGCCGGTTCGGGCGGCTCTTCAGCTCGGGGTGCGCCTGGGTTGCCACGAACCACGGATGATCGCGCAGCTCGATGTACTCGACCAGTCGCCCGTCTGGCGAGACGCCGCTGAACGCCATGCCGGCCGCCGATAGCCGGTCACGGTAGGCGTTGTTGACCTCGAACCGATGGCGGTGACGCTCGTAGGCGATCTCGGTGCCGTAGGCCTCGCGCACCTTCGAGCCCTCCTCCAGGCGTGCCGGGTAGAGGCCGAGGCGCATGGTGCCGCCCTTGTCGGTGACATCGGCCTGGTCGGGCATGAGGTCGATGACCGGGTGCTCGGTGAACACGTTGAACTCCGACGAGTTCGCGTCGTCGGTGCCGAGCGCCTCGCGCGCGAACTCGATGACCGCGCACTGCAGGCCGAGGCACAGGCCCAGGAACGGGATCCTGTGCTGGCGGGCCCAACGGATGGCGCGCACCTTGCCCTCCACCCCGCGGTAGCCGAACCCGCCCGGCACGAGGACGCCGTTGACGCCCTCCAGCTCGTCGGCCACCTGCTCGGACTCGATGCGCTCGAGGTGCTCGGAGCGGATCCAGCGCACCTTGACCTCGACGTTGTGATGCAGCCCCGCGTGCTTGAGGGCCTCGCTGACGCTGATGTACGCGTCCGGCAGCTCGGTGTACTTGCCGACGATGGCGATCTCGACCTCCGGGCGCGGCGCGCGGATGCGGCTCACGAGCTCCTGCCAGTCGGCCAGGTCGGGCTCGCCGGCCGGAAGCTCGAGCTCGCGCGCGATGAGCTTGCCGAGGCCGGCGCGCTCCAGCTGGATCGGCACCTCGTAGATGCTGCGCGCGGTCTTGAGCGGGATGACGGCGTGGACGTCGACATCGGTGAACAGGCTCACCTTGTCGAGGATCTCGTCGTCGATCGGCTCGTCGCTGCGCAGGATGATGATGTCGGGCTGGATGCCGATGCCGCGCAGGGTCGAAACCGAGTGCTGGGTCGGCTTCGTCTTGAGCTCGCCGGTGGCGCCGATGCTCGGCAGCCAGGTGACGTGGACGTACAGCACGTTGCGACGCCCGACGTCCTTGCGCATCTGGCGGATGGCCTCCAGGAACGGCAGCGACTCGATGTCGCCGACCGTGCCGCCAACCTCGACGATCACGACGCCGTGCGCCGCCAGACCACTGGTCGCCACGGACCCGGTGCCCTCGCGCGCGACCCGGGCGATCCGCTCCTTGATCTCGTTGGTGATATGCGGGATGACCTGCACGGTGCCGCCGAGGTAGTCGCCGCGGCGCTCCTTGCCGATGACGCTCTGGTAGATGCGCCCGGTGGTGACGTTGCTGGCCTGGCTCAGGTTCTCGTCGATGAAGCGTTCGTAGTGGCCCAGGTCCAGGTCGGTCTCGGCCCCGTCATCGGTGACGAATACCTCGCCGTGCTGGTACGGCGACATCGTGCCGGGATCGATGTTGATGTACGGGTCGAGCTTCAGGATGCTGACCGGGACGCCTCGGGCCTTGAGGATGCGACCGATGCTGGCGGCCGTGATGCCCTTCCCCAGTGAGCTGGTGACGCCGCCCGTGACGAAGATGTACTTCGACATCGGTGTGCCTCGCACCTCGTAGGTGGCTCGAGCGGGCGGGTCGTGGACTCGTCGATGAGCCGCGCGCGAGTAGCTTCGCCTTGTCTACTCGGGAAACGATCATACCGCACGAGCTTCGGTCTCGTCGTCGCCGCGCGGCCTGCGGGTTCGAGCTTGGCCTGGAGGCCGGCCTGGAACGAAATCTCGACCGATTCGGGCGCGGGCCTCGCGCCCGGCGGGGCCAGACCGATATGTCAGCCGAGGATCGGCACGAAGTCCGCTTCGCCGCGCGCTCGCGCCCAGCGTGAACCGATATTTCGGCCACACCCGGCACGTCGGCGCCGCCATGACAGGCTCGACCGAAATTTCGCGCCGTCGACGCACGATCCGGGGCCACCGGCCATATCGCGGCTGGTACGGCCGTCACGTGAGCCGGCCGCGGACGATGCCTCGCCGCCTCACCACACCGGTCCCTACTCGCCGGCGCCCTCGGCCGAACCGGTGACGGCGATCGGTTCCCGGTGGTCGTCCTGCTGGTTGAGGGTGCACACGATTTCGCGGTCGCCATCGGCCCATGTCTGGTCGGTCGGCGTGAGCGAGGTGATGAACCAGATCGAGGTCTGATAGTCGTGGCCGACGAACGACTCGAAGGGCGGCTGGCACGCGCTGTCCGCGTGCTCGAGCATCTGCGCGTCGCCGGGGTAGGGCTCGTCCGCCCCCGCGGGGTGGTCGAGCAGGGCGAAGGTCTCGTATTCGTGCGGCGCCTCGCAGTCGACGACCACGACCGCGGTCAGATCGTCGCGCCCGACGCTGAAGCAGTCGCCGGGCTCGAGCTCGAAGACGCTCGTCTCGCTTCCCCCGCTCGGATCCGCCGACGGCGCTGCGGTGGCTGCCGCGCTCGCGGAGGCTTCCTCGGTTGGTGAGGGGTCGGCGGTCGGCGTCGGCTCCTCGGTCGGCGCCCCGCAACCACCGATGATCAGAACGCCCGCGAGCAGGCCGACGCGCAGGCGGAGGACGGCGCGCAGGACGGACCGATGGCGACGCGTGGTCACGCGACGATCATGCCCGATCCGCCCGGCAGGCACTGCCGCGTAGCATGCGCGCGTGCTCGGGCTCGTGCGACTCATCCACCCGGCGCCGGCGGCGGCCGTCGTCAGCCTGTCGGCCGTGCTCGGCGCGATCCTCAGCCAGCAGGCCGGCCGCGCGCCGATCAGTGCCGCCGTTGCCCTCACCGCGCTGAGCATCCTCGGATCGCAGGTCGCCACCGGCGCGATGAACGATTGGGCCGATCGGGACCGGGATGCCGTCGCGCAACCGTCCAAGCCGATCCCCTCGGGCGCCGTCACGCCGTCGGCAGCGCTGGCGCTCGCGGCGGCAGGACTCGCGGTGCAGGTCGCCGCGTCGGCCCTGATCGGATGGCCGGCGCTGCCGCTGGGTCTGGCAGCGGTCGCCTCGGCCGTCGCCTACGACCTGTGGCTGTCGCGGACGGCAGCCTCATTCGTCCCCTACCTGATCAGCTTCGGCATCCTGCCGCTGTGGATCGCGTCGGGCGTCGGCGTGCCACTCGAGCGCGTCGCCCTCGCGCCGCTGCTGGTCGGTCCGTTCGCCGTGGCAGCCCACCTCGCCAACACGCTCAAGGACTTCGACGGCGACGCCGCGACGCGCTCGCGCAACCTTGCCCAGCTGCTCGGGCGGCGACGGGCGGGTGTGCTGGCCTGGGCGCTGGCCGTGGGCGTGGGGGTGGGCTCGGGGATCGCGCTCGGGGTGGCCGCGCGGCTCAGCCCCGCATCGGTCCTGCTCGGGCTCGTCGGGTTGGCGGCGGTCGCGCAGGGCGTGCGACGGGCGGATCGGCTGTGGGCCGGGATGCTCGTCGCGGCCGTGTGCTGGACGGCGGCCTGGGCACTGGCGACCGCCTAGGCGGGATGGTTGCCTCCGGCTGCCGCCGATTGATCGGCGTAACCCAACCCAATTCTCCGTCCGGTGGCGTCAGTACGATCGATCGGCGCGCGGTGAGCCTGAGCCGCACCGGTGGGCATCTCCCACGCGCGCTGCCGACCGATGGATCGGCGCAACCCAACCCGGAGTCTTGTTCGGGTTGCGTCTGTACGATTCATCGGCGCGTGGTGCGCCTGCGAAGGGTCGACCGATGCAATCCATCGGCGCGGTCGAGCCAACGGAGTGGCCGGGCGGACATCGCGCATCGACGTCGGCGGACGCGCAACCTGGTGAGTCTGACCGTTCAGAGCCGAGATCGAACGCGGTTGGGCTCGGCAGCCGGTCCCGCCCGCCTGCCGGGCGGGCCGGGCGGACGAGCCTCCCCACGCTCATCCGCTCGTGAACGGCTCAGATGGAGTCGTCGAGCTCC
>CAYVCE010000195.1:0-2751 GCA_964449915.1 uncultured Steroidobacteraceae bacterium | reverse complement strand
ACCAGGTCGCCCTCGACCCGCGCCGCCCGGGCGCGGACGAGCTCGGCGCTGTCGGGGTTGCGCTTGTTGGGCAGCATCGAGCTGCCGCTCGAGAACGCGTCGTCGAGGCGGACGAAGCCGACGTACGGGGTCGACCACAGGACGAGCTCGCCGGCCAGGCGCGACAGGTGGCCGAGCAGGATCGCGAGAGCGGCGACGCCCTCGACCGCGTAGTCGCGGTCGGCCACGGCATCGATCGAGTTGTCGGTCACGCCGCCGAAGCCCAGGCGGGCGGCGACGGCATCGCGGTCGAGAGGCAGCCCGGAGCCGGCGACCGCCCCTGAGCCGGCCGGCGAGCGGTCGGCCCGTCGCGCGGCGTCGGCAAGGCGCCCGGCGTCGCGATCGAGCATCTCGACGTACGCGAGGAGATGGTGTGCAAGCACGACCGGCTGCGCCGGCTGACTGTGCGTGTGGGCCGGCAGGATCGTGCCCGTTTCCCGATCGGCCCGCGCAACGAGCGCCGACTGGAGCGCGCGGATGGCGCCGATGAGGTCGCCCCCGGCCACGCCGAGCCAGCGGCGCTCGTCGGTCACGATCTCCTCGTTCCGGCTGCGCCCCGCCTGGAGCATGCCGCCGAGCTCGGGACCGACGGCGTCGATGACGGCCGCCTCCACGTTCATGTGGATGTCCTCGTGCTCCGGCCGCCACGCGAAGCTGCCGTCGGCGAGCTGGTCGGCGACCTCGCGCAGCGCGCCATCCAGCCGCTCGGCATCGGCGACCTCGACGAGGCCGAGGCGGGCGAGCTCGGCGACGTGCGCGCGGCTGGCGGCCACGTCGTGCTCGGCCAGCGGCAGGTCGATCGCCAGCGATCCGGACAGGGCGAGCGCGGCGTCCGCAGCGGGGGCCTGGAAGCGGCCGTCCCACAGGGCGGCCTGGCGCGACGTCGCATTCACTTGAGGATTCATACACGTTCGTGCATGATCATGCAAGTGCGGGCCGCACGACCGAGCGGTTCCGGAAGCCCGGCCGGGACCCGCGCGGATCGGCTAGACTCACGGCGGTCCTTTAAGACCGGCACCGTGATGCCGGGAAGGAGCGAACAGGTGCAGACCATCTCGACCGACCAGCAGCCCGAGGCACCCGCCGCACCGCGGCCGGTGTCTCGTTCGGTGGATGGGCTCCTTGCGCTCGAGGGCGGCGCCGTCCATCACGGGACGATTCGCGGTCACCTCGGCCCGGCGGAGGGCGACCTCATCTTCACGACCGCGGCGACCGGCTGGGGCGAGATCCTGACCGACCCGTCGTACGCCGGGCAGATCGTCGTCCTCACCCACCCGATGGCGGGCAGCTACCGGATCGCCGACGACGAGCTCGAGTCGAGCCGCGTGCACACCCGCGCCATCGTCTGCTCCCGGCTCGTCACGCCGCCGACGGGTCCCGGGCGCTCGCTGGAGGAGCTCCTGGTGGCGGCCCACATCCCGGCGCTGACCGATGTCGACACGCGGGCTCTGACGCTCGAGCTTCGTCGCGGCATCGAGCGACGCGCCGTCATCCGGCCGGCCACGCTCAGCGACGACGAGGCGGTCGCCGCTGCCGGCGAGGTCGTCGGCTGGGAGACGGTCGACCACGTCGCCCGCGTCGCAACGCGCGAGGCGTACCTGCTGCCGCCCGACGGTCCGCGAACGGCGCGGGCCGTCCTGGTCGACTACGGCGTGAAGCGCTCCCTGCTGCGCGCGCTGGCCGCCCGCGGGATCGAGGTGCTGGTCCTGCCGCCCGACGCGACCGCCGACGACGTGGCGGCCGGCGTGCCGGACCTCGTGGTCCTGTCGCCCGGTCCGGGCGACCCGGCGCGGATGGCGACCCAGATCGCCACCGTCGGCAGCCTGGCCCGGCGGGCGATCGAGGGCGGGGCGCCCATCCTCGGTATCTGCCTCGGGCACCAGCTCCTGGCGCTGGCGGCCGGCGCCGAGACGCGGCGGCTGGCCGTCGGGCACCATGGCGGTAACCACGCCGTCCTCGACATCGCCTCGGAGCGGGTCGACATCGGCGCCCACAACCACGAGGTGGCGGTGGTCGACGGCCCCGCCCTGGCGGCGGCGGGTTACGCGGTCAGCCACCGCGACCTCAACGACGGCACGGTCGAGGGTCTCCGCCACAGCGGGGGACGCATCGCATCGGTCCAGTTCCATCCCGAGGGGGCGCCCGGACCGATCGACGCGTCGCGCGTCTTCGACCTGGCACTGGAGGGCGCGCTGGCATGACGGCCCCGCGCAAGGTCCTCGTCATCGGGTCGGGCCCGATCCTCATCGGCCAGGCGGCCGAGTTCGACTACGCGGGCGTGCAGGCCTGCCTCGCGCTTCGCGGGGAGGGCGTGGAGACGATCCTCGTCAACTCGAATCCGGCCACCGTGATGACCGACCCCGACGTGGGTGGCACCGTCCTCATCGGGCCCCTGACCCTGCCGTACCTGACGCGGGTCATCGAGGAGCATCAGCCCGACGCGCTGCTCCCGACGCTGGGCGGGCAGACGGGGCTGAACCTGGCGGTGGCGCTCGACGACGCGGGCGTGCTCGATCGTCACGGGGTGCGCGTGCTGGGTACGCCGCTGGCCGCGGTCCGCGCGGCCGAGGATCGCGGTGGCTTCCGCGACCTGGTGACCGGCATCGGCGAGCCGGTTCCCGAGTCCGCGGTGGTCGAGACGCTCGAGGACGGCTTGCGATTCGTCCGCGCGCTCGGCGCGGCGGTCGTCGTGCGGCCGGCCTTCACGCTCGG
>CAYVCE010000194.1:0-7132 GCA_964449915.1 uncultured Steroidobacteraceae bacterium | reverse complement strand
CTTGAGGCCGGCGCGCGCGCGTCGCACGGCCCTGCTGATGGTCTCGATCGCCTCCTGCTGGCCGATGACTCGGCCGTGCAGCGCGTCCTCCATGTGGAGCAGCCGCTCGGACTCCTCCGCGCTGATGCGGATGACCGGGATCCCGGTCCACATGCTGACGACCTGGGCGATGTCCTCATCGGTGACGACCGGCGTCTGCTTGCCCTGCTCTTCGTGCCAGTCGGCCTTGAGCTGCTCGACGCGCTCCTTGCCCTGCGCCTCGTCGTCGCGCAGGCGGGCGGCTGCCTCGTAGTCCTGGCCGGCGATCGCCTCGTCCTTGCGCGCCGTGATCTCCTCGAGTGCCTGCTGGGCGGCCTTGATCTCCGGCGGCGCGGATGCCGACCGGAGCCGCACGCGCGAGCCGGCCTCGTCGATGAGGTCGATCGCCTTGTCGGGCAGCGCCCGGTCTGCCACGTAGCGCACGCTGAGGTCGACGGCGGCATGCACCGCCTCGTCGCTGATCTTGACCCGATGGTGCTCCTCGAAGCGCGAGCGGATGCCGAACAGGATGGCCACCGCCTCGTCGACGGTCGGTTCGTCGACCATCACCGGCTGGAAGCGCCGCTCGAGCGCGGAGTCCTTCTCGATGTACTTGCGGTACTCATCGAGCGTCGTGGCACCGATGCATTGCAGCTCGCCGCGGGCCAGTGGCGGCTTCAGGATGTTGGCTGCGTCGATGGCGCCTTCGGCGGCGCCGGCGCCGACCAGCGTGTGCAACTCATCGATGAACAGGACGCTGTCGCTGCTGGCGCGCAGCTCCTCGATGATCTTCTTGAGACGCTCCTCGAACTCGCCGCGGTACTTCGTGCCGGCCACCAGGGATCCGATGTCGAGGGTCAGCACCCGCTTGTCCATCAGGGTCTCCGGGACGTCGCCCGCCACGATCCGGTGGGCGAGGCCCTCGGCGATGGCCGTCTTGCCAACGCCCGGCTCGCCGATGAGCGCCGGGTTGTTCTTGCGGCGCCGCGACAGGATCTGGATGACCCGCTCGATCTCCTTCTCGCGCCCGATGACCGGGTCGAGGGCCCCGCTGCGTGCCGCCTCCGTGAGGTTGATGCCGAGCTGGTCGAGCGTGGGGGTCTTGCTCGGCCGCTTCGTTTCCTGGGTCGGCGTGGTGCTGCTCGACTGGCTGAGCACGTGGATGACCTGGTGGCGAACCTTGTCGAGGTTGACGCCCAGGCTCTCCAGCACGCCGGCGGCGATGCCCTCGCCCTCGCGCACCAGGCCGAGCAGGAGGTGCTCGGTGCCGATGTAGTTGTGCCCCAGCCGGCGCGCCTCGTCGATGGCCAGCTCGATCACCCGCTTCGCGCGCGGCGTCAGCCCGACCTCGCCGACGACGGGCCGATCACCGCGTCCGATGATGAACTCGACCGCGGTGCGGACCTTGGACAGCTCGACGTTCATGTTCTCGAGCACGCGGGCGGCCACGCCCTCGCCCTCTCGGACGAGCCCGAGCAGCAGATGCTCGGTCCCGATGTAGTTGTGGTTGAAGCGCTGCGCTTCATCCTGCGCAAGGGTCAGGACCTTTCGCGCCCGGTCGGTGAACTTGTCGAATCGGTCCATGGGTCTGCCTGGTCTCGTGGTTCGATCTGCCTTGAGTGTACGGCACCGGTGCCGCGCGCCGCAGTCGCCGCCGCAGACGCGTGGACACCGTCGCTATCTAGATACGGCGGAAGGTGCCAGTTCGCTCATTGGTGCGCCATATGACGAAAGAGCGAGCCGGTCCCGGCTCGCTCCTCGGTGGCGCTCGACCCGTCCCTGGGCCATCGGTCTGTCTGGATCAGGCCTTGGCCTTCTCCGATACTGCCTCCACGGCGGCCTCCGCGGACTCGTCGACTGCCACGGGCAGCTCTGCCACAACAGGCTCTTCGGCCACGGGCTCCGTGACCGGCTCGGGTTCGGCGACGGCCTCGGCGACGGGCTCGGGCTCGGCGGCGGGCTCGGGTTCGGCGACGGCCTCGGGCTCGGGCTCGGGCTCGGCGACGGCCTCGGGCTCGGCGACGGCCTCGGCGACGGCCTCGGCGACGGGCTCGGGCTCGGGTTCGGCGATGGCCTCGGGCTCGGCGGCGGCCTCGGGCTCGACGGCTGCGGCCGGCTCCTCCGGGGCGACCGGCAGGGCCGTGACGGCCTCGTCGTCGGCCGGCGACGGCTCAGCGGCGTCCTGCGACGTGCGGAACTGCTCGAGCAACCCGGACGAGGCGAAGGCGGCGGCCATCGTGTTGTCGATGCCACCCTCCGGCTCCGCGGTCGCGTCCTCGGGGCGGTAGTCGAACCGATCCCGTCGCTGCGGCCGATCGCGGCGCGGCCGCTCCTCGCGCGGTGCCGGTGCCGGGCGGTCCTCGGCCTGCTTGAGGCTCAGGCCCAGGCGATGGCGCTCAGAGTCGAGGCTGATGATGCGCAGCTTGACCTGCTGGCTCTCCTGGACGACGTCGCCGGGATGAGCGACGCGCTGGTGGGAGAGCTCGCTGATGTGGATGAGGCCCTCGAGGCCCTCCTCCACGCGCACGAAGGCGCCGAAATTGACGAGCTTGGTGACCGTGCCGTCGATGACGTCGCCGATCTTGTACTTGGCGACCGACTCCTGCCACGGATCGGGCTGGAGACGACGGATCGATAGGCTGATCCGGCCACGCTCGTGGTTGATGTCGATGACCTCGGCCTCGACCTCGTCGCCGATCTGGTGAGCGGTCTCGGGGTTGTTGACCTTGTTCCACGAGAGCTCGCTCTTGTGGACCAGGCCGTCGATGCCGCCCAGGTCCACGAACACGCCGAAAGGCGCGATCGACCGCACCACGCCGGTGACCCGCTGGCCGGTCTCGAGGCTGCTGAACAGCTCGTCGCGCTTCTCGCGGCGCTCCTCGTACAGGGCCACCTTCTCGGAAAGGATGAGTCGGTTCGCCTTGCGGTTGACCTCCAGGATCTTGAGGCGAAGCGTCCGCCCGACGAACGGCTGAAGCTTCTCGGCGATCTCTTGGGCCGCGTCGCGCGGCTGCTCGTCGCGCGGGCGTCGCGGGAAGTCGACGATCTGGCTGATCGGGACGAAGCCGCGCACGCCCAGGTCGACGATGAGCCCACCCTTGTTGTGATCGATGACGCGGGCCTCGACGATCTCGCCGGCGTCGAAGCGCTCCTGCATCGCGCGCCACTTACGCTCGAGTCCGGCGCGACGCAGCGACAGGACCGCGTGCCCCTCCGGCGACTCGGGCTGAAGGACGTAGACCAGGACCTCGTCGCCGACGTTCAGCTCCGGGCGGCTCTCGTCGCCATCGCGCGGACCGCGGCGGTTCATGAGCTCGCGGTTGCTGACCACGCCCTCGCTCTTGCCGCCGAAGTCGACGAGGATCTCGTCGGGGTCGATCCGCACCACGGTGCCCTCGACCACGTCACCGTGCTTGAGGCTCTTGACCTCGTTGTCGGGATGGTCGAGCAGCTCGGCCATGGTCATGGCCTCGGTGGTCGGCGGGACGGCAGCCGGAACGGGCTCGGGTGCGGCCTCGGCCTCGACGGCCATCTCGGCAGCCTCGGCCGGCTCGACGGTGAGGGGTTCGGCCGCAACGGCGGCGACTGGATCGGCGACCTCCGCAGGTGCCTCGGCGGCTTCCGGCTCGACGGCCTCCGGCTGCCGGATGGCTTCCTCCGGTTCGGTCGGCGATCCGCCGTCGGTCTCGTCCGGCACGACGTCGTCTGCCGCGGGTGGCTGGGCGATCTCGGCCGTCGGCTGGGGCATTTCAGCCGCCCCGGTCGAGTCGGCTGCCACCGGATCGGTCGCCACCGCCACCGGAGTTTCCTCCGCGGCGTCCCCCGACGTGCGCGACCCTTCCTGGTTCGGTGCTTCGGTCAAATTTCAATACGCTCCTGTCGATCAATGTCCGTGACAACAGATGACGCCCTCGCGTGGAGGGCGTCGATCACCGGTCATTGCTCAGGTGCGGCCTGTGTCTCTGACGAAACGACTCGGTGCTCCTTTACGCCTGCCGACGAATCGACGCGCGCTCACGCGCGACTTATGGGGTTGTCTGCCACACGGCCGCGGTAGCATACCATACGGTCAAATGGCCCCCCTCCGACCGTGCCTGAGCTGCCGGACCTGACAGTCGTCGCGGAGGAGCTGGTGCGTCGGGTGGCCGGCCGCACGGTCCGCGAGGCCTCCGCGCCCACCCCGATCCTCCTGCGCGCGACCCCGGACGAGCTCGAGGCGCTCTCCGGCTCGACCATCGGCGCTACCCGCCGCCGCGGCAAGTTCCTGCTCGTGCCACTGCGCCGCACGAGCGGCAGCGAGCGCATCCTGGCCGCGAATGCCATGCTGGCGGGCCGCTTCTGGCTGGTGCCCGACGCTACCCGCGTGCGCGCGCGGACCGGACTGCGCCTGCGCCTCGACGGCGGCGAGGAGCTGCGATACGTCGACCGAGAGATGCTCGGCAAGCTCTACCTCGTCCCGCCGGACGGCCTGGACGCGATCCCCGGCTGGTCCGAGATGGGGCCCGATGCCGACGACCCCGAGCTGACGCTCGAGCGATTCCGCGAGCGCATCCGTCGCCATCCCGGAGAGCTGAAGCCGCTACTGCGCAACAGCCGATTCGTGGCCGGCATCGGCAATGCGTACAGCGACGAGATCCTCTGGGAGGCGCGCCTGGCGCCATTCCGCCGGCGCGCGTCGCTGCAGGCCGAGGATGTCGATCGGCTGTACGCGTCGATGCGGTCCGTCTTGGCCGACGCCATCGACCGCCTCCGCGATCTCGTTCCGCCCGACATCGAGACGCAGCACCGCGAGTTCCTCAAGGTGCACCTGCGCGGCGGCGAGCCGTGCCCGCGCTGTGGACGCGAGCTGCGCCAGATCGGCGGCCGCGAGGCGACCACCTTCTGTCGCACCTGTCAGCCGGCGTTCTGAGCCTGGCTCAGGCAATCACCAGCACCTGGCCGACGAATATCTCGTTCGGATCTTCGATGCCGTTCGCGGCCTGGAGCGCCGCGACGGTCGTCCCAAACCGCTGGGCGATCGCCGCCAGCGTGTCGCCCTGCTGCACGGTGTACGTCTGCTGGGCCGGAGGCGGGGCGACAGGCGCCGGAGTCGGAGCGACCGTCGGGACCGCGGTCGGGACCGCCGTCGGTACCGGCGTCATCGCGGGGCTGGGGCTGGGCGAGGGGGTGGGCGGTGCTGTCGGCGTCGGTCGCGCGGTCGGCGTCGGCGGCTCGGATGGCTCGCGGGAGAGCGCTGCGGCAGGCGGATCCTCGGCGCTGCCCAGCATCCCGGTGGCAAAGGCGACGGAGCCGACCCCCAGCACGGTGACGCCGGCAGCGATCAGCGCGACCGGCCCCGACCGCGCGCGCCGGGCCTGGCCGGCGATGCCTCGCCACGACGGCTCGGGGGCAACGATCATCCGCGTCGAAACGAGGCCGTCGGCGAAGCTCGAGCGGCCGGGCATGGCGCCCTCGTGGCGTCCGGCATAGGCGAGGAAGCGGTCGCAGCGCTCGTGGGCATCGGTCAGGCAGATGCGGGCCTGCTGCTGGCGGTCGAGCGCGATCGCGGGCTCGTCGGCGTGGCATCGGTGCCCGCCGTCGACGCCGTCGACCGCCGAGCGGCGATCACCCTGCAGGCCGAGGAGCGGGCAGACGCGATCCACGGACCTCAGGATAGCAAGAGCCCCATCGGTTGGACCGATGGGGCTGCGCAAATGAAATATCCCGGCGACGACCTATTTTCCCAGGGGGTTGCCCCCCGAGTATCTTCGGCGCTGGAGAGCTTAACTTCCGTGTTCGGGATGGGAACGGGTGGTGCCTCTCCGCTAGCGTCACCGGGATATGTCTTCAATTGTCGACCTACCGCGGCCCCATGCGATCGGCACGGGCGCGGGTCGAAGCATGGAAGCAACGAATCATCGTGGTGGGCGGCGTCGCCGCCCTTCCGAACGCGATCCAGCAGCGTGCTAGTCGCGTGAACTAGGTCAAGCCCTCGACCATTAGTACCTGCTTCGCTCAACGCATTGCTGCGCTTACACGTGCGGCCTATCAAACAGCTAGTCTCGCTGCGGTCTTACCTGGTTAACCCAGTGGGGAACCTCATCTTGAGGCGAGCTTCGCACTTAGATGCTTTCAGTGCTTATCCCAACCGAACATACCTACCCAGCAATGCCATTGGCATGACAACTGGTACAACATTGGTTCGTCCACTCCGGTCCTCTCGTACTAGGAGCAGCTCCTCTCAAGTTCCCTGCGCCCACGGCGGATAGAGACCGAACTGTCTCACGACGTTCTGAACCCAGCTCGCGTACCGCTTTAATTGGCGAACAGCCAAACCCTTGGGACGTACTTCCGCCCCAGGATGCGACGAGCCGACATCGAGGTGCCAAACAGGGCCGTCGATATGAACTCTTGGGCCCTATAAGCCTGTTATCCCCGGGGTAGCTTTTATCCGTTGAGTGATACCCCTTCCACTCGGAGGTACCAGATCACTAAGCCCGACTTTCGTCTCTGCTCGACGTGTAAGTCTCGCAGTCAAGCACGCTTATGCCTTTGCACTCTGCGGCTGGTTTCCATTCAGCCTGAGCGTACCTTTGGGCGCCTCCGTTACACTTTAGGAGGCGACCGCCCCAGTCAAACTGCCCATCTGACACTGTTCCATGCCCGGATTACGGGACACGGTTAGAGCCGAAATCCAACAAGGGTGGTATTTCAAGGTTGACTCCACCGAGGCTAGCGCCCCAGCTTCAACGTCTCCCACCTATCCTACACATGCTGAACCTCAGTCCAATATCAAGCTACAGTAAAGCTCCACGGGGTCTTTTTGCCCTGCCGCGGGTAACCTGCATCTTCACAGGTATTTCAATTTCGCCGGATCCCTCGTTGAGACAGCGCCCAGATCGTTACGCCATTCGTGCGGGTCGGAACTTACCCGACAAGGAATTTCGCTACCTTAGTACCGTTATAGTTACGGCAGCCGTTTACCGGGGCTTCAATTCAGAGCTTGCACCCCTCCTCTTAACCTTCCGGCACTGGGCAGGCGTCAGCCCCTATACGTCAGCTTTCGCTTTAGCAGAGACCTGTGTTTTTGCTAAACAGTCGCCTGGGCCGTTTCACTGCGGCCTCGATCAGCCTC
>CAYVCE010000193.1:0-17458 GCA_964449915.1 uncultured Steroidobacteraceae bacterium | reverse complement strand
GGGAGACTCGCCTGCAGCCGCTCGACACCGATCCGAATCTGCATCGCGAAGCCGCCGAACTCCTGTCCGAGGGTCACCGGCGTCGCATCCATGAGGTGCGTCCGGCCGGACTTCACGACGTCGGCGAACTCGTCGGCCTTTCGCTCCAGGGACTCCGCAAGGTGCTCCAGGGCAGGCACGACATCGCGAAGCACGCCCGCCGTTGCGGCAATGTGGATCGAGGCGGGGAACATGTCGTTCGACGACATGGGGTGGTTGACGTCGTCGTTGGGATGGACCGGCCGGCCGAGCGCCTCGGCGGCGATCGTGGCGAGGACCTCGTTCATGTTCATGTTGCTCGACGTCCCCGAGCCGGTCTGGAACACGTCGATCGGGAACTGGTCGTCGTGGTCGCCACGGGCGACCGCCTCGGCCGCGGCGATGATCGCGTCCGCGACGTCGGTGTCCATCGATCCATCCTCGCGCTTGGCCGATGCGACCGCCGCCTTGATGCGGGCAAGCGCCTCGATCTGGCTGCGCTCGAGGCGCAGCCCGGAGATCGGGAAGTTCTCGATCGCCCGCTGAGTCTGGGCCCGCCATTTCGCGTGGCTCGGCACCCGGACCTCGCCCATCGAATCGCGCTCGACGCGGTCGGCCGTCATCGGCCGAAATCGGGGTGGTCGGCCTCGGTGAAGCGGATGACCGGCGCGATCAGGTACGGCAGGTACCCGCTCTCGAGATCGTCGAGGAGGCGGCCTGCCTCGCCGATCAGCTCGTTGACGAAGATGCCCATGTGCGCCGGCTGGTATGGGCGCAGCTTCCCGAGTCCCTCGGCGAGCTTGTTCCGCGCTCCGCGCAGGTTGCGACGCTGGAGGTGGAGCAGGCCGGCCGCGACCTGGATGAGCCCCTGGTAGAAGTCACGCTCCTCGTCCGGCTCCGCTCGCCATACGGTCTCCCACGCCTCGTGGGCATGCCAGTAGAGGACGCCGTTGAAGAGCGCCACGCCCTCGCGGAAGAGCCGCTCCGCCTCGACCGGGTCGAGCGGACGCGTGCGGCCTCGCTCGATGGTGGGCTCCGACTTCGGCGTTGTGGCAGGCGTCTCGCGCATCGCGAGCGATCGTAGCAGGCACGGTCACGTGGCCGGGGCCGACCCGACGGCCGACCTGGCCCTCGCGCGTGATGCATGCGGTCACCGCATTCTGGTACGAACGATCGCACCTCACAGCACCCGTCTGCTCCGGATCGCACCAGGGTTGTCGTCCGGGTCCTTGAGCCGGGTAGTACTTTCTCCTACCGTGTGAGATCGGTCGCTCGTTCGACGGGCAACCTCCGCGGTATCCGCGGACCACACGAATCGTCCCATGCTGCCAGGGAGTATCGACATGGACCTGTACCTCACCGAGTCGCGCCGCCGGCCGGCCCCGTTGGGCCTCGCGGTGGTCGCGATCATCGGCATGATCATCTGGGCCTTCACCGCCCAGGGCAAAGCGGCGGCGGCCAGCGCCGATCGCCCCTCGGAGACTGCGCACAGGCTCGACAACCTGCAGGCCGTCGCAATCGAGGACGCCGACGACCTCAACGACGTCAACGCCGATGATGGCGAGAGCGACAGCGACAGCTCGGCCGGCGGCGGCGGCGGCGGGAGCGACACCTCGGCCGGTGGTGGCGGTGGTGGCGACGACTCGTCCGACGACGGCACGCCGCCTCCAGGTGGGAACAACCCACCGCCCGGTGGCAACAATCCCCCGTCCGGTAGTGGCGTCCTCGGCGGTAATCCTCCGACCGTGGTGCTCCCGAACACGGCCATCTCGGCCGAGGGTGGCACATCGACCGGGCTGGTTGCCGGGCTCGTCGTGCTGGCCGCGGCCGGCGCAACCGGCCTGCGCCGCTTCGTGGGGTTGCGCGTCCAGGACCGCTGACCGCGTCATCGGCCATCCGCAGAGGGCTCCGCGACGGCGGGGCCCTCTGCACGCGCAGCGCGAACCCGACGCGCTCCGCCCGAGCGTCGGCTCACGACCCCGCTAGGATGGGCGGATGGACTGGAAACTGCGTCCCGGCGACGAGCTCGTGCCGGGCAGATGGATCCAACAGCTTCTCGGCGGCGGTGCGCGCTACCAGGCGTTCCTGACCTGGAACGACGACCTGATGTGTCCGACCGTCGTCAAGATCCTGCGTCCGGACCAGGTCGACGACAAGGCGGCGCGGCGGACGATCGCCCACGAGGGCAAGCTGCTGGCAAGCATCGACCACCCCTACGTGATGCGTCTGCTGGGGCAGGATACCCAGGGTGAACGGCCGTTCATCGAGCTGGAGTTCCTCGACGGGCCTCGCTTGTCGACCCTCATTCGCCGCCACGGCATCTTGTCGGGCGAGCAGCTCTTCCCGCTCGGCCGGCAGCTGGCGGCGGCCGTGCACTACCTCCATCGGCGCGGGCTGCTCCACCTGGACGTCAAGCCGCGCAACGTGATCATGGGCCCGGTCCCGCGGCTCATCGATCTGAGCATCGCGCGCCGGATCGCAGAGGTCGACCGCATTCGGTCGCCGATCGGCACCGATGCCTACATGGCGCCGGAGCAGTGCGATCGGGCGCGGCTGGCCACCATCGGCCCGGCCGCTGACGTGTGGGGCATCGGCGTCACGATGTATGAGGCCGCCAGCAAGCAGCTGCCGTTCCCCCGCGGACGTCGCGGTGGGACGGACCTCGAGCGCTGGCCCCAGCTCGAGGGCGAGCCGGCGCCATTGCCGCCCAAGGTGCCACGCGCCGTGGCGGCCGCCATCATGCCCTGCCTCGAGCGAGACCCAGCCCGCCGACCCTCGCCCGAGGAGCTGTTCGAGACGTTCGACGACCTCGCGGCCACGCACGGACGGCGGCGCAGGCGGCTGCGCCGGCGTTCGGCCTAGCCTGTCAGGATGCAGCAGCGGCACCCGCGCTGGTGGCAGACCGGCGTTGTCTACCAAGTCTACCCGCGCTCGTTCGCCGATGCGAGCGGCGGCGGCACCGGCGACCTGGCCGGCATCACCAGCCGCCTCGACTACCTCGCCTGGCTCGGGGTGGACGCCATCTGGATTTCGCCGTTCTACCCATCCCCGATGGCGGACTTCGGCTACGACGTGGCCGATTACACCGACGTCGACCCGCTCTTCGGCTCCCTGGCCGACTTCGACGCGCTGCTGGCGACAGCCCACGATCGCGGCATCCGCGTGCTCATCGACTACGTCCCGAATCACACCAGCGACCAGCATCGGTGGTTCGTCGAGTCGCGCTCGTCACGCGACAACCCCCGCCGTGACTGGTATGTGTGGCGCGACGCGAAGGCGGACGGCTCGCCACCGAACAACTGGGTCAGCATGTTCGCCGGGCCGGCCTGGGAGTGGGACGACGCCACCGGCCAGTGGTACCTGCACACCTTCCTGAAGGAGCAGCCCGACCTCAACTGGCGCAACCCGGCCACCCGCGCCGCGATGTTCGACGTCGCCCGCTTCTGGCTCGATCGCGGCGTCGACGGCTTCCGGATCGACGTCGCGCCGATGGTCATGAAGGACCCCGAGCTGCGCGACAACCCGCCGAATCCCGAGCCCGATGCCGAGCGCAACTCGCGCCTCGGCTCGTGGATGAGCCAGCTTCACCTGCACGATCACAACCACCCGGACATGCACGAGCTGTATCGGGCGTTCCGGGCCATGCTGGACTCCTATCCGGGTGAGCGGGTGAGCATCGGCGAGCTTCACCATCCTGACTTCGACATGTGGGCCAGGTACTACGGCGAGCGCCAGGACGAGATCCACGTCCCGTTCAACTTCCACGTCCTCAACAGCCCCTGGCGCGCCGATGCGGTCCGGCGCGCCGTCGAAGGCGTGGAGAAGGCGCTGCCACCCGGCGCGTGGGCCAGCTGGGTCCTCGGCAACCACGACTCGCCGCGGTTCGCCTCGCCGCAGCGCGCCGGCCGGGCCCAGGCCAAGGTCGGCATGCTCCTGCTCCTCACCCTGCGCGGGACGCCCACGGTCTATTACGGCGACGAGATCGGCATGGTCGACGTCCCGGTCGCCACCGAGGACACGCTCGATCCGCTGGAGCGCCGCGAGCCCGGCCGTGGGCGCGACCCGGAGCGCTCGCCGATGCAGTGGGACGCCTCGCCGAACGCCGGCTTCACCGCGCCCGGCGTCGAGCCGTGGTTGCCGCTGGCGCCCGACGCCGCGACGGTCAACGTGGCCGGCCAGGCGGAGGACGCCGACTCGCTGCTCACCCTCACCCGGCGTCTCCTCGAGCTGCGGCGTCAGCACCCCGCGCTGCACATCGGTGACTTCGAGCCGTTCGGACCGACGCCTGAGGGGACATTCGCCTTCCGCCGGGCGACAGCCGAGGGCGGCGTGACGGTCGTGCTCAACCTGACCGATGAACCACGCCGCGTCCCCGGCGCGGGCCCGGGCCGCGTCCTCGTCGGCACGCATCGGGACCGCGAGGGTGCGCCGGTCGGCGAGCTCGTCAAGCTCCGCCCCAACGAGGCGCTCGTCGTGGACGTCTCGACCATGGCCTGATCGCTCCACGCGTGGCAGCCATCGGACCGCCGCGCCTCAGTCGACGATCTTGGCCATCACGTGCTTGATGATCGTGTAGTCCTCGATCGAGTAGCTGCTCATGTCCTTGCCGTAGCCGGACTGGCCGAAGCCGCCGTGCGGCATCTCGGAGGCGATCGTCAGGTGGTCGTTGATCCACACCGTGCCGTAGCGCAGCGCCCTTGCCGCTCGCAGCGCGCGCTTGACGTCCTTCGTCCACACCGATGCAGCCAGGCCGTACGGCACGCCATTGGCCCACGCCAGGCCCTCGGCCTCATCGGTGAAACGCTGGACGGTCACGACAGGACCGAAGACCTCGTTCTGCACGATCTCGGCATCCTGCGTGACACCCGTCACGATCGATGGCCGATAGAAGAAGCCGCGATCGCCGAATGTCTCGCCGCCCGCGGCGACCTCCGCTCCGTATCCCCGGGCCCGGTCGACGAAGCCGGCCACGCGCTCCTGCTGCGCCTTCGAGACCATCGGTCCCATGTCCAGCTCGGGATCCGAGGCGGGGTCGCCGGTCTTGATCGACTCGACGGCTGGCACCAGCGCCGACAGCGCGCGGTCGTAGCCGTCGCCCATCACGATGATCCGCGTCGCGGCGGTACAGTCCTTCCCCGAGTTGAAGTACGCGGCATCCTGGATCGTCTCGGCCAGGGCATCCATGTCGGCGTCGTCGTACACCAGCACCGGGGCCTTGCCGCCGAGCTCGAGGTGGACGCGCTTGACGGTCTGCGCCGCCGCCGCGGCGATCTCCTTGCCGGTGGCGGTGTCCCCGGTGAGGCTGACCATGTCGACCTCCGGGTGGGTGATGAGGCGCTGGCCCACGACGTCGCCGGGGCCGGTCACCACGTTGAAGACGCCCCTCGGGAAGATGTCGGCCGCCAGGCCCGCGAGGCGGATGGCGGACAGGGGCGTCATCGAGGCCGGCTTGAGCACGACCGTGCAGCCGGCGGCCAGGGCCGGGCACAGCTTCCAGATGGCCATCATGAGCGGGTAGTTCCACGGGGCGACTTGGCCCACCACGCCGGCCGGCTCGCGGCGGATCATGCTGGTGTGGGTGCTCAGATACTCGCCTGCCGCCTTGCCCTCGACGACGCGCGCGGCACCGGCGAAGAAGCGGACGTTGTCGACCGTGAACTCGACGTCGAAATCCGCTGTCCCCTTCGGCTTGCCGACGTTGGCCTGCTCGAGGGCGGACAGGGTTTCGGCGTCCCTCTCGATCGCGTCGGCGAAGGCATAGAGCGCCTTGGCGCGCTCCGCCGGCGTCGTCAGCGACCACGACTCGAAGGCGGCCCGGGCGGCAGCCACCGCGCGGTCGACATCGGCGGCATCTCCCTTGGGGACCTGCGCGATCTCCTCCTCGGTGGCCGGGTTGATGACGCGCGCGGTCTCGCCGCTGCCGGCATCGGCCCAGTCGCCGTCGATGAACATCTGCTGGCGAGGAGCGGTCAGGGTCATGGCTCGTTCAGGACCTCGATCTGGTGAAGATTGGCTCGGGCGGAGGACGCACCGATGCGGGCCGATTCTACGCCGAGCGCCTGCGGATTCCACCGCCGCACGAAGGGGTCGCCGCTGGAATCCGTTGCGGGCGCGCCGCGTGCTTCGAGGTGGTCCCCCGGCGGTGCGTGGGCTGCCAGATGTCGCTGTGGGCGTCGTTAGGCGACATGATCCGGTCGTGATCGCCACGATCAGCGACGGATCACGCTCATCTGCAGGTCACAACGCAACCACATCGAGCGAGCAGGACGCCTAGTGACGCCACCAGCGACGGATGGCAACTCGCGAGGACCGACCGCCTTCAGACGGTCAGCGGCGGACGGGGCGGAACACGCCGTCTGCGGCGCGGGCCATGACGAACAGGAGGTCGGCCAACCGGTTCAGATAGGGCACCACGTGCGAGTCGGGCAGGCCCCCCGCATCGGCCAGCGCGACGCATCGTCGCTCGCCGCGACGGACCGTCGTGCGCGCCAGGTCGAGCGCGGCGCCGGTAAGGGTCTCGCCGGGGAGGACGAACTCCTTCGGCTGCTCGACGAGCAGCTCGAGCTCGTCGATCTCGCCCTCCAGTGCGTTCACCATCTCGGCGGTCACGCGCGACACGCCGTCGGTCAGCCGTTCGCGACGCTCGGCATGAGTCGCCAGCTCGGCGCCGACCACGAACAGCTCGCGTTGCAACCGAAGAATGAGCTCGGCCAGGCGGGACTCGGTGCGGTCGGTCGCGGCACCGATGGCTGCCCGCGCCAGCCCGAGCGCGGAGACGGCCTCATCGGTCGTGCCGTAGGCATCGGTACGCAGGTCGGCCTTGCTGACCCGATCGCCGCCGAAGAGGAGGCCGGTCGTGCCCGTGTCGCCCTTGCGGGTGTAGATGCGCATCGGTGGCGATGGTACGACCTGCGCCGGACGCGCGTCCTAGAACAGGCCGGGGGGAGGCTCCCAGCGCTCGGCCAGCAGGGTGACCTTGACCGGTGGCCCGACGACCTCCTCGGTCTTGGTCTTCACGCTCTGGATCAGCTCGCCCGCCCACGGGCAGAACGGCGTGGTGAGCACCATCTTGATCTCGGTGGGGGCGCCATCGGTCCCGAGCTCGACCGCCTTGATCAGGTCGAGATCCACGATGCTCATCCCGATCTCCGGATCGAAGATGTCGTAGAGCGCCGTCATCACCTCGTCCACCTTGGCGAGGTTCGCATCAATTGCCACGTAAACAGTTTACGCTCTTGCGCGAGGGAGCACCCGAGGGCCACCCGTCACGGATCCCCCACGGCGTCGAATGATCCTCACGTCGAGCGCGGGGAGGCGACGTAAGGGGCGCGAGGGAGCACCCGAGGGCCACCCGTCACGAGCTCCTCACGGTGTCGAAACGCCACGCGGCCACGGGCGGAGCAAGCGTTACAGGAGCGCGGTATCGAAGACCGGATGCGGCGCGGGGACGAGCGGGCGGACGCGGTGGTAGCCCTCGTGGATCGGTAGGCCGGCCTCGATCGCCGAGCGCAGGGCGGCGATCTCCTCGGCGACGTCGGACTGGCTGGCATGGCACGTCAGCGCCTCCACCTTCCGCCCCGCCACGCCGGTGATCTCGATCCGATGGGTTGCGGCCTGCTCTTCGGGGGACAGGTCGTACCGATTGGCGGATGGGTCGAAGATGGGGCTGACGACGTAGACCGCGTTCGGCGCGATCCCCGCATCGGCGAGCCGCTCCACCGCCCAGCGCGTGGCACTCCCGACCACGACGTGGTCCGGGTGGCCGGTCACGCCGTGCGGTCCGAAGGTGATGACCGCCGCGGGACGCCGCTCGGACAGCCAGGCGGCGATCTCGTCCACGAGGGTCTCGAATGGCCTGCCGGCGACCCCACCGTCCGGATAGCCGTCGAGGACCGAGACCTCGTCGAGGCCGATGGCGCGCGCGGCGCAGATGAGCTCTGCCTCGCGCTGATCACCGAGCGCCTGGTCCGGCGTCCCATCCGGCGATCCCGCCTCGCCGCGGGTCACGACCAGCAGCCGCGTGGTGGCGCCCGCGTCATGCGCCAGGGCCAGCGCGCCCGCGCACCCGAAGCTCTCGTCGTCGGGATGAGCGAGGACGGCGGCCAGCCCGCCGGGCGCGATCGGATAGCTCACGGATCCTCCTCGTCGTCATCGTCGGAGAGGAAGGCCCAGCCCTGCCGCTCCACGGTGGTCCTCATCGTACGCAGCACGGCCAGCTTGCCGCCGGCCACCTCGGCGATGAATCGGCGCGTGCCGGCGTCGTCGAGGCTCGAGCCGGGCGGAGCGCTGTCGCGGCCGACGTTGAGCCAGGCGAGATGATATCGGTCCATGCGTCCCCAGACGCGCTCGAGCAGCGCGTCCGACTCGATCAACCAGCTGCGGAAGCGCTCCCACTCCGGCTCCGCGACGAGAGCGTCGCCGGTCTCGATCAACGCGTCGGTCGCCGCCAGAAACGCGGAGCGCGACATGACGGCGGCACGATGGGCGTCCACGGTCGGGCGAGTATAGGCTCGGGCACGCCCCCGGGCAGGTGACCCCGCGTTCGTACCATTGCCGGCCTCGATCTGGCTGCCGGACACTTGGACGCATGACGCGAGGACACCCGACCAGTGGGGCGGTGGCGTTGCTGGCGCTGCTCGCAACCTCCGTACCGCTCGTCCTCGCCGTCGTCGTCCGTGGCCTCCCACGGTCCGACCTCGGGTCCGCCGGGCTTGCGGCCGTGATCCCGGCGGTTGCCGTCACGCTGACCGTGGCCGCAGCCGGAGCCGCGCTCTGCGCGCTCGTTAGCTGGCTTCGCGGTGGGTCGCTGCCGGCACTGCTGTTGACCGGCGCATCGGCGAGCCTTGCCGCCGGCTCGCTGGGCCTGGCGACCGGGACGGAGTCCCTCTCGCTGCCGATCGCCGCCGCCGCCGCCTTCGTGGCGGCCGCTGCCGCAGCCGACCGTCTGCAGGTCCTCGTCCACGGCCGCACGACCCGATTCGTGGTCGCCACCGCCGCGGTCGTTGTCGCGGGCGCCGCGGCCGCCGCCGAGATCCTGGCCGCGCCGGCCAGCGTCGTCGGCCCGCTCGGCCGGCCACTTCTCGCCATCGGGGCGGTCCTCGCGGCGGCCGGCGCGATCGCCGGGGCCGGACGTCGCGTGGCCGTGGTAGCCGGGCTCACGGCGGTGGGCGCCGCCTCGCTGTGGCTGGCACGCGGCGCGGACGCCAACCTCGTGCTCTCGCTGTTGGCGCTGCTGGCTGCAGCGCTGGTCATGGCCGGCTCGATGCTGGAGGCCGAGGACGCGGTCCAATCGGGAGGTGACGACGGCACGCTGCTGCCGGAGCTCGCCGAGCAGGTGAGCGACGGCATCCTGCGCTTCGACGGGCGGTTGCAGCTGCGCAGCTGGAACGCGGCCGCGGCCAGGCTGCTGGTGCTCGACGACGCGGCCGCCGGCGCGCGCCTGGAGGACCTGCTGGGAGTCTCCCTCGCGGAGCTTCCCCCCACGGGCCAGCCGGGTCGCACCGATGCCGCCATGCACGGGCTCGAGGTCACCCTGCACCGCGACGATGCCGGGCTGACGGCGGTGCTGCGCGATCCGAGCGCGACCCGCGATGCCGATCGCCTCGGACGCGAGGTGCGGGCCACGATCGAGGAGCTCCTCCAGGCGCGGCGCACGATCGACCTTCAGCGCGCCGAGCTGGAGCGG
This sequence comes from uncultured Steroidobacteraceae bacterium, assembly GCA_964449915.1. Taxonomy (GTDB): domain Bacteria; phylum Chloroflexota; class Limnocylindria; order QHBO01; family QHBO01; genus JACDBZ01. The sequence goes on along the minus strand of CAYVCE010000193.1, from coordinate 7,755 downwards.
GCAGCCGGAACGGACCCGCTGACCGGCGTGGCCAGCCGCTCCGCGATCCTCACCCGCCTCGACGCCGAGGTTGCCGAGTCGCACCGCTATCAGCATTTCGCGGCGATCGTGCTGCTCGACGTGGACGGCCTCGGTGAGCTCAACGCCACGCACGGCCTTGCCGCCGGAGACGCCGTCCTGCGCGAGGTGGCACTGCGCGTGCGCCTCCGGGTCCGCGCGGCCGACGCGCTCGGGAGGTCCGGCAGCGACGGATTCCTCGCCATCCTGCCCCACACCGACGAGGCGGGAGCGGCGACATTCGCCGACGTCCTGCGGCGTCGGGTCTCGGGACGGCCGCTCTCGATCGACGGCACCGAGGTGACCGTCACCATCAGCTCGGGGGTGGCGGTCATTCGTCCCGGCGAGGAGCTCGACCGCGACGGGCTCCTGGCACGCGCGGAGGAGGCCCTGTCCAGCGCTCGCGGCGCCGGCGGGAACGCGGTGGCACTCGATCGGCTGCACGGGCTGGCGCGCCTCGGGGAACCTCGACCGCATGCGCCCTCCGCGGCGGAATCCACGGATACGGAGGCGAGCGAGGAAGCCTAGCCAACCGGATCGGCGACCCGCGTATGACACGCTCCGGACATACGGCGCGGCCGCTGAGCACGAAAGGGGCCGCGCACTCCGCCCGATCGGGGCACGCCTTATCCACCGATGTCATACAATGTGTGGGCAGGATCTGTGGAAAACCCCCTATCCCGGCCGGCCGACTGCTGCCAACGTTGAGGGCCTCACATGCCGTCCACCTCATCGGCCCTCTCGGCCAAGCTCATCTTTCCGACCAGGGAGATCGTCGAGGAGTTCTACCTCCCGATCATCTACACCGCGTGCCGCACCTGCTACTCGGAGCAGCTGCCCGACCAGATCTGGGACAAGGCGGTCAGCCGACAGGTGGCCGACGAGAAGCAGCAGAACCTCGTGCGCAAGGTGATGGAGTCGGGGCACGGCTCGACGATCGAGCACGTGAACTTCACGTTCGCCATCAGCGGCGTGACTCGCACGCTCAGCCATCAGCTGGTCCGTCATCGGGCCGGGACGGCATTCGACCAGCAGTCGCAGCGCTACGTGAGCTTCAAGAAGCGCGACAACTACACCGTCCCCGACTCGATCGCCGGCGGCGACCTGCCGGACGACCTGGCGGGGCGCTTCCAGCGGGCCGTCGACGAGAACCTCGACCTGTACGGTCAGCTGCTCCAGGCCGAGGTTCCGGCCGAGGACGCGCGCTTCATCTTCCCGAACGCGATGCAGACCAACCTGATCATGACGGTCAACCTGCGCCAGCTCATCCACATGAGCGGGCTGCGCCTGTGCACCATGGCGCAGTGGGAGATCCGCCAGCTGTTCAAGCAGATCCGCCACGAGGTCTTCCGGGTCAGCCCCTTCTTCGGCAGCTTCCTGGTCCCGAAGTGCGTGCCGCTCGGCTACTGCGACGAGATGGGCAACCGTGACGAGCACTGCCGCATCAAGCCGCATCGGGACACGGTGATGGCGGTCTGGGAGGCCTATCGCGGCGGCGCGCTGGCCGAGACCGACGGGCCGGTGGTGCCCGACACGAGCCCGTTCCGAGCGAAGCCGCGGCGCGTGCCGCTGCCGGTGGCCGACGGCGACGTGCGGCCGGCCTCGGCCGAGCTGATGGGCGCGGCGCTCGGGCAGGCGGGAGACTCCGACCGGGTCTGACGCGCGACCCACCGGGCCTGCACGCCCAGCGGCCCATGGCGTGAGCACCCCGGGCTAGTTGTCCGTCGACACCCCGTCGCCGAGCGTGAAGCGGCGCAGCTCGTCCGCGCACGCCTCGGCCAGGCGGCGAGCCTCGTTGACCAGGAATGTGCTCATCTTGGTCGAGTCGATCACGAGCAGCGTGTGACCGCGCTCGTTGCGGTCGAGCACGATGCGGTCGTCGCCGTGGAAGCTGATCCCCCAGTTGGCCTGCAGCTGGACGAGCTCCGCGACGAGGACCTTCTCGCTGAAGTACCAGTCCAGGTACTCGGCGTTCAACACGGCCAGGACGTCGCGCAGCTGGAGGGTCTCGTTGCGACGCAGGCGCGACACGAAGTGCACGATGCGCAGCGCGACGAACGGATCGCCGCTGCGCGCGATCTGCGGCGGAGCGAGGTGCGGGTCCGGCATCCCCTCGGGGGCCGGACCCAACAGGGCGGTCACGGAGGTGGACGTTGCATCGCCAACGGACATGGGGCGGTCGCCGGCTCCCTTCGAGCCAATGATCGACGCCCGCGCGGGCTGTTGCCGCGCGGGCGGCATGTGCTCGGCGGGGTTCACACGGAACTCCGACCGAATCCATGGGAGTATCGCGCCCCGGGCGGATCGGTTCAAGGGGCGCGACCGGATCAGCCGATGGGCAGCCCCTCGACACAGCCGGGTTCGGGTCCGAGCAGGTGGACCTCGCCGTGCTCGCCCATGGCGCCCAGCACGAGCACCTCGCTCGCAAAGCCTGCGATGCGCCGTGGCGGGAAGTTGAGGACCGCGACCACCTGGCGCCCGACCAGCGACGAGGGCTGCGGATAGGTGACGGTCAGCTGCGCCGAGCTGACCCGCTCGCCGATCGCCGGGCCGAAGTCGATCCGCAGCTTGTACGAGGCCTTGCGCGCCTCGGGGAACGGCAGCACCTCGACGATGCGGCCCACGCGCATGTCGACCCGCGCGAAGTCTTCGAACTCGATCATCGACGCACGATAGCGAATAGGACTTTCGACCCGTTGGTCGCGCCCGCCTTCGCGCGTACGGTTCGGGCAACGAGCGCGCCATGCCCGCGCGCTCGATGTTCGGGGAGTACAACGTGACGTTCTGGAACTGGCGCCGCGGTCCGGGTCACTCGGCCACCAACGGCAGCGCCGCGATGGCCACCGTGCTGGACCTGGCGCCGATCGAGATCTACACGGCCGACTCCCGCATCGTCGGCTGGATCTCGCCGAACGGGCAGCGCGTGACCGACCTGCTCGGTACGCAGGACGAGCTGCGACTCTGGCGTCCCAGCCCGGGCCCGCTGGATGCCACGGGCGCACCGGTGCCCGCAGGCTCGCCCGGCGAAAGCGGCGAGTGGGAGTCGCTGGCCACGGCGCGCGTCATCCTGGCCATGCCGCCCGAATGGCGCGCCAGCCGGCAGCTTCGCCTGCACCGACGGCTTCGCCGCGCGGCCGTCCAGGCCGGCCCGTTCAGCGTCACCGGCAACATCCACCTCCCCCCGGGCGTGGACGTCGGCATGAACCTCGTGCGATCCAACCAGTTCCTGCCGCTGACCGATGCCTACCTGCTCCATAACGGCGAGCCCCCCTTCGAGCACGTCGTGTCGGTGGTGATCGTCAACGCGGCCCACGTCAGCCAGATCGTCCCGCTCGTCAGCCTGGCCTGAACCCCGGCCGCGTGACCATCCGTTCGTTCGCGGGTGGGTCGTCCGCGGCCATAATCGGCCCGAATGGCCGTCCTCCGAACGTCGCTCGACCCCGATTCGGTCCCGGTCCGTGCCAATGCCGACGCCATGCGGGCACTTGTCGATGACCTGCGCGCACGAACCGATGCCCTGACGCGCGACGGCGCGGGCGGTGACCGGCGCTCCATCGATCGCCACCGCGAGCGCGGCAAGCTGCCGGTGCGCGAGCGGATCGATCGGCTCCTCGATCCGGGCGGCGCGTTCCTGGAGCTCGCGATGCACGCAGCCAACGGCCTCTACGACGACGAGGCGCCGGGCGCGGGGCTCGTGACCGGCATCGGTCGGGTGGAGGGTGTCGAGTGCGTCGTGGTCGCCAACGATGCGACGGTCAAGGGCGGCACGTACTACCCGATCACGGTCAAGAAGCACCTTCGCGCCCAGGAGATCGCCCTGGAGAACCGGCTCCCGTGCCTGTACCTGGTGGACTCGGGCGGCGCCTTTCTGCCGCTCCAGGACGAGGTGTTCCCCGACCGCGAGCACTTCGGGCGCATCTTCTACAACCAGGCCCAGCTCTCGGCGCGCGGCATTCCGCAGATCGCCCTGGTGATGGGCTCCTGCACGGCAGGCGGTGCCTACGTGCCGGCCATGAGCGACGAGACGGTGATCGTCAAGGGCACCGGCACCATCTTCCTGGGCGGCCCGCCGCTCGTGAAGGCCGCGACCGGCGAGGAGGTGACGGCCGAGGAGCTCGGCGGCGCCGAGGTGCACACCACCCGATCCGGCGTGGCCGACCACTTTGCGCTCGACGACGAGCACGCCCTGGCCATCGGTCGCGAGATCGTGCGGAACCTGGCCCGCCGCCGGCCGGATCCGCCGTGGGAGGTCCTCGACGCGCGCGAGCCGGCGGTCGCGCCCGATGGCCTCTACGGCGTCGTACCGACCGATGCGCGCCAGGGCTATGACGTGCGCGAGGTGATTGCCCGCCTGGTCGATGCCAGCGAGTTCCACGAGTTCAAGCAGCGCTACGGCTCGACACTCGTCACCGGCTTCGCGCGGATCGCCGGTTACCCGGTCGGCATCGTGGCCAACAACGGGATCCTGTTCGGCGAGTCGGCCCTGAAGGGCGCGCACTTCATCGAGCTCGCCAGCCAGCGCCGCATCCCGCTCGTCTTCCTCCAGAACATCACCGGCTTCATGGTCGGCCGCGAGTACGAGGCCGGCGGCATCGCGCGCGACGGCGCCAAGCTGGTGACGGCGGTGAGCACCACGAACGTGCCGAAGTTCACGGTCATCATCGGCGGCTCGTTCGGGGCAGGAAACTACGGGATGGCCGGACGCGCATACGGTCCGCGCCAGCTGTGGATGTGGCCGAACGCGCGGATCAGCGTCATGGGCGGCGCCCAGGCGGCGCGCGTGCTGTCCACGGTGCGCGGCGGGTTCGGGACCGATGCGGAGCGCGACGCCTTCGAGGCGCCCATCTTCGACAAGTACGAACGCGAAGGATCCCCCTTCCATTCGACGGCGCGGCTCTGGGACGACGGCGTGATCGACCCGCTCGACACGAGGCGCGTGCTGGCACTCGGGATCTCGGCGGCGCTCAATGCGCCGATCCCCGAACCGGGGTTCAGCCTGTACCGCATGTGACGCCACCGCGCGAGAACGGACGACCATCGTAGTTGGGAGGTTCGTCAATGCACATCTGGAGCGAGCGTCCCGGGTCCCGGGCGCGGGAGCTCACCGCCGACATCGTCACCCTGCTGTGGCTGACCGTCTGGATCTCGCTCGGCATCCGGCTGTACGGCTTCCTCGCCCATCTCGCCGGCGCGGGTCGCCTGGTGCGCGAGGGTGGCGTCGGGATCACCTCCGCCGGCGAGACCATCGGTTCGGCGATCGAGCAGGTGCCGCTCGTCGGCGAGGGGGCGGCGGCCGGCATCCGCGGGGCGCTGGCCGGCGCCGGAGCCCCGCTGGTGGCGTTCGGCACGGACCTCGAGCGGCTGCTCATCGTCGTGTCGGCGCTGCTCGGGTTGCTGCTGGTGGCGACGGCACTCGTCCCCTGGTTCAACCGCTATCTGCCGTGGCGGATCGCGAAGTGGCGGCGTCTCAACGCCGCCTCGCGCGCCATCCGCGGCACCCGCCATCGGTCGGAGCCGATCCCGGCCGCGGCAGTCGAGGCGCTGCTGGCCTCACGCGCCATCCATCGGCTCGAGTACGACGAGCTGCTCGAGTTCTCGCCCGATCCGATCGGTGACTGGGTCGCCGGACGGCACGACCGGCTGGCGCACGCCGAGCTCGATCGGGTCGGCCTGCGGTCGGCCGCCGCGCCGCGCTAGTCGGCCGCGGTCGGGACCGGCAACGCTACCCGCTCGACGTCGAAGCGGACGCCGAGCAGCTCCACCGTTCGGGGTGCCTCAACCTCGGCGCCGATGGTGACCACGGCGGGGACGGCCATCTCGCGGCGAGGAACGAAGCGGATCACGTGCGGCCCGACGTGGGCGACGGCCAGGTCGGCGACCGCCCAGACGTCGATCCCAAGCTGCTCGTGGAACGCGGCGGCCGCGCCGGGCGGGTCGGCGATGGCGACGTCGACGCGGGCCAGGATGACCGGTGAGCCGATCGGGTGGCGGAACGCGGCCCGCGCGGCAAGGGCGCCGGGGCCCCACTCCACGCCGACGAGCGCGTGCTGGATCAGGAAGGGCGGCGCGTCGGGGGCCAGCGGCCCCTCCGGGAAGGCGGCCCACCACTCGACCGTCTCGCCGTCGTCGCGGCGGCGGCTGCCATGCACCACCGGACCGATCGACGATCCGGCCGCGCGCAGGCCCGCCGTCGTGGGCTCGATGCCGTCGTCGCGCAGCGCGTAGGTGGCGAGCCCGCCACCGAGGCCGTCGAGAGTGGCCACCACCGCCGCTCCCACCGGATGCCGCAGCGCGGCCTCGCGGTCGTCGACCCCGATGAGCTCGAGGTAGCTGCCGTCGGCCAGCCACGCGATCCGGTTGAAGGTCCCGAGCCCGCCGTGCCGTCCGCCGCCGGTGCTGGCGAGGCCGAGCGACGATTCAAGCTCCGCCGCGCCAGCATCCGGATCGGCACAGGCGATGACGAGATGGTCGATGCCGTGGATCATGCGAACGATGCTATCAGCATCCGGTAGGCTCACGACCCGATGACACCTGACGTCGAGCGGCCGGCCCCCGGCTCGCATGACCGCAGCACCCCGACCGGCTCGCTCGAGCAGAGCGCGGCCAACCTGTTCGAGGCCATGCTCGCCGCGCGCGAGGCCGAGGAGGGCGGCACCGGGTCGGGCGCGCTGCACGAGTTCTACCGCACCCTCATGAGCGGCACCCTCCTGCTTCCGGTGCCACCGGAGCATGGCGACGAGGCGAAGGAGGCGCTCGCCGCGGCCGTCAACGACGACGAGCAGGTCGAGATCAGCGTGATGCTGGCCCGGGAAGGCGAGGGGTCGCCGGTCGGCGTCGTGTTCGGCTCCGTCGGCGCGCTCGCGGCATGGGCGCCGGCGCGAACCGGGAACCTGCCGCTGCCGGCACGCATCGCGATCGCCAACCTGGCCGCGGCCGGCATGCCGGCCATCATGGACCCGGCTGGACCGGTCCCCTACCGCTTCGACGTCGACGAGCTGGCCGCGCTCGCCGGCGGCCGCCTGCCCGGCACCGATGAGCCGCTGTTCGAGCCGACGCGCCGCGCCTCGATCCGGGTGCGGCTGCCGGGAACGGACACGCGCGAGCTCGAGGGGCGCCTGGCGGCCTCCCTGCGCGAGACCGCGGTCGACGCCGCCTACCTGGTCGAGACCGACGGGGACGACGGCCGCGCGCGGCTGATGCTCGGCCTCGTCGGCGAGCCCGGCGCATCGGCGACGGTCGACGTGCCGGACGGGACCGACGTGGTGTGGCTGGAGGAGCCGATGCTCGGGCAGGTGCGTGCCGTGGCCGAGCCATTCCACCGGCGCCGGAGCGGCCGATGAGCGGCCTCCTGCGCGTCATCCGCGAGGACGGGGTGACGCGGGTCACCCTCGCTCGCCCGGAGGTGCGGAACGCCTTCAACGCCCCGCTCATCGACGAGCTCCGCTCGGCGTTCGAGTCGCTGGCTGACGAGCCGGCCGACGCGCTGCGCGGCGTCGTGCTGGCCGGCGAGGGGTCCGTCTTCTGCGCCGGCGCGGACGTCGAGTGGATGCGCGCCGCCGTCGGCCTGTCGGTGGAGGACAACGAGCGCGATGCGGGCGCCATGCAGGCCATGTTCGCCGCCATCGACGCCTGCCCCGCGCCGGTCATCGCCCGCGTCACCGGCGCCGCGCTCGGCGGCGGCATGGGCCTGTGCGCGGT
>CAYVCE010000192.1:0-10142 GCA_964449915.1 uncultured Steroidobacteraceae bacterium | reverse complement strand
ACTCGCAGCGCGACCCGCTCAACGAGTTCAAGATCGAGGCGTACAAGATGTTCGACGAGCTCAAGTCGACCATCCGCCACGACGTGACGCACACCATCTTCCGCGTCACGATCCAGGTCCAGCCGGCCCACCGACACCCGGCGGCACGCAACGTGACCGAGGGCCGCGCCCCCGTCGGCGGCACGGAGCCGGTCCAGGGGAGCGCACCGGGCGGGAACGGCCAGAACGGCGGCGCGCGCGAGCCGGCCCGCGCCGGCCCGAAGATCGGCCGCAACGAGCCGTGCTGGTGCGGGTCCGGCAAGAAGTACAAGAAGTGCCACGGGGCGTGACCGGCGGGTACCGATAGGGAGCGTGGGGAGGCTCGTCCGCCCGGCCTGCCCGGCGGGCGGGCAGGACCGGCTGCCGAGCCCAACCTCGACCCGCATCGGATCCTGAACGGCCTGCTGGGTCGGGTTCCGCCGCCGCTACACTGATGCGACGGCTCTTCGTTGGCGCGGGGCGACGTCGCCGAGCCACATGTCATGTGGGGTCACGCGGTCACGCTTCGGTGTCGCCGGCGACCGGCGCACGCTCAGCGGCGGCGGGCTACTCGGGGTCCGTGTGGGAGTCGTCACCGTAGCGATGCCGGCGGCGGCGCCACATGCGCACGGGGAACAGGACCACGCAGGCGATGGCGATGAGTCCGACGATGAACAGGAAGGGATCGGGCATTGCGCACAACATGATGCGCCGCCGGACCATCGTGCAGGGTTGCGATATCTGAACGAGTCGCTACGATGCCCTTAACGAAAACCGCGGGCACTCGGGCCCGCGGCATCCGTTAGGTGGAGGGATTCGTGAAGCAGTTGACCGCACCACCAAGGGCCTCCGTCCCACTCCCCGTCAGCACGGCGGCCCACCTCCCACCGGTCACCCGCTTCCGAGATCCGAACCTCCCCTACGAAGACCTCATCATGTGCGAGCGTGATTGCATGCGCTGCACGTACGCCGCCACCCTCGACTGCGACGGCAACTGCGGCGTCTGCCCGCGCCAGGACTACTGCCCGTGCGTCAACCCGGCCAAGGTGCGCGCCAAGGGCAACCGGCTGGCCGATTTCGAGCTCCCCATGGTGGCGTCGGTTGGACGCAATTAGGGACGAGGCCAGGCGCCTCGCCCGCCTGGTCGCCGATACGTCGGTGCGTCTTTGACCACGCGTCGAAAGAGGCAGAGCTCGCCGAGCTGACCGAGCGCTCGGCCGATCCCAACCTGTGGGACGATCCCGCCGCAGCGCAGAAGACCATGCGCCGTGCCGAGGAGCTGCGCTCCGAGATCAGCGAGTGGCGCGCGATGTCCGATCGGGCCGTCGGGCTGGCCGAGATGGCCGAGATGGCCGCAGCAGACCCTGAGGGCGCGGCCAGCCTCCAGCCGGACCTCGAGCGCGACCTGGCGACCCTCCAGGCCGATTGGGGCGTGATCGAGCAGCAGCTGATGCTGTCGGAGCCGTTCGACGAGCGCGGCGCGATCGTATCGGTCCATGCCGGCGCCGGCGGGACGGAGAGCCAGGACTGGGCCGAGATGCTGCTGCGCATGTACCTGCGCTGGGCGGAACGGCATCGGTACGGGACCGAGATCCTCGAGGCGACCGAGGGAGAGGGCGCCGGGCTGAAGAGCGTGAGCTTCAGCATCGACGGTCGCTGGGTCTACGGCCGCCTGCGCAGCGAGCGTGGTGTCCATCGGCTCGTGCGGATCAGCCCGTTCGACTCGCAGAAGCGGCGTCATACGACCTTCGCGCTGGTCGAGGTGGTCCCCGAGGTGCCGGAGGATGCGGAGGTCGAGATCGAGGACAAGGACCTTCGCGTCGACACCTACCGCGCGAGCGGGGCGGGCGGGCAGCACGTCAACAAGACCGACTCCGCCGTGCGCCTGACGCACCTGCCGACCGGCATCGTGGTCGCGGTCCAGAGCGAGCGCAGCCAGCACCAGAACCGGGAGCGTGCCATGGCCGTGCTGCGCGGCAAGCTCATCGAGCGCCAGGTCGAGGAGCGTGAGGCGGAGATGGCGCGTCTGCGCGGCGAGCACGTCGAGGCCGGGTGGGGCAACCAGATCCGCAGCTACGTGCTGCAGCCGTACACGATGGTCAAGGACCTGCGCACCGGGGTCGAGACGAGCAACCCGACCGCCGTGCTGGACGGCGAGCTGGACGCCTTCATCGATGGCTACCTGCGCTCGCGGGTCGGCGACGAGGAGCGACGGGCCATCCCCTGATCCGCCAGCGCGGTCGGTTGGTCCTGCTCGTGGGTCCCAGCGGCGTGCAGCCAGACGTACCGGCGCCGGAACGCCGCGGGTCCCATACGCTCCGTGTGCCCATGGACACCTCGATGCCGGTGGCCCCGCCGGCCACGACGACGCTGCTCGATCGACGCGAGACCGTTCTCGTGCTCGCCGGCCGCCGACGCGAGCGCGCGAGCCTGGCGCGGTTTGCCGTGGGGTACGGCTACCTCGTGCTCGAAGCGGCGGACGTCGGCACCGCGAGACAGCAGATCGCCCACGCCCGGCCCGACCTCGTCCTGCTCGGCGACGACCGAAACGGGTTCGCCGCGCTGGCGGCGCTGCGGACAGACCCGCACTCCGGATCCGTAGCCGCCATCGTCCTGTCGCGACGTCATGACCTGGTCCGCATGCTCCGCGCCTTCGAGCTGGGGGCCGACGACGTCATCCCGCGATCGATCGACCGCCGTGAGCTCGCGGCACGCATGCGGGCGCGGCTGGACCGGCGTGCGGTGCCGCGCGAAGTGCTGGTGCACGACCCCGTCACGAACGCGATGAGCCCTGAAGCCCTCCAGCGCGCCATGCGCCTCGAGTTCGAACGCGTCCGCCGCAGCGGGCGCTCCGCCACGTTCGCCTACCTCGCCTTCGACGAGATGCCATCGGTCGAGGCCGAGCACGGGCAGCGCGCTCGCGATGAGCTGCTGGCCCAGATCGTCGAGCTGGTGGGGGAGGACGGGCGGCGGGTCGACGTCATCGGCCTGTCACGCCACCACCTGGCCCTGCTGCTGCCCGAGACATCGTCGAAGGGGGGCCGCATCCGGCTCAACCGGCTGGTGCAGAAGATCCACCATCGCACTTTCACGGTGCTCGGCAGCGAGCTCAAGATCACTCCCGTCGTCGGCTACGTGACCGTCGACGCCACGCTCGACGTGCGCGAGGCGGAGGAGCGCGCCTGGGCCGCGCTCATGCACTCTGCCACGCAGCTCGACCTCTACCCGGTGGAGTGGCGGGCGTCCATGTCGGACGGTCGGGGTCCGGCGGGAACGTCGGCCCTGCGCCGGGTCTTCGAGCGGCATCGGACGGCGATGCAGGTGATCGCACAGCAGGTGGCATGCATCGCCCTGCCAGTGCTCGCGTACTGGATGCTCGACCGGGCCGGCTACGACGTCAGCGGCGGAGTGTATCTGGTCATCGTCGTGGTGCTGGCCCTGACCGCGCTGGCGATCTGGGTCGAGACGCTCGCCGCCTTCCGGCCGGATGAGCCACCGGGCACACCGGCATCGCCGTATCCGCCGGCATCGGCCATCATCGCCGCCTACCTGCCCAACGAGGCGGGCAGCATCGTGGACACGATTCGCGCCTTCCTGCGCCAGGACTACCCCGACCTGCAGATCATCCTGGCCTACAACACGCCGCACGACCTTCCGGTCGAGGCCACCCTGCGTGACCTCGCCGCCGAGAACTCGCGCCTCCGGTTGATCCGGGTGCGTGACAGCGTATCGAAGGCGCAGAACGTCAACGCCGCGCTGACGGCCGTGACCGGCGCGTTCGTCGGCGTCTTCGATGCCGACCATCACCCGGCGCGGGGCGCTTTCCGGCGCGCGTGGCGCTGGATCTCATACGGAGCAGATGTCGTGCAGGGCCACTGCGTGGTCCGCGATGCCGGCGGCGGATTCCTGCAGCGCCTGGTTGCAACCGAGTTCGAGTCGATCTACGCAGTCGCCCATCCGGGACGGGCTCGGGTCCAGGGCTTCGGCATCTTCGGCGGGTCGAATGGCTTCTGGCGCACGTCGCTGCTCCGCGAGACGCGGATGCGCGGCTTCATGCTCACCGAGGACATCGACTCCTCCATGCGCGTCGTCGCCGCCGGTAACCGGATCGTCTCCGACCCCGGCCTGGTGTCGACCGAGCTGCCGCCGCCCGACTGGCGTGGCCTGTGGAACCAGCGGCTGCGCTGGGCACAGGGATGGTCGCAGGTGTCGCTGCGCCACCTCGTCGCCATGCTCCGCAACGATAGCCTCACCCGTCGCCAGCGATTCGGCCTGGCCTACCTCCTCGGCTGGCGCGAGCTCTACCCGTGGATATCGCTGCAGGCGTTCCCGATCCTCGGCTACTGGTTCCTGCGCGGGGCGCCGCCGGTCGACTGGTTCGTCCCGGTCTTCGTCGCCACCACGCTGTTCACGAGCAGCGCCGGCATCGCGCGAGCGTGGGGCTCGTGGCGCCTGGCCCGCCCGCACCTCCGCCGCCGGCGGAGCTGGTTCGTGGTGTTCGGCATCGCCTCCCTGCTGTTCTACACCGAATACATGAACGTCATCACGCGCACCGCGCACCTCAAGGAAGCCATGCGCGAACAGGGTTGGAAGGTCACGCCGCGCCCCGTGGCTTCGCGGCCCGGCGGGCTGACCCCGGGCCTGGCGGTCGAGCACGAGGCCGTCTAGCCGGTCAGGGCCCGGCGGCGTCGTCCTCGTGAGCGATGTGGGCCAGCTGGCCCCAGATGAGGACGACGAAGAGCGCCGATCCGGCGAAAGCGAACCAGAACGGCGCCGTGACGCCGAAGCGCTGCGCGAGCAGCCCACCGAGCGCCGAGCCGACAACGAGGCCGCCGAAGACGCCGACGGTGTTGACGCTTCCCACCCGGCCCTGCAGCTCGCCCGGGACGGCCCGCTGGCGGACGGCCACCGAGGTCGTGCCCCACACGAAGGCGTGGACGCCGAATACGAAGAAGATGGCCATGGCCACGGCCGGCAGGGTAGTGACGGCGAGGCCCAGGTGCGTGATCGTCTCGATGATCAGGCCGATGCGCATGATGTTGCCGAGGCTGATGCGGCGGGTGATCCACCCGTAGGCGAGCGTGCCGGCCAGGCCACCGGCGGCCGAGACGGTGGTGAGCAGGCCGTAGCCGACGGGTCCCATCTCCAGCCGCTGCGTCGCGTACAGGACGAGCACGGACCACGCGGCGCCGAATGTGATGTTGAACGTGAAGATCGTCAGCACCAGCGTGCGCACGGCCGGGTGGCGGCGTACCCAGCGGAACCCCTCGGCGATGTCACGGCGAAGGGCGCTCGCGCGCTGGGGTGGAGCCGCCTGGACATGGCGACCGATGCGGCTGACCAGGAGTGCGCCGAAGCCGACGAGCATCGCCTGGCCGAGGAACGGCAAGGCCGCACCCAGCGTGAAGAGCGCGGCGCCGACCGGCGGCCCGACCAGCTGGTTGACCGTGATGAACCCGGCCTGGATCCGGGCGTTGGCGAGCGCGAGATCCTCGCGCCGCACCAGCATCGGCAGCAGGGTTTGCGACGCGTTGTCGGCGAACACCTCGGCGCTGCCGAGGAGGAACAGCGCGACCAGCACGACGGCGATCGACACGGTGCCGGTCACGATCGTGGTCGCCACGAGCACCAGGACGATGGCGCGCAGCACGTCGACCGTCACCACGATCACTCGACGATCGAGCCGATCGGAGAGGGCTCCCGCGAACAGCCCGAACAGCAGCGGCGGCAGCCACTGGACGAGCGCGGCGAGCGCCACCATGAAGGCGTCGTCGGTCTGGGATGCAACCAGCAGGGGCCCCGCGGCGATTGCGACGCCGTCGCCCAGGTTGCTGACCCACGACGACGCCAGCAGCCAGCGGAACCCGACGCCCAGTCGCGGGGCAGCAACGGCATCCACGAGGCGGCTCACGGCGGCGCAGGCTAGCACGACGACCGGCCATCGAGCCGTCGCCGATCGGTGGCGCCGACATTCGCTACCATCGGGACGAACCGATGACATCCCTCCTGCGCCGTCGGGCGCGTCCAGACGCCGCCGACGCTTCGGTCATCCGCATGGTCGACGTCGGCATGACCTACCCGAACGGCAAGGTCGCGCTGGCGGACGTCAACGTCGACATCGCGCGCGGCGACTTCGTCTTCCTGGTCGGACCGTCCGGTGCCGGCAAGAGCACGTTCATCCGGCTCCTCATCCGCGAGCAGCTCCCGACGGGCGGGGAGGTGCGCGTCGCCGGACGCGACCTGCTGCGCATGCGGCGTGGCCAGGTGCCAGGGCTGCGGCGGCGGATCGGGATCGTCTTCCAGGACTTCCGCCTGTTACCGAACAAGACCGTCTGGGAGAACGTCGCCTTCGCGCTCGACGTGACCGGCACGCCGGGGGCAACCGTGCGCCGGCGCGTTCCGCAGTTGCTCAACCTGGTCGGGCTCCACGACCACGCCCACCACCTGCCGACGCAGCTGTCGGGTGGCGAGCAGCAGCGGACGGCCATCGCTCGCGCGCTCGTCCACGATCCGGCGATCCTCATCGCCGACGAGCCGACCGGCAACCTCGACCCGGTCACCAGCTGGGAGATCATCCAGCTGTTGATCCAGATCAACGAGCTGGGCACCACGGTGCTCATGGCGACCCACAACCAGGAGATCGTCAACGCCATGCGCCGAAGGGTCCTGGCGCTCGAGGGCGGCCATCTCGTGCGAGACGAAGCCGCAGCGGCCTACGAGCGAGAGTACTAGGCGCCGATGAGCTTCGTGCGCTTCGTCGGCTTCAGCGTGGTCCGCGCCTGGCAGGGCTTCTGGCGCAACGCGATGATGAGCCTCGCCGCCACGGCGACCGTGGTCCTCATGCTCGTGCTGCTCGCATCGCTGTTCATCGTCATCGCCGGGCTCAACTCGGGGCTCGAGTTCATCGAGAGCAAGGTCGCGGTGACCGCCCGCCTGGCTGACGGGGTCTCATCGGTCGAGCGCGAAGAGCTGGTGCGGGAGGTCGCGGCGCTGCCGAACGTGGCATCGGTCGACTACGTCTCGCCGACGGAGGCCATGCGCCGCCTCGAGGAGTCCTACCGCGAGACCGGCCGCGAGCTCGACCTGGGTGGCGCGCGCATCACGCTGTTCGCCAGCCTCGAGATCAGCCTGACCGATCCGAACGCATCGGGCTCGGTGGCGGCCGCGCTCGAGGACCACGTGCACGTCGAGCGCATCCTGACCAAGCAGGCCGAGTACGACACCCTGCTGGGGGTCATCAACGTCATCCGCACGGTCGGGATCGTGGCGGTCGGCCTGGTGGCGCTGACCGTGCTGTTCATGATCATCAACACCATCCGCATCGCGGTCTACAGCCGCGCCAACGAGATCGAGATCATGCGCCTGGTCGGCGCGTCGGACTCGTTCATCCGCTGGCCCTTCATCCTGGAGGGCATCCTGTGCGGCCTCGTCGGCGCGCTCATCACCATCGCGCTCGTGGCGGCGGTGTGGGATCCGATCCAGCCGGCCATGGTCAGCATCTTCCAGATGCCGACCGCGGTGAGCGGCCGCTTCCTGACCACCATCTCGCTGGTGCTGCTCGCGGTGGGCCTCGGGATCGGCGCGCTCGGCTCATGGATCAGCGTCCGCTCCTACCTGGCCGCCTCGAACTGAGCGCCCTGTCGCCCGGCGGCCGCCGCGCCGTGTAGTGGAAACGTAATGCGGACACATCGTGGCGTTGAGCGAGCGTTGCTAGACTCTGGGCTCCCATGAACGATCCCGTGCCCCAGGACTCGCCTGTCCAGCCGGCTCCGTCCCGCAGCGGCGGGACCGTGCCGTGGATCATCTCGCTGACCCTTGCCGCCGTGGTCGGCGCGCTTCTCTTCGCCGGCGGCTACCTCGCCGCTGGTGGCAGTGGCGGTTCGGCCTGTTCGGCGCCCGACGAGGCGTTCGCGGCCTTCTGCGAGGCGTACGACCGGGTCCAGGCAGAGTACGTCGACGAGCTGGATCCCGAGACGCTGGCCGAGGGAGCCATCCGCGGCATGTTCCAGTACGGCGTGGCGGATCCCTACTCCGGCTACATGCCGCCGGAACAGTACAGCCGTGCGCTGGGGGACCTGTCGGGGACGTTCAGTGGCATCGGCGCGGAGATGGCCATCCGCAACGTTGAGGACCCCGAGGATCTCGCGGCCTGCACGGAGTTCAGCGCGACCTGTCGCTTCGTGGTCATGTCTCCGCTGGCCGAGTCGCCGGCAGAGGAGGCCGGGTTGCTGGCCGGCGATGTCGTGCTGGCCGTCGACGGCGAGTCGGTCGACGGCTCGACCATCGGTGACCAGATCGGCCGCATTCGCGGGGAGGCCGGCACCGATGTGACGCTCACCATCGAGCGAGACGGCGCCGAGCCGTTCGACCTCACCATCACGCGCGCGGAGATCGAGCTCCAGGAGGTCGAGACCCGGGTCATCGACGGGCACATCGGCTTCATCGCCCTCAACGGCTTCAGTGCGCCGGCCGCAGATCAGTTCGAGGCCGGGCTCTCGGAGCTCCTCGCCGACGGCGCCGATCAGATCGTGTTCGACCTTCGCGACAACCCCGGCGGCTACATCGATGCCGCGCAGCAGATTGCCAGCCAGTTCATCGACTCCGGGCTGATCTTCACGCAGGAGTCGGCCGGCGACGACGTTCGCGAGTGGCGCTCGACCGGCGACGGCGTGGCGACTGACCCGGACCTGCCGGTGGTCGTGCTCATCAACGAGGGGTCGGCGTCGGCGTCGGAGATCGTTGCGGCCGCGCTCCAGGAGGCGGGGCGCGCCACCGTCGTCGGCGAGCCCTCCTTCGGCAAGAACACCGTCCAGGTGTGGAGCCGGCTCGAGAACGACGGCGGGGTGCGGATCACGATCAGCCGATGGTTCACGCCGCAGCACAACAGCGTGGCGCCCGAGGGTATCCAGCCCGACATCACGGCGGCGCGAGCGGCCGACACGCCGCCCGAGGACGATCCCGTGCTCGACGCCGCGCTTGCCTTCCTGGCCGATCAGCCGGTCGCCGGCGAGGACGATCCGTCGAGCCCGAGTGGCTCGCCTGCGGCCCGGGGCGATGGCCCGACGGTCGTCGGCATTGTGGGCTTGCGGACCATCTGCTAGCATCGCCGGCAACGAAAGGAGGTGGTGTTGCTGATGGATAGTTCCACGCACGCCACCACCGAGGCGGTGCGCTAACACGGCTTCGTGTGGTGTAGCGACGAGAGAGCCGGCCGAAACGGGCCGGCTCTTTCATGTCCGCGGTACCCTGAGCACCGATAGGCAACCAGACCGATGCCCGACGAGACCATCGCCGTCAACCGACGCGCCCACCACGACTACGCCATCGAGGACACCCTCGAGGCGGGCCTCGTGCTGACCGGCACCGAGATCAAGAGCGTCCGCGCCCACAGGGTGAACATCGCCGAGGCGTATGCGCGGGTCGAGAAGGGCGAGGCCTGGCTCATCGGTGCCCATATCGCCGAATACGCCCAGGGCAACCGCTTCAACCACGCGCCGACGCGAACGCGCAAGCTCCTCCTGCACCGCGACCAGATCGCCGAGCTGACCGGCCTCCAGTCGGCAAAGGGCCTGACCCTCGTGCCGCTGCGGCTCTACATCCGACGAGGTCGCGCCAAGCTCGAGCTCGGGATCGCGCGCGGCAAGAAGACGCACGACAAGCGCCGGTCGATTGCCGAGCGCGACATGCGCCGCGAGCTCGAGCGCGAGTCCAAGGAAGCCGGCCGCATCAAGCTCTAGAACAGGCGTTCACATCGGCGCGACCGTCTGCTAGAATGGACGCCGTTCGGTTTCGTGGGGATGTCAGGTCTCGACAGCGCCCGGGAACCGAGAATCGCAGGTCGAGGTCGCCCGCAGGCCTCGTAAAACAGCGGGCAATTGCTGTAACTGGCAACGATAGTTACGCCCTCGCTGCTTAGGCAGTGAGCATCGACGCCGTCCCCCCTCCCCGGACGACGAAGATGTCATTAGGGGAGGTGCGGCGTGGCCGACTCCGGTGAGCGACGTCAAAGAGCCGAGAGGCATCACCGGATAGCAAGCGAGGCACCCCGCCGGTCGGGGGTCCGCGACGCGAAATCGTAAGTTGGCCGGAAATACCTGTAGGAAGTTCTCGGCGACCGTGTCCTG
>CAYVCE010000191.1:0-4493 GCA_964449915.1 uncultured Steroidobacteraceae bacterium | reverse complement strand
GGGTATTGACTCATCTTCCTGAGTCATTCATACTCATCGCATGACTAAGCGACTGCAGGTGCTGGTCGATGAAGAGGAGCTGGTCGAGATTCGCCGCGCGGCGCGGGAGCGGCGCCAGTCGGTGGCCGAGTGGGTGCGCGGCGCGCTTCGGCAGGCGCGCGCATCGGATGGAGGGCGTCCGGCGGCAGCCAAGCTGGACACCCTGCACGCCAGCGTCGCTCACGACTTTCCGACCGGCTCGATCGACAAGATGAACGACGAGATCGCACGCGGCTATCACGGGGACCCGTGATCTTCGTCGACTCGAACATCCCGATGTACCTGGTCGGCGAGGCGCATCCCAACAAGGAGACGGCGCGGCGGCTTGTCGAACGCGCGATCATCGACGATGAGCGACTCGTCACCGACGCCGAGGTGTTGCAGGAGATCCTGCATCGGTATGTCGCAATCAACCGTCGCGACGCGATTGGTCCCGCATTCGAGGCGCTGCTCGGCATCGTCGACGGGGTGCTCCCAATCGAGCTCACCGACGTGCAACGCGCACGCCGGCTGCTGGACACCCCCAGCCTCCAGGCCCGTGACGCGATTCACGTGGCTGTCATGCAGCGCCACGACATCGCCCGCATCCTGAGCTTCGACCGCGCCTTCGACCAGGTCCCCGGCCTCGACCGGATCGCCTAGTTGGGCTCAGCCGCCGGTCGCCATCGCGACTCAGCCATCGCGTCAATCTGCATCGGATGAAAATGTCGAACCGGCGCAGCGCTGTTCGTAGTAGGGCTGAATGGCGGGATGCGCCCGCCCATCACGAGGAGCATCACCGTGACCCAGTACATGTTGGCCGTGCACAGCTCAGACGCCGGTCCACGCGAGTCGATGACGGATGAGGAGTTGCGGCAGGGCTTTGAGCAGGTAGCGGCCCTCGAACGGGAGATGAACGGCGCCCTGGTCTTCAGCGGACGCCTGACGGAACCAGGGCTCGCCACCGTCGTACGGTCGAAAGGCGGGAAGGTCCGCATGACCGATGGTCCCTTCACGGAATCGAAGGAGATCATCGGCGGCTTCTACATCGTCGAGGCCGAGAGCCACGACGCCGCGCTGGAGTGGGCGTCGAAGACGAGCGCCGCCATCGGGATGCCGATCGAGGTTCGCCCGCTCTGGGAGCCACCCGGAGCCTGAGCAGTGCGACGAGGGGAACGACCAAATGGAGCTCCAACCAGTTCTGCACAACCTCCTGCTGGCCGTAATGGCACCGACCCAGGCGCTCTCGGCCCTGGACCGGCAGCTACGGCCGCACGGCGCGCAGGGCATCTACCACGGCGACGTGCGCGTCCTGTCCCAGGCGTTGGTGACGGTTGGCGGTCGCGAGCCTGAGGCGATCGCGGCGAGTCCGGCGGGGCCGGGGGTCGTCGAGGTGATCGGGTTGCTGCGCGGGGTGGACGAGCCGCATTCCGGGGGTGCGTGTATCGGCCAGGAAGTGGCCGAAGATGCAGGACCTGATTGCGCTGGCCACGGTGGAGCCGACTCCGTGGCCATCTCACTCGGCTGCCGAGTGCATCGGCCAGGCAGTGGCTGATACACGCATAGGCGGAATACGCGAAGGAAGCCTGGGCCAGAGCACCAGGATCCCGTCGCAGCGCGATGTCCGGTCTACTTGACATCGTGTCTGCGACACTTTACATTGACCGATGTCAAAGATTCCAGACATCGGAGACCGGTGCATGTCATACGAAGAGAAGGGCCAGTGGGTCTACCTCGCGGCCACCACGATCGGCTACGGCGTTTATCTCGTGCTCGTTCTCGGGAGCGCGGGCTCGACGCCGCTGCCGGAGGTCGACTACCAGCCGATCCTGCTGTGGACGATCGGAGGCGCCATCGTCGCGTCGATCATCGGTCGCATCGCGGTCGAGATGATCCGGCCCAGCGACACGTATCGCGAGGACGTCCGGGACCGCGACATCGGCCGCTTCGGCGAGTACGGAGCGGGCGTGGTCCTCGGGATCGGCATGGTCGGGCCGTTCATTCTCGCCCTGATCGGCGCCGATCACTTCTGGATCGCCAATGCCATGTACCTCGTGTTCAGCGTGCAGGCCGTCGTCGGCGCCGTCATCAAGCTGATCGCCTACCGCCGCGGCCTGTAGACCGATGGGCCGGCCGACGCGCGTCACCAACCAGATTCGCCGCCTGCGCTTCGAGCGCGGCGAGATGACCCAGGCCGAGCTCGCGGAGCGGGTGGGCGTCACCCGCCAGACGATCATCGCCATCGAGCAGGGCCGTTACTCCCCGTCGCTCGAGACGGCATTCCAGATTGCGCGCGCCCTCGAGGCAACCCTCGAGGACGTATTCCAGTACCCCATCACCCCCAAGGAGGGATCCCGATGACGACCACGACCGAGCCGATGCGCACCGCCGCTGGACGACTGCCTCCCCGCTTCGTGATCGGCGCGGCGTGGCGCATCCACCGCGGCCTGTATCGGCTCCTGGGTCGGCGGCGAGCGCTGCGTCCTGCCACCGCCAAGGCGTGGGGCATGATGCGGTTGACCACGATCGGCCGGAAGAGCGGCCAGCAACGAGCCGCGATCCTGGGGTACTTCGAGGACGGCCCGAACCTCGTCACCATGGCCATGAACGGCTGGGGTCCGGCGGAACCGGCGTGGTGGCTGAACCTTCAGGCCCAACCGGAGGCGACGGTCGAGCTCCCCGACCGAACCCTCGCCGTCCACGGCCGGGCCGCGACACCGGAGGAGCGCCCGCGCCTGTGGGAGCTCTGGGGCCGATACGACGGCGAGGCCAACCTCGAGGCCTGGGCCGCCCGCCGACCGCGCGAAACCGCAGTCGTCATCCTCGAGCCCCGCTGACGCGCGACAGGCGACGCGGGGACCGCCACATTCCGGGGGCGCGTGTATCGGCCAGGAAGTGGCCGAATATGCGGGACATGAGTGCGTTGGCCACGGAAGAGCCGGCTCCGCGGCCCTCTCACTCGGCTGGCGAGTACCGCGGCCAGGAAGTGGCTGATACACGCATGGGCGGACTACCCGTCAGAACATGAGGATCCCTCGCGGATGCGGTGATGCTGGCGGCCTCATCCGCGGAACACGAGGTCGCCGTGCCATTCGAGGTACTCGGCCGATGGCGGCGGCGCCGGCGGCAGCGGCAGCCGGACCGATGACCCCGCGAGCGCGTAGTAGTCGGCTCGACCAGAGCAACCGCAGTGGCGGCGCGCTCGGCCGACGCAGAAGCCGACGGGAGAGCGGAACTCGGAGGCAGCGGTTGCCAATCGCCCGAGTCGGCCCCCGGGACGAGCAGCTGGGCGTCTGAGCCGGCGGCTGTGATGCTCCAAAGCGCCATCTCGCCGTCGACATCTCTCAAATGAAGAATCCGATCACCTTCAGGCGAGTACGCGAGCGGCCCCCCGATTCCAGGCTCGGCCGCAATCGTCGTCTCCTCCCCACTGGCAATGTCCAGCACGCGAAGCTCGGAGGCAACCGAAGCATCATCGTTGGTGCTTGTGCTCCAGGCGAATGCGACGCGATCACCCAGGGGTGACCAGACGATGCTGTCGAAGTACACGACTTCGCCGGTCGGATCACGCCAGTCGTTCTGATAGGTCAGGATTTGAAGCACCGTGCCATTGGCGTCTGCGATCACGAGGGAGGCGGTTCGGAGATAGACGTCTTCGGTGTAGGTCTTGTAGGCGACACGCGTTCCATCGGGCGAATACACCCAGTCCAAGCGTGATAGGGGGTCGTCAGAGGAGAGACGCCGTGGTGTTTGACCGTCGATCGGCATCTCGCAACCCGCGGCCACTACCGATCGCCCATCGGGTGACCAGACCGGGTCGTGATCGCCGGGCCCCACGCAGCCGGGCGGCGCAGAAAGCAGCGCCTGGCGCTCGCCGTCGATCGCGTAGATCCCAACCGTCTCGAACAGCTCGACCCAAGTGGCTACCCGGGTGGAGTCGGGCGACCACGAGATGAGCCAGCCGGTGCCCGGGAATGACGCGACCGGGTGGCCGTCCGCGTCACTCAGATAGACGGACCCGCTGCACCCCGCTTGCCAGAACGATCGATAGGCAAGGTACCGCCCGTCAGGCGACCACATCGGTCCTTCGAAGCTGAAGCACTCGCCCTCCTCGCCGAACGGCTCGCCGTCGGCCATCCGGACCGGGTCCTGGCCGTCCGCGTCGGCGAGGAAGATGTCGCCGTCGAGGCCGTAGGCCAGGTGGGTCGCCGAGCTGTCGGGCGGTGGGTCGACAAGGCGCGAAAGGGCGAGTGCCGCCCCACCAACAGCGAGGGCCAGCAGCGTTGCCGCCGCCAGAAGCAGCAACGGCCGGGCCGATCGAGCAGGAGCGGCGCTCCCCACGGACCCTGACGAGGCCCGCAACTCGACCTCGATCCAATAGTCGGGTGCCGGCGCCTGGTCGTAGATCCGCATTCGGTCGCGCAAGTCCGTCATGAGTCATCACCCAGAAGGAGGCGCATCCGCTGGCGTCCTCG
>CAYVCE010000190.1:0-7068 GCA_964449915.1 uncultured Steroidobacteraceae bacterium | reverse complement strand
AGCCCGTCGACGAGCCGCAGCCCGAGCGCCACGGCCTCGAACGCGCGAGTCGGCTCGTCGAGGACCTCCGTCCCGTCGATCGCCCGCACGCCGTCTTCCGCGAGCCGCAAGTAGGTGTCGAGGTCGCGCGCGTTCCACGAGCGCTCGGCGCGCCCGTCATAGGAGTGCGCGCCGGCACCGATGCCGGTGTACGGGCGGCGCTCCCAGTACGCCGCGTTGTGGCGCGACTGGTGGCCGGGCCGCGCCCACGAGCTGAGCTCGTAGTGCCGGTACCCCGCCGCTGCCAGCACCTGTTCCGCCACGCGGTACTGCTCGACCGCCAGCCCGTCGTCCTGGCGGCTCGCCATCCGGCTCCGCCATCGCACGGCGCCGGGGCGCGGCGGCGCGGCCCACTCGTCGGGCGCCAACGCGAGCTGGAGGGCGTAGCAGCTGACGTGGTCCGGCCCCAATTCGACGGCAGCCTCCAGGCCGTCGACCCAGCCAGACGCCGACTGGCCCGGGATCCCGTAGATGAGGTCGATGCTCACACTCTCGAAGCCGGCGCCCCGCACGGCCGCGTACGCGTTTCGCACCTCCGCGCCCGTATGCCCGCGCGCGAGCGTCACCAGCTCGTGGTCGCGGAGCGACTGCGCGCCCAGGCTGATGCGGGTCACGCCTGCGGCACGCAGTCCGTCCCAGTCGGGAGCCTCACGGGCGCTCGGATTGGCCTCCAGCGTCACCTCGGCAAGGGAGGCGCTGTCCTCCCATCGGTCCAGCGCGGCGCCGATGACGCGCTCGACCTGGCCGGCGCTCAGCAGCGACGGCGTCCCACCGCCGAAGTAGATCGTCCGCAGCTCGCCGGGCGCCTCGCGCACCGCCAGCTCGGCGAGGAGCGCCTCGACGTAACGCGGGATGTCGGCCGCCCGGCCGCCCACCGTGACGAAGTCGCAGTACGCGCACACCAGCCGGCAGAACGGCACGTGCACGTAGAGGTGATGAGACGCCACGGAGCGAGTGTACCGATGAGGAATTCGTGCCGACGCCAGCTTCGAATGCCCCCGGGCAGCGCGCGCGGGACGGTGTCACCCCTCGAACGACGCTTCCTCTCAAAGTTGCACCCAGGGACCGCTAACGCCGGTTCCGCAATCACGAGGCGCGTCACAGGCGCAGATTTACCCTGATTCCGCCACCGGAATCCGCCCAGGGAGCCCAAATCGGCCCCGGAAGTCGCTCTAGCGGTCCCCCGGTGAGAATCTGATAGGAAATGCCGCCGCACGATGATCCGACGCGGTGCGCTCCCTCCGTCGGGCCCGGCGGACGAGCCTCCCCGGTGCGCGGCGAAGGTCCGGCGGCGCGTGCAGACGTGGGCGAACCCGGTGAGCAGGCACGAATGACCGTTCTGGAGCCGAGATCGAACGAGGTTGGGCTCGGCAGCCGGTCCCGCCGGTTCCGTCCGGCGGGCCGGGCGGACGAGCCTCCCCACGCCCCCATCGGCCTAGATCGGTCGCTGGCGCAGGCGCCCTCCGGCGAACGCGAACAGCGCCATCGTCACCGCGAAGTGGCCGACGATGGCCGGGATGACCGAGCCGGTCTCCACCGTGGCCACGCCGGCCGCCCAGCCGAGGAGCACCGAGCCGGCGAGGAAGTACCAGTCGCGGTCTCGCCACAGCCGTCGATGCGCGAGGCCGTAGATGAGCGCCTGGATGGCGATGGCCCAGCCGACCGGCACGTCGGCGAAGAGCAGCATGCCGAGCACGATCGACCGGAACTGGAGCTCCTCGCTGATCGCGTTGGCGGCCGCACCCAGCACGCGCGACGGCAGCAGCTCGGTTGGCAGCGGCAGGATGCCGCCGTAGCGCAGGAAGGCGAGCGCGACGCCGTTGAGCAGTGCCACGGCGGTGAACAGCAGCATGGCCGGCAGCATCTTGTCGGGGTCGCCACCGGTGAGGAACAGCTGCTCGCGGCCCGACGGCAGGATGATGGCGATGCCGATCGCGAAGCCGATGACCAGGATGTAGTAGCTGACCGGCCCCATCCACGGCGTGCGGTAGCGGAAGTAGTCCGAGCGCGTGATCCGCTCCGAGTCGAAGCGCAGGAGGACGAGGAAGAGCGTCAGGCCGAGCGCGATCGCCAGGCGGAGGGAGTCGAAGAAGCTCATCCGGCCGTCTCGTTCATGCGCAGCACGGCGAGAAACGCCTCCTGGGGGATCTCGACCGACCCGATCCGCTTCATGCGCTGCTTCCCTTCCTTCTGCTTCTCGAGCAGCTTGCGCTTGCGCGTGATGTCGCCGCCGTAGCACTTGGCCAGCACGTTCTTGCGCATGGCCCGGATCGTCTCGCGGCTGATGATATGCGAGCCGATGGCCGCCTGGACCGGCACTTCGAACATCTGGCGCGGGATCAGCTCCTTGAGCTTGTCGACCAGCGCCTTGCCCGCCCGATAGGCGTTCGAGCGATGGACGATCAGGCTCAGCGCGTCGACCGACTCGCCGCTGACCAACACGTCGAGCTTGACGAGGTCGCCTTCGCGGTAGCCGATGTAGGTGTAGTCGAGGCTCGCGTAGCCGCTCGATCGGCTCTTGAGCTGGTCGTAGAAGTCGATGATGAGCTCGCCGAGCGGCATCTCGAAGTGGAGGTTGACGCGCTTCGGATCCAGGTACTCCATGTTCTGGAACTCGGCGCGGCGGTTGGTGGCGAGCTCCATGAGCGGACCGATGTAGTCGGTCGGGGTGATGACCTGCGCGGCCACCCACGGCTCGCTGATGGTCTCGATGTCGCCGGGACCCGGCATCTGGGCCGGGTTGTCGACCACGAGCTCCTCGGTCTGGTGAGTGAGCTTGACGTGGTACTCCACCGACGGCGCGCTGGCGATGAGGTCGAGGTCGAACTCGCGCTCGAGGCGCTCCTGCGTGATCTCCATGTGGAGCAGGCCCAGGAACCCGCAGCGGAACCCAAAGCCCAGGGCGGCCGACGACTCGGGCTCGTACACGAACCCCGCGTCGTTGAGGTGCAGCTTGTCGAGCGCGTCGCGCAGCTCGGGGTAGTCGTCGCCGGCGAGCGGGTATATGCCGGCGAACACCAGCGGGAGCGGCTCCTTGTAGCCCGGCAGCGGCGAGCCGGCCCCGCCAGAGGCCGACGTCAGCGTGTCGCCCACCTGGGCCTCACGGATGCTCTTCAGCCCGGTCGCCACGTACCCGACCTCGCCGGCCACCAGCCGCTTGGTGGGGACGGGCTGCGGCCGGAAGTAGCCGAGCTCGAGGATCTCGGAATCGGCACCGGTGGCCATGAAGCGAATGCGGTCGTGGTCGTGCAGCGTGCCGGCGGCGAGACGCACGTAGGCGACGACGCCCTTGTACTGGTCGTAATGACTGTCGAAGACGAGCGCCTGGAGCGGCGCGGCCGCGTCGGCGGGCGGGGGCGGCACGCGGGCCACGATCGCTTCGAGGATCTCGCGCACGCCGGTGCCGTCCTTCGCGCTGGCCAGCAGGACCTCCTCGCGGGGGATAGCGAGGGCGTCCTCGAGCTCGTCCATGACCAGCTCGGGATCGGCCGACGGCAGGTCGATCTTGTTGATGACCGGAATGATGACCAGGTTCTGGGCCATGGCCAGGTGCAGGTTGGCCAGCGTCTGGGCCTCGATGCCCTGCGTGGCATCGACGACCAGGATGGCGCCCTCGCAGGCCTGGAGTGACCGGCTCACCTCGTAGGTGAAGTCGACGTGCCCAGGCGTGTCGATCAGGTTCAGCGCGTAGGTGTGGCCGTCGGCGGCGTCGTAGTGGACGCGCACGGCCCGGGCCTTGATGGTGATCCCCTTCTCGCGCTCGAGGTCCATCGAGTCGAGCACCTGCGAGGTCATCAGGCGCTTGTCGATGGTGTGCGTCACCTCGAGCAGGCGATCGGCGAGTGTCGACTTCCCGTGGTCGATGTGCGCGACGATGCTGAAGTTGCGGATGCGCTCCGGGGGGATCACGGGGCGGAAGTCTAGCCCAGCGCACTCGGGGCCGATGCGGTCCCAGCCACCGATGGGCGGCGCGGCTACTCCGTGACGGGGTCGCCCGCGGCCGGCGGACCGACGACCGTGATCCCGGTGACGGTGGCGTACGAGCTGAAGTAGTCGTTCTGGTGCAGGAGGTTGCCGGCAGCGTCGTACACGTACCGGCTACGCCAGACGTCATGGCCGTCGTGCGGGTACTCGACCCGCTTCGCCGTGCCCGGGGCCATGCTGGGGTCGACCACCGTGGTGTCGCTCGCGCGCCGATGGTTGCTCGTAACGGCATTGGTGATGACGACCGAGCGCTCCAGGGGCACGCTCCAGATCTGGAACGTGACGGACCCGCCACCGCCGAAGCCGCGCACCACGATCGGGTTGGCCGTGTCGTTGCGGAACGTGATGTCCTGGGTCCAGCCGTCCATGATCGAGACGGTGGCGTCGAGCCCATCGGGGTAGCGGTCGATGTAGTAGTAGTGGTTGAGGCGGGTGCCCATCTCGAGGCCGGCGCGCAGGGCGGCGTTGAAGATCGTGGTCGAGGTCGAGCAGATGCCGCCGCCGATGGCCACGCCCTGGGTGCTTCGCCCGTTGATGATCGCGCCGCCGTACGAGTAGCCACGCTCGACGGTGACCGGACCGATGCTGCCCCAGAAGCTGAACCACTCGCCGGGTGCCAGGTTCCTGCCGTCGATGTCCCAGGCGCCGATGTTGATGTTGTTGCCGAATCCGTTGCCCTCGCCGGGCACGTAGTAGGTCGTCCACGACGAGACCATCTGCATCCGCGGCAGTGCGGCCTCGGCCGCGGCCGTCGTCACGGCCGGCTCGGTGACGTTGACGGCAAGCGCGAGCGACCCGACGCCTGCGCCGGTCCCCCGCCGCGCCAGCACGGCGAGAAGGTCGTCGGTGGTCTCCTCGACGGCCAGCTCACGCCCGTCCTGGCCCGGAATCACGCCGGCCAGCCCACCGCCGATGGCGACGGTGATCTGCGCGTTGATCGGCGCGCGGTCCACCGAGTCGACGAGCGCCTCGACGGTCGATCCGACCGCGGCCTCGTCGATGTGCAGCCCGTAGGGGACGTTGCCATGGTCCGGCCCGAAGCTCAGCCACGAGGCGATCGTCTCCGGCGCGATCGACAGCGCGTCGCCATCCTCGGCCGCGCCGGGGATCTCGAGCGCCAGCGCCAAGGCCGTGTTGCGCGCCGCTTCGGCGACGGCTTCGGCATCGGCCGTTGCCACCCCGGGTGGCACGACGGTCGGAGTCAACTGGAGGGTGACGTCGGCGGGATCGGTGGAATCGAGCGCGGCGGCGAGCGCGGTGCGGACGGCATCGGCCTCCAGCACGCGGCCGTTGGCTGATGGGCTGACCGTGAACGTTGCGCCGTCACGCGTGACGGCAGCTTCCACGGGCGCGAGGCTGAACCGATCCACGATGGCGTACGTGGTGGACTCCAGGGCCTCGGCGTCGAACGCGTGCACCAGGAGCGGCAGCGAAACCGGGTTGGCGAGGTTGCGCAGCCGAGCGAGGCCGTCGCCGAACGGGTTCCCGCTGCGGCCGACGCCGATGGCGGCCTCGACCATGGTCTCCATCTCGTACCCGCGTCCCAGTTCGGCGTACGTGACCAGCTCGCGCTCCCCGTCCACGACGATCGTCGCCGAGCCGGCCGATAGCGACGGCAACGCCTCGGTCAGCCGCGTGGTCGCGGCGGCACGGTCGAGGCCGCTGACGTCGACGCCGTCGACGGTGACGCCGGGCAGGACGCTCCCCGCGGCCGCGGCACCGATGGCCAGCGAGATGGCAGCCGCGATGGCGGACGCGACGAACAGGGTCCCTGCGAAGCCGAGGGCCATGGCCAACCTGGCTGGCCGCGTGGACACGGGCTGCATGAGCCGGTTCGGAATGGTGAGTGTGGTCATGACGTCGTGGCAGGAGACGCGCGGACACCGGCAATCGTTGCTTGATCGGCCGCCCGGTCCGTCGGGCAGGCCCGGCGGTCCGGCTGGCAGCCCGGACGGGGTCCCTTCATGCTCTCCTCGTATCCAACCCTCGGCAGCGGGCGAGCGCCTCGGCGTTGGCCAGCGCGATTGTCGCCGCTCCCGGCTCGTCTGTCGAGTGGGACCGTTGGCTGCCCATCGGGCTCACTGGTATACTCCGAGCTCCGCCGCGCGCCTTCGCGAGCGTGCGTCCATGTGCAATCTACCCCCAACTGAGGACCCCACGTGGCAAGAACGGCCCGAACCTGGAAGGGCGCGCGCACGCCCTCCGCCCTCAAGCGCGTGCGCCAATCACTCCGCCGCCGCGCCGTGAATCGACGCACGCGGAGCGAGGCGAAGACGCTCGTCCAGCAGGCTTCCGAGATCGCGCTCGGCCGGTCGACCGGCGACGGTCCGGAGGCGGTGACCGCCGCCATCAGTGCGCTCGACAAGGCTGCCGAGAAGGGCATCCTGCATCGCAACAACGTGGCGCGCCGCAAGAGCCGGCTGATGGCCAAGGTGAACGCCGCACACCTTCTCGACGACGTCGAAGACCCGGGGACGCCCGGCGCCGCGAAGAAGCGCACCACCGCCAGCAAGACCGCGCAGCGCAAGAAGGTCGCGGCCGCCAAGGCCTCCAAGGCCGCCGCCGGCAGGGCCGCCGACCGGCCGCGCACCGCGGCCGGCAAGGCCAAGGTGGCGGTCACGCGCGCCAGCCGCGAGTCGGCCGCGGCGCGTCGCCGCGCGAAGACGGAGGACGAGCCCGAGGAGGGCTGAGCGCCCCCGCGGATACGACCTCAGCGATCGTACGACCAGGATCCGCGCTCCATCAGGTGCGGGATGTCGCCGCGAAGGCGCGCGCGCCGGCGTACTCGGCCGCGTCGCCGAGCTCCTCCTCGATCCGCAGGAGGCGGTTGTACTTCGCGGTGCGCTCGCCGCGCGTGGGCGCGCCCGACTTGATCTGGCCGGCGTTCGTGGCCACGACGAGGTCGGCGATCGTCGTGTCCTCCGTCTCGCCCGAACGGTGGCTCACCATCACGCCGTAGCCGTTGCGGTCGGCGAGCTCGATCGTGTCGAGCGTCTCGGTGAGCGAGCCGATCTGGTTCACCTTGACGAGGATCGCGGTCGCGAC
>CAYVCE010000189.1:0-2788 GCA_964449915.1 uncultured Steroidobacteraceae bacterium | reverse complement strand
GAAGCCGCCAGCCGACAGTCGTCGCACCTGGGCCGATCCGTCCGCCAGCTTGAGCTCGGCGCCGTAGGACAGCAGCGGCACGTCGCGCATGGCGGCCACCGCGCCCGGCACCAGTGAGCCGCGTGCGTCGTCGGAGGCCATGCCCATCAGGGCCACGTCGGGCGCCAGCTTGTCGAGCGCCGCGGTGAGCACCTTGGCGGTGGCCCACTCGTCGGCGCCGGCCAGCGCCGGATCGGTGACGAGCACCGCGTCGTCGCCGCCCATGGCCAGCGCGCGGCGCAGCGCCTCGGCGGCCTGCTCGGGACCCATCGACAGGTACGTGACGTGCTCGACGCTGCCGTCGTCGACCAGGCGCAGCGCCTGCTCGATGGCGTACTCGTCGAGCGGGTTGATGATGGCCTCGACCCCGGTTCGATCGAGGCGCAGGTCATCGGTGTAGCGCTTGTCGGCGCCGGTGGCCGGGACCTGCTTGATACAGACGACGATCTTCACGATCCGGGTGCTCTGCTCCTGACTACGGGCCATGTCTCGCCACGCCGGCTCGCTGGAGCAGCTGCCGGGCGACGATGAGGCGCTGGATCTGCTGGGTTCCCTCGTAGAGCTGCGTGATCTTCGCGTCGCGCATCATGCGCTCCACGGGGTACTCGCTGATATAGCCGTATCCGCCCAGCACCTGGACGGCGTCGGTCGTGACCCGCATGGCGGTGTCGCCGGCAACCAGCTTGGCGCTGCTGGTCCAGTATGGGAGGTCGGATGCGTTGGCATCCACCCGCGCGGCCGCCGCGTAGGTCAGCTGCCGGGCCGCCTCCGTCTGCGACGCCATGTCGGCCAGCATCCACTGGATGCCCTGGAAGTCGACGACGCGCTCGCCGAACTGCGTTCGTTGGGCGGCGTACGCGACCGATGCGTCGATCGCTCCCTGCGCGATGCCGACCGCCTGCGCCGCGATGCTCAGGCGGCTGCGGTCGAGCGTCTCCATCGCGATCTTGAAGCCATCCCCCTCGGCGCCGATCAGGTTCGCCACCGGCACGCGCACGTCATCGAATGTCAGTTCGGCGGTCGGCGAGCCACGGATGCCCATCTTGTGCTCGATGCGCGGGGCGGCGAAGCCGGGCGTATCGGTCTCGACGATGAAGGCGCTCATTCCCTTGCGCCCGCCGGCGGCGGGATCGGTCAGGGCGAAGGCGATCACGACGTCGGCGACGCTGCCGTGGGTGATGAAGCGCTTGCTGCCGTTGAGGGCATACACATCGCCGTCGCGCGTGGCCCGCATCCGGTTGGACGCGACGTCGGAGCCGGCGGCCGCCTCGGTGAGGGCGAAGGCGATGAGCCACTCGCCGGAGGCGAGGCGCGGGAAATAGCGATCCTTCTGCTCGTCGCTCCCGGCCAGCATGATCGGCAGCGCGCCCAGCTTCTGGACGAGCGGGATGAGGCTGGTCGTCGCGTCGGCGCGCGCGATCTCCTCGACCAGGATGCACTGCGCCACCGTGTCGAGGGCGGTGCCCCCGTAGCGCTCCTCGAAGCATGTGCCGAGCAGATCCTGCTGCGCCAGCAGCTGCTTCAGGTCGTGCGGGAACTCGGCGGTCGCGTCGATCGCGGCGGCGCGCGGCGCGATCCGCTCGTCGGCGAGCT
This sequence comes from uncultured Steroidobacteraceae bacterium, assembly GCA_964449915.1. GTDB lineage: Bacteria > Chloroflexota > Limnocylindria > QHBO01 > QHBO01 > JACDBZ01. The sequence continues at coordinate 1,156 of CAYVCE010000189.1, read as the reverse complement.
CGCGCACCACGGCGCGCAGCTCGTCGTGCTCGGCAGTGGGCAGGTAGGTCACGCGGCGCCTCGCGACAGGTTGGCTAACTGGCCCAGGATCGGGAACGCGAGTCTAGCGGAAGGCGCGGAACGTGGGGGCTAATCCAGTTGGCCCAATGGCCCTCAGTCGTACGGGCCCTGGAGCTCCACCTGTCCGGCGTTGACGCGCGCCTCGTACCGCACCTGGCGGGACGCGGCCGGCCCGTGCACGACCGACCCGTCGGTGATGCGGAAGGTCGAGAAGTGCCACGGACAGGTGATCGTGTCGCCCTGGAGCTCGCCCTTTGAGAGCGGCCCACCGGCGTGCGAGCACGTGTCCTTGAGGGCGTGGACGACGTCACCACGGCGCACCAACATCACGCTCGTGGCGCCCATGCTGACCTTCGTGGGCGTCTCCTCCGGCACATCGGCCGCGGCGATCACCGGCGTGAACTCCTTCGCCCGGGTGCCACGCGAAAAGGCGTTGTGGTTGACCATGTAGCCGTACTTGAACACCACGTGGCCGCCGATGTAGCTGCCGACGCTGATGACCAGGAAGCCGACAACGAGAAGCCAGAAGGCAACGTCGTGGCTGTTGATGAGCCGGAGCACCAGCGAGACGGTGAAGATGATCGTCGCGATCATGTTGGTCTCGCCGTGGATCCACGTGATATCGCGCTCGGCGCTGTTGGGCTTCGTGTCCTTGAAGTCCGTCAGCCCGGTCACGATCGCACCGAGCGCCGCTATCCACGCGAGGCCGAGGACCCAGGTCGTCGCCGTCTCGAGGCCGTCGACGGCGAAGAGGACGCGCAGCACGTCGAGCAGCAGGGCGGCGGTCGCACCGCCGACGACCACGTCGACCAGCACCGCGTGCAGCGAGTGGCCGAGCACCGAGCCGTTGAGCAGGTCCTGCAGCACCTTCCCCGGGCGGCCGAGCACGCTGTAGAAGCCATTCGTGGCCGCGGCGGCGCCGTTCGCCACGCCGCGCAACGGTCGCGCCATGCGTTCGAGCATCACCTACCTCCTGTGCTCACCATACGCCGGCGGTTCCACCGGCAACGCACGCTTGCCGGCGTCAGGCGGTCAGCTCGGCTGCGAAGTCGCGGAAGACGGCGACGTATCGGTCGACCTCGGCGTCGTCGTGCTG
>CAYVCE010000188.1:0-27323 GCA_964449915.1 uncultured Steroidobacteraceae bacterium | reverse complement strand
CTACGCTGGCGACGAGAGTCGCAACCAGGGTGACGAGCAACGGACATGACGCACGGGAACAAACCATTGGATAAGAGATCAGTTGCCGGTCGCCCCAAGAGCGTCGGTCGGCAACTCGAGGTGCGCCGGCTGGGTGTCGAGGCTACCCACGTCATCATCGAAAGTGAGCGCCGCATCAGCCCGCGTAGGGGCGGCGAGTGATCGCCGCTGAGCGGCGGTATCTGAGCCAAGTCGCCCGCCATTCGCCGCTCGTGTGGAGATGACGCCGGTCAGCGGCGTCGGTTCTGCCAGAGCCTACCTGGCGCGCGGCCCGCTCTCGCCTCAGGCTCCGTTAGCGCCGCTGAGCGGCGGCGAGGAGGTCGATGGCCTCGTTCGGGCCCATCAGCCGCCGAAGATGCGGCCGAGGAAGCCCTTGCGGTCGGTGCGGCGCGCGTAGAACGGGGCGGCCGTGGCGTCGTACATCTCGAGCAGCATCGGGGCACGGAGGTCGGTGACGGCCAGCAGGTTGCGCGAGCCGAGGTGCTCGGTGGCGACTGCGTGGAGGCGGTTGCGGACGGCGTCGAAGTCGCCGAGCAGCGCATCGGGCACCAACTGCACGCCGGCGGTCCAGGACGTGCCGGCACGCAGCAGCCAGGCGCGCTCGACCTGCGGCAGCTCGATGAGTGCGGCCAGCAGTTCACGGCCGAAGGGCTCAGGGACCTGCTCGGGAACCTCCAGTGACGGAAGGTCGCCCAGGGGCCGCCGCGCTCGCAGCGCATCGGGTCGGTTCGGATCGATCCCAGCGGCCAGGAAGGGCAGCACGCCGGCTGCGATCTCGACCTGGGTCGGAGCGCCGGGGTCGACGACGACGCGCTCCATGACGGCATCGGCGCGCTGGAAGAGCGTGCGGGCCGGCATGCGGACGCTGTCGCTGCCGGGCGGGCCGTACTCGGCCAGCACGGCCGGAGAGCTGAACGCGGCGATGAACCGGCCCCCGTCCTCGTCGGTCCCGTGCCGAAACGCCTCGGCGTCAATGAGGTCGGGGTCCGGCGAAGAGCCGGACGACGAGCGGATCGGGACAAGCAGCTCGGCGTCGATCAGTGCATCCAGGCGAGGGGCGTGCTCCCCCACGCGCGGCTCCTCGGTGCTCACGCCACGGCCACCTCGAGCTTGGCCAGGGCATCGTCGATGCGCGCCAGCGACCGCTCCCGGCCGAGCAGCTCCAGCGAGGCGAACAGCGGCGGCGAGACGGTGCGGCCGGTCACGGCGACCCGGATCGGCGTGAAGAAGTCGCCGGCCTTCATGCCCGCCGTCTCGGCCGCGGCGCGGCATCGCTGCTCGAGCAGATCGGCGCTGAAGTCGGCGTCGTCGAGCTCGGCAAGCACACGACGGGCGGTCTCGAGCGCGCGGCGGGCTCCATCGGGGCCGCCCTTCCTGGGTGCCAGGAGCTCGGGACCGTACCAGGAGCCGACGACATCATCGGGCTCCCAGGCGAATCCGACCAGGCCGTCGACGTCGCTCAGCTTCACCAGGCGCTCCTTGATGAGCGGCACCATGCGCAGCAGGTCGTCGTCGGCGACCGCCTCGGGCACCCAGGAGCGAAGACGGAGGGCGAGCTGCTCATCGGTCAGCGAGCGGATGTAGACGCCGTTGAGGTGGTCGAGGCGATCCTTGTCGAAGACGGCCCCGCCATGGTGGACCTTGCCGATCTCGAACCGGGCTGCCAGCTCGTCGAGGGTGAAGATCTCCTCCTCGGTGCCCGGCGACCAGCCCAGGAAAGCGAGGAAGTTGACCAGGGTCTCGGGCAGGTAGCCCTCTTCCCGGTAGGCGCTCATCGCCATCTGCGACTTGCGCTTGCTCATCTTGGATCGGTCCGCGTTGAGGATGAGCGGGATGTGGCCGAAGCGAGGTTCGCGGTAGCCGAGCGCGCGGATGAGCGCGATGTGCTTCGGCGTGTTGGAGAGGTGGTCCTCGCCGCGGATGACGTCGGTGATCTGCATCGCCTCATCGTCGACCACGACCGCGAAGTGGTAGAGCGGCATGCCGTCGTTGCGCACGATCACGAAGTCGCCGAGCAGCGCGTTGTCGAACTCGACCTCGCCACGCACGAGGTCGTCGAAGCGGATGGTCTCGGGTTCGACCTTGAAACGAAGGACCGATGGACGGCCGGCGGCCTCGAATTCGGCACGCTCTGCATCGGTCAGGTTCAGGCAGCGCCGGTTGTAGCGAGGCGGCTGCTTCGCCGCCTCGTGCCCGCGCCGGACGGCGTCGAGCTCCTCGGGCGTGCACCAGCATCGATACGCCTGGCCGGACTCCAGCAGCCGCGCCGCCTCGCGCGCGTAGAGCTCGGCGCGAGCGCTCTGCCGATAGGGCCCGTACGGACCGATGTCCTCGCCGCCGGCGACCTGTGGGCCCTCGTCCCAGCTGATGCCGAGCCAATGCAGGTTGTCGATGATGTCGCGCTCGAAGTCGGCCGTGCCGCGCGCGACGTCGGTGTCCTCGATGCGCAGCACGTACGTCCCACCGGCATGGCGGGCGACGAGGTAGTTGTAGAGGCTGGTTCGCGCGGTACCGATATGGAGCGGGCCGGTCGGGCTCGGCGCCATTCGCACGCGCATCGATGACGAGCTCATCGCGACCGATGCTAGCAGGCCGCCCCGAGGGCTAGGCACCGCGAAGGGCCGAACCTATGATCGCTCGGTCACACGCAGGGACGAAGGGGTCCGAGCATGGCCAAGAAGCGCGGCAAGCCCAGCGACGGCGGCACGTTCAACGAGGAAGAGCTGTACGACAAGTTCCCGAAGGGCCCACGAGGCGGATTCTCCCGGGGGAAGCGACTCAACGATCCGGACCTCTTCACCGATGAGGCGAAGGAGGACCCGACAATCCAGGAGTTCCTCGCTGCCCCCTTCGAGATCCGCTACTACCAGTTCAAGAGCAGTACGCGCGAGTCGGAGTGGGCCCTCCACAAGCCGCACCTGGCCTACACCGGGCAGGTCAAAGGCATCACAGGACCGATCGAGAACCTCTCGCGATCCGATCCCCACATCGGGACCTACCTCATCAACCACGAGAACACGATGGCTCGCTTCATCTGGCGCACCCTCACCCTGGCCGACGGCACGCACACCGGGCAGATGATCCACAAGGAGGAGGAGCCCGGCTCCTGAGGCCGATCAAGGCCGATGCGCTGCGCCACCTGCGACGCCGATAACCCCGAGGCCGCGCGCTTCTGCGCGATGTGCGGGGCGCGCCTCAGTGGGAGCTGTCCGCACTGCAACGCGGACGTCGCACCGGGGAGCCGATTCTGCGGGTCCTGCGGCGGCGCCGTGCCGCCGGGCAGCGATGCGCTGACCGCCGAGGGTCCGCCCCCCGCCCTGGGCGCAGCACCGGCCGAGCGACGCCGCATCTCCGTCCTGTTCGTTGACCTCGAGAACTTCACGGCCCTCGCCGAGTCGATGGATCCGGAGGAGGTCCGCGTCGTCCAGTCGCGCTACTTCGAGGTGGCTCGATCGATCGTGGCCACCTACGGCGGCACGATCGAGAAGTTCATCGGCGACGCCGTCATGGCGGTCTGGGGCGCTCCTGTTGCGCACGAGGACGACGCCGAGAGGGCCGTTCGGGCCGCGATCGAGCTCGTTCGGGGCGTCGGCAGGCTCGGCGGAGCGGCATCGGGCAGGGCGCTCCAGGCCCGGGCGGCCGTGACGACCGGCGAGGGCGTGGTGAGCATCGGTGCGGCGGGACAGGGAATGGTGTCGGGCGACCTCGTCAACGTGGCCGCGCGGCTCCAGTCGCGCGCGCCGGTGGGTGGCGTCCTTGTCGACCAGACGACGCGCGACAGGGCGCCCGAGGCAGCGCGGTTCGAGCCCGTCGGGTCGATCGCCCTCAAGGGCCGGCGCGGCAGGCTTTCCGCGTTCCGCGCCATCGCCGCCGAACCGATGCGGCCGGGGAGACAGCGCGGGTCGCACACCGGGCCGTTCGTCGGCCGCGACCGCGAGCTCAACGAGCTGACCGACCTCTATCGCGGCGTCGCGCGCGAGGGCCGAAGCCGGCTGGTGTCCGTGACCGGGATCGCGGGCATCGGCAAGAGCCGCCTTGCCTGGGAGTTCTCCGAGTGGCTGGAGTCGCTGCCGGAGCAGGTCGCGTGGCATGCGGGTCGCGCCCCCGCGTACGGCGAGGGGATCGCCTTCGCCGCGGTCGCCGAGATGGTCCGTCGACGCATCCGGCTCACCGAGGGCGCGCCACCAGAGCTTGTCCGCCGGCAGCTCGCAGCCGGGCTCGAGGAATTCGTCCGCGACGAGGCCGAGCGACGCTGGATCGAGCCCCGCCTCGCGGTCCTGCTCGATCGCGAGGAACCGGCAGCCTTCGACCGCGATGAGCTGTTCGCCGCCTGGCGGCGCTTCTTCGAGCGGGTCTCGGACCTCACACCGGTCGTGCTCGTGTTCGAGGACCTGCAATGGGCCGATGCCAGCCTGCTCGACTTCGTCGAGTACCTCGCGGCATGGAGCCGCGACCACCCGATCCTCATCGTCGCGCTAGCCCGCCCGGAGCTGCTCGACCGCCGACCGTCCTGGGGGACGGGCCTGCGCAGCTTCACGGCCCTCCACCTCGAGCGCCTCCCCGACGATGCCATCCGCGAGCTCCTGGCCGGCCGGGCGCCCGACCTGCCGGCTCGGCTGGTGGATCGCATTCTGGGACGCGCCGGTGGCGTTCCCCTGTACGCGGTCGAGGTCGTCCGGATTTTGGGCGCCGGCTCGCAGGACAGCCCGAGGTCCGCAGTGCCCGAGCGGCGCCGGGCTGCGCGGCCGACGCGCGAGGTGACGGCCGACTCGATCGACGTGCCGGACTCGCTCCATGGCGTGATCGCCGCGCGGATCGACGCGCTCCCCACGCCGGAGCGCCGGCTCCTGCTGGCAGCCGCCGTCCTCGGCCATCGGTTCAGGCCAGAGGCGCTGATCAGCGTCGGCGGGGCGGACGCCACCGCGACCCGCGAGCGCACCGAGGGACTGGTTCGCCGCGAGCTCCTGAGCCTCGACGAGGAGATCAGCTCCCCCGGGCACGGCCACCTCGGCTTCGTCCAGGATCTGGTTCGCGAGGTCGCGTACCACACCCTGTCGCGCTCGGAGCGGCGCGGCCTCCACCTGGCGGCGGCGCGTTACCTCGAGACATTGACCGATGACGACGTCGCGGAACCGCTCGCCGGGCACCTCCTCGAGGCACACCGCCTCGCGCCCGATCACCCCGATGCCGTCCGGCTCGCGAGGCGGGCCGCGGCCGCCCTGCGGCGGGCGTCGCGGGAATCGACGCGCCTGCACGTGCCGGAGCGCGCGCTCGGCCTGATCGAGGAGGCGCTGCGCCTGACCGACGGCGCGGAGCAGCGGGCCGCGCTGCTGGAAGAGGGCGCCGACGCCGCGCGCGCCGCTGCGCGGCTCGACCTGGCCGAGGGGCATCTCCGCGAGCTGGTGAAGCTCCGCACCGATCTCGGCCAGCGGAAGCCTGCCGCGCTGGCGCGGGCGCGCCTCGCGAGCGTCCTCCTGGCCGCGATGCGCAACGAGCCGGCGCTCGTGGAGCTGGAGGCTGCCATGCGCGCCGTCCGCAACATCGGCGCGGACCCGTCGGGCGTCGAGCTCGCGGCGCAGCTGGCGAGGGCGCGGCTCCTGGTCGGCGACGATCGCGCCGGCTTCGAGTGGTCCGAACGCGCCCTCGCGGCTGCCGTCCGCCTCGGCATGGAGACCGTCGCCGCCGACGTGCTCGTCACGAGGGGAACGGCCCGCTTCCGCCTCGGGGAGGAGGAGGCCGGCCTCGCCGATCTTCGCGACGCCATCGTCCAGGCACAGGCGTCGGGCTCGCTGCACACGGAGCTGCGGGCGCGGAACAACCTCGCGTGGCTGGTGGTCGTCGACGACCCGCGGGTCACGATGGAGACCGCGCGCCAGGGATTCGACCTCGCGTCGGCGATGGGTCTCGGGGACATCGCGGTCCAGCTGGCAGACGTGGCCTGCGCAGCGGCCATTGACACCGGCGACTGGGCGTGGGCCCTCGCCACGACGGCCGAGCTCGAGGGTCGCGGCATCTCCGATGCGTACCGGATCGACCTTGCCACGAGCGTGGCCGTGATCCGCGCGCTCCAGGGGGACGCGCGGGCGGTGGCGGTGCTCGACGCGCTCGAGCCGCTGCCGGCCGAGACCGATGTCCAGGTCGTGGCCGGCGTTCACCATGCGCGGGCATGGTGCGCGTTCGTCGCCGGCGCGTTCGGCGAGGCGCATCGGCTTGCCGACGCGGCCGTCGCCGGGTCCTTCGGAGCCGAACGGGCGCAGCAGCGCGCGCTTGCCGCACGCGCGAGCCTGTGGCAGGGGAACCGGGAAGCCGCGGCCGCTGACGTCGCCGAGCTGGAGGCCCTGAACGTGACGGGTCGCGCCATCTCGGCAACGGTGACGACGTTGCGGGCCGGGATTGCCGCGCTCAACGCCGACCCGGGCGCTCGGGCCAGCTACCGGCAGGCGGCCGAGGCATGGCGGGAGCTGGACCTGCCGCTGCAGCTGGCGCTCTGCCTGCTCGATCAGCGTCGGCTGCGCGCCGGGCAGGACGTGGATGCGGCAGAGCGAGACGGAGTCCTGCGCACTCTTGGAGCCGAGGGGCTGTCCCGCCTTTCGGGGGCCGGCGCCGCCGCGGAGCTCAGTCCCCGACTAGCTCCTGCACGGCCGGCACGATCGCCTCGACCCACAGCGAGTACTGCGTCCCGCTCGGATGGAGGCCGTCGTCGGCGACGAGCGTCGGATCCTCCAGCGCCGCCTGGCTGATCTCGAAGATCTGCGGCACGAAGCGGATGCCGCGCTGCTCGCACGCCTCGCGCAGGATGGCGTTGAAACGCACGATGCCGTCGCTCTGCTGCGCGGGGTCGCCGAAGGCGGCTCCACTGGGCGTGACGGTGTAGTCGGGCGTTGCCACGCACAGGATGCGGTCGGGCGGCAGTCGCGTCAGCAGCTCCTCCAGGATGACCGCCACGTTGCCCGCGTACTGCGAGTCGGGCACGCCCTGCACGACGTCGTTGACGCCGATGAGCACGCTCACGAACTCCGGCCGCAGCGTGTCGAGCTGCGGCAGCTCGTCGTTGATGAGGTCCGCGGTGGTGTAGCCGTTGACCGCCGCGTTGCCGACGAGCTCCAGCGCGCCGACCCGCGCCACGAGCTGGTTCGGCCATCGCTCGGCCTCGGCGACCGAGGTGCCGATGGTGTACGAGTCTCCGAGGGCCACGTATCGCAGCGCTGTGTCCTCCTGGGCCGATGGGGCGGCAGCCCGCGACGCATCATCGCGATCCGTGCAGCCCGCGAGCAGCAGGGCGCCAGCAACGAGCCAGGCGGCCCGGGAACGCGGTCGGATCACGTTCGCTACCCTACGCCACGCATGCAGCGTGCCGCCTCCCTCCCGGCCCTGGTCGCCGTCGTGGCGCTGGTCGCCTGCGCCTCGACCTCCCCGGTGCCGACGCGCGCCCCGCAGGCGTCCGTGCCGCTGGCCACGATCGCTCCGCCGAGCCAGGGCGCTGCGGCGGCGGCCGCCTGGACCGAGCTGCCCGACGCGCCACTGGCGCGGCTCGAGATGGCGACCGCAGCCCACGCCGGGCGGATCTGGATGGCGGGCGGCCTGTCGCCGCTCGGCGAGGCGGTCGCCGAGGTCGAGATCTTCGACCCTGCCAGCGGCGAATGGACCTCCGGCCCGTCCCTGCCGACCGGCCTGCACCACGCCGCGCTGGTATCGGACGGGGACCGGCTGCTGGTCATCGGCGGCTACATCGGCACCACGTTCGGCCAGCCGACCGACATCGTGCTGGCGCTCACCGACGGCGCCGACGGCTGGGAGCCGGGCCCGTCGCTGCCCGACGCGCGCGCCGCCGGCGCGGCTGCCTGGGACGGGGAGCGGGTCGTCTACGCCGGAGGCGTCGGTGCCGGCGGCGTGAGTGGCGACGTCTTCGTGCTCGTCGGGAGTGCCTGGCAGCGCATCGGCGCCATGCCACGTGCGCGCGAGCACCTGGCGGCCGCCTCCGACGGCGACGGGCGGACGTGGCTGCTGGGCGGCCGCGTCGGCGGGCTGGACTCCAACCTCGCCGACGTCGACCTCGTCGAGGGCACGGAGGTCACGCCGCTCGATCCCCTGCCGACGCCGCGCGGCGGCGTGGGTGCCTTCTACGTCCCTGAGCTCGGCGCCTGCCTGACCGGCGGGGAGGCACCGGATGGGGCATACACGACCGTCGAGTGCATCGCCATCGATGGTGCCGTCAGCACCGGTCCGGAGATGCTCGTCGAGCGCCACGGGCACGGCGCGGCGGTGATCGACGGCGTGGCCTACGTCGTCATGGGCGGGCCGGTGCCGGGGCTGTCCGTGCACGCATCCGTCGAGCGGCTCGACCCGGCGCCCTAGCGACCGCCAGAGTGTTCCTGACCGGCACCCTGCTCAACGTGGCGACCGTGCTGATCGGCACGCTCATCGGGCTGCTGCTCGGCGCGCGGATGCCGGCGCGCATGCAGGCCAGCCTCACCACCGGGCTGGGCCTGTTCACGCTACTCATCGGCCTCAGCATGGGACTGCGCATCTTCACCGACTCCGCGGCGCGCCCCGGCGACGACCTTGCGGTGCTCGGTGCGCTGCTGCTCGGCGTGGCCATCGGCGAGATCCTGCGCCTGCACGACCGGCTCGAGTGGCTTGGCGCCTGGTTCCAGCGCCGGCTCGCAGCCCCGGATGGAGGAAGGCCCAGCCGGATCGCCGAGGGCTTCGTGACCGCCAGCCTGGTCTTCTGCGTCGGCCCGCTGACCATCCTCGGCTCGCTGGCCAACGGCCTGACGGGCGACGTGCAGCTGCTGGCCCTCAAGTCACTGCTCGACGGCGTCGCGGCGGTCGCGTTCGCCGCCGCGCTCGGTCCCGGGGTCGCGCTCTCGGCGCTGACGGTGCTGGTCATCCAGGGAGGCATCGCCGCCGGGGCGTTCCTGCTGCGCGACGTCATGGACGAGGCCACCGTCCTGGCCATCACCGCCGCCGGTGGGGTGATCCTGCTCGGCGTCGCGCTGCGCCTCCTTGAGCTCAAGCCGGTGCGCGTCGCCAACTTCCTGCCGGCCCTCGTGCTGGCGCCTCTGTTCGTCCGCCTGGCCGATGCGGTTCGCGGCCTGCTGTCCTAGGGGTTGCGTGACCGATAAATCGGCGTATCCCGGTAGCAGCTGCCCGCCACGCTCGCGACGGCCGATATTTCGGCTGCTGGCTGGCGTGGGGCCGCCCCGGCGCACGACTCACGCCATCGGGTGACGGAGATATCGGCACCACCGTGCGTGCCGAATCCTTCGCGTCAGATTGTGCCGAAAGTACGGCAAGCGCCAGCGAGCTCCGAGCGTTCAGGCCAGCCGGAAGCTGGCCCGGACCTCGCCGGCCCGCTCCCCGCGCGGATCGAGGATCGCAGGCGACGCGTACTCGGCCAGCGATCCCGGCAGGGGGTCGCGGGCAAGGCCCAGTTGCCGCAGGATCTCGACGCTCGTGGCGTCGCCGGCGCGGCGCGCGTAGTTGCCGTCCTCGACTGCCGCCGCGATCCCCATCGGCCCATCGCCAAAGGCGCCGGCGGCAGTGAGCGCGCCCGGCGGCAGGCCCATGGCCAGCACGCCCTCGGCGCCGCCCTTGCTCACGATCCGCGACGGGTAGGCTCGCATGAGCGCGGTATCGATCCGTCGCCGCTCCCCAGCCACGAGCTCCGGGTGGGCCATCATCGCGTCGCGGATGCGCGTGAGCGCCGCGCGCAGCGGCGGGTCGGCCACCGCCGACGGATCGGCCAGCCGGGCGAACGCGACCGCCAGCCCGCGCAGCGGCATCCCGAAGGTGACCACGCCGCACCCATCGGTCGCGGTGGCGATCTCCTCGATCGGCACGTCGGACAGCGCCGAGATGGTCTCCAGCGCCAGGCGCTGGACCGGATGGCCGGGATGCCAGTAGCTGTCGATCGGCCAGCCGGAGGCCTTGGCGAACAGGACCATGGCGGCGTGCTTGCCCGAGCAGTTGCCCCGCAGCGCGGTCGGCTGCTCCCCATCGCGGACGAGGCGCTGGGCGGTCTCGACATCGAAGGGCGCGTGCACCTGGTTCTGGAGGACGCCGCTGGTCACTCCGCCGCGGCGGAGGATCTCCTGCACCAGCCGGACGTGGCGGTCCTCGCCGGAATGGCTGGCGGCCATGATCGCAAGCGCCTCGGTCCCGAGCTCGAACGTGTCGAAGCGGCCGGACGCGACGAACGGGGCGAGCTGGAACGGCTTCGCGCTGGAGCGCAGATAGATGAAGGCATCAGGGTCGCCGACCGTTGCGACGGCAGCCCCGTCGGGAGCCACGACGGCCACGGAGCCACGGTGCGCGGACTCCACTCGGTCACCGCGCCTGACCTCGACCAGCACCGGCGGCGCCGGTGCGGTCCCACGTCGGACGGGGCTCACCCGCCGCAGGCGCTACGGACGGGGCTACTGCCCCCCGCCACCGCCCTGTCCGGCCGGCTGGCCTTCGCGCTCCTCCGCCGGAGCCGGCTTGTCGTCGCGCTCGCCCTTGCTGAAGATGCTGCTGCCCGAGCTGCTGCCAGAGCCGCTGCCCTGGCGCTGGCCTGCTGGCTGGCCGGGGCCGACGGCGGGCTGCGAAGCGGGGCGTGCGCCCGGCTCGCGCGTCATCGTGACGCCGCCCTCCCAGTGGGCGCCCTCCTTGACCACCAGGACCTGGGTCTTGATGTTGCCCTTGACGCGCCCGGTGGAGCCGATCTCGAACCGGCCGCCGCAGTCGACGTCACCCTCGTAATCGCCGTTGACGATCACGTTGTGGGCCTTGATGGCGCTGCGCACTCGGGCCTGCGGGCTGATGATCAGCGTGCCCTGGCACTCGATCTCGCCCTGCGCCTCGCCCTCGATCCGCAGGTCGCGGTCGCTGACGTATTTGCCGTTGAAGCGGGCATGCGGGTCGATGACGCTCTCGTTGCCGCGCTCCTCTCCTCTTCGGGGGAACTCGCTGCTGGGTGACTGTGCCACGTCGACCTCACTCGTCAGACTATCCGGATAGAGATTCCCGACCACGTCCTCGCGCGACAGGCTGTCCGGCTTTGTTTCACGCTTTGATCCGAAGACCATGCTCTCCTAACCTCCTCATCCCTGGCGGATCCGAGCGACGGGCGGGGCACACGGTCCGTGCACGATTGCGTCGTGCGCAGGACCGATAGCCTAGCAGCATGCCGCCAATGGAGGTAGATCCGCCCTCCGCCACCGCGCGACGCGTCCAGCCCGTCCAGCCCGCTACGCACGCAGGGTGCGCGTGCGAGACGCCAGGGCGATGACCGCCGCGCCGACCGGGATGACGATCAGCGCCACGCGCAGGCTTGCCAGCTCGCCGAGAATGCCCACCAGCGACGGGCCGACCAGGAAGCCCGCGTAGCCGAGCGTCAGCACGTACGACGCGGCGCGGCCGGCGTACGCGCCGGCCCGGCGGCCGGCGAGGCTGACCACCACTGGCACCACGAACGACGCGCCCAGGGCGGCGATCGCCATGCCCGCGATGGCCAGCGCGGCGACCGGAACGATGAGCGCCACCGCCATGCCAACGAGCGTCATGGAGCCGGACACGAGGAGCGTCGTCGGAGCGCCCAGCGAACCCGCCACCCCAACGCCGATGAGCCGGCCGACGAGCATGGCGGCATGGAAGACGCCCGGCCCCAGGGCACCGACGAAGGCCGCTGCACCCAGGACGTCGCGCAGGTAGATGGCCGACCACGTCTCCATCGACCCTTCCGCCAGAAAGGCGAGGCCGGCCAGCCCGGCCAGCGGCAGCATGGCCAGCGCGATCTCCCTCGGCACCGATCCTCCCGACGTCGCCCGCCGCCACGCCGAACGCGCCATCAGGGCAGCGACGGCCACGAGCATCAGCGCGAGCGCCGGGTAGACGGCCTGGAACGGGAGCCCGCCGCCGACCAGCGCCCCGGCGCCCACCGCGCCCACCACACCGCCGCCACTGAACGCGGCGTGGAGCAGCGTGAGCCGCGCTGGCCGGCCCCACGTCTCGTCGCCGAGCGCGGCACCATTGATGGCCACGTCGAACGCGCCGCTGCCGACCACCAGCAGCACGATGCCGATCACCAGCATCGGCACCGAGCTGAGAGTCCCGACCACCGCCAGGCCGGCAGCCATGACCGCCGCCGTGAACGCCATGCCCGGCCCCGGCCCGGTCCGATCGATCAGGCGGCCGGTGAGAAGCATCGCCGGCAGCGAGAATGCGAACCCGACGGTCAGCATGACGCCCAGCGGCCCGCTGCTCAGGCCGAACCGTCCGGCCAGGTCGGGAAGGATGGCCTGCCACGCCCCCCACACCAGGCCGAACGCGCCGAAGGCCACCGGCAGCGGGGTGAGAGCGGGGCGCATCGGTGCATTGTGGCCGTCCGTCGAAGACTAGAATCGCGCCGATGTCGCACCCTTCCCTCCACGCCAGCACGCATCCGCTGGTGGCGCACAAGCTCGCCATCCTGCGTGACAAGTCCACGGAGCCCAAGAAGTTCCGCGAGCTGGTGCGCGAGCTGACCTGGCTGCTCGGCTACGAGGCGATGGCCGACCTCGCCACCCGGCCCCAGCGCATCGAGACGCCGCTGGAGGCGATGACGGCAGCGCGCATGGAGCCGCGGGTCGGCCTCATCCCCATCCTGCGGGCCGGCCTCGGCATGGTGGACGCCATGCTGGAGCTGCTGCCGACGGCGGAGGTGTGGCACATCGGTCTCTACCGTGACGAACGAACGCTGAAGCCGGTCGAGTACTACAACAAGCTTCCCGACGCGGCGACGGTCCAGGTCTGCCTCATCCTCGACCCGATGCTGGCCACCGGCGGCTCGTCGGCCGCCACGGTCGACATCCTCAAGGCGTGGGGTGCGGCGCGCATCAAGCAGGTTTCGCTGATCGCCGCTCCGGAGGGCGTCGCCACGTTGTCGGCCTCACATCCCGACGTGGACATCCACGTGGCGGCGCTCGACTCGCATCTCAACGAGCGCGGGTACATCGTGCCCGGTCTCGGGGACGCCGGCGATCGCCAGTTCGGCACCTTCGCCGGGCCCGCATCGGAGCCGGGGCACGCCCCGTCGGACGAGACGGCCGAGGTGGTGCGGCGCCTCCAGCGCAACCTGGAGCGCTGAGCGGCATCCCCCAGGCGACGGGACAGCGAAATGTCCCGAAGGAACCGCCGCCGGACCGTTGATGCAATCTCTGGTGCCGTTGGCTGCCCCTTCGGGACAACCACAGAGTACCGAGCCGGCAAGAGGCGGCGCAAGCCCTCTTCTCCACGAACTGTCGGCGCGCATCGAGGGTTATCCACACGTTGTCCCCATCCGTGGACATTGACGTGGCTTGACGCACGGTTGACGTTCGAGGTCTAGGATCGGCGCATGGGACCGCCCGAACGCCAGCGCGTGATCTTCGTCTGCACCCACAACAGCGCTCGGAGCCAGATGGCCGAGGGCATGCTCCGCGCGTGGGGCGGCGACCGGTTCGAGGCGTTCAGCGCCGGGACCGAGGCGACCCGCGTCCGGCCCGAGGCGATCGCGGTCATGGGCGAGATCGGGATCGACATCAGCGCCCACTCCAGCAAGACCCTCGAGCCGTTCATGGGCGAGACGTTCGGTTGGCTGATCACCGTCTGCGACCAGGCCAGGGAGGCATGCCCGACCATTCCGGGCGTCGCCAAGCAGGCGCATTGGAGCATCGACGATCCGTCCGCGGCCGCGGGCGACGACGACGTCCGCCTGGCCGCCTTCCGCGAGGCTCGCGACATCCTCCGCGACCGGGTCCACATGTTCATGCTGGCGGCCGGTCGAGACGACCTGGCGCACCCCGAGCCGAGGCGCATCGGCGGTACACCCGGCTGATACCCTGCGCGGCGTGAGCCGCGCCGTTCCAGCCTGCCCCCACTGCGCCACGCCATCGGAGCAGCCGCTCGTGTGTGATCGATGCCGCTGGCGCTGGCACGCCAACCCGCTGCCGGCGGCGGCCGTGCTGCTCGAGCGCATGGACCCCGGAGGCGAGCCATCGGTGCTGCTGCTGCGGCGGGCCGTGCAGCCCGGCCTGGGCGCCTGGGACCTGCCCGCCGGGTACCTCGATCCGGGCGAGTCGTTCGAGCTGGCCGCACGCCGGGAGACGCTCGAGGAGACCGGCATCCCCGTCGAGCTGACAGGGCTTTCAGGCGTGTATCACTCTCCGCCGGGCAACGCGGTCACCGTCGTCTACCGCGGTCGCGCACGAGAGGCAACGGCCGAAGTTCGCATCGACTTCGAGTCGAGCGAGCACGCCTGGGTCTCGCGGTCGCAGGTGGCGGCCTGGCTGCCCCGCATGGCCTTCGGCTCGATGGCCGCGGCCGTGGCCGATTGGGCGGCCGGCCGCACCGGCGGGCCGTCGGCGGACGACCCCTGAAGCGAGCGCTACACTCAAAGTCACTCTCGATCGAGATGGAGACCGATGCCCGACTCCCCCGTTCGCGTGGCCGTGACCGGAGCCGCCGGCCAGATCGGCTATGCGCTGCTGTTCCGGATCGCATCGGGCCAGATGTTCGGCCCCGATCGACCGGTCCGGCTCCAGCTCCTCGAGCTGCCGGCTGCACTTCCGGCCCTCGAGGGCGTGCGTATGGAGCTCGACGACTGCGCATTCCCCCTGCTCGAATCGGTCCTGTGCACCTCGGACACCGATGAGGCCTTCGCCCGCGCCAACTGGGCGCTGCTGGTCGGCGCCGTACCGCGCCGCGAGGGCATGGAGCGCAAGGACCTGCTCGGCATCAACGGCGGCATCTTCACCGGACAGGGCGAGTCCATCGCGCGCAGCGCCGACGACGACTGCCGCGTGCTCGTGGTCGGCAACCCGTGCAACACCAACGCGCTCATCGGCTCGACGGCGGCGGCGCGCCACCGCATGCCGAAGGACCGATGGTTCGCCATGACCATGCTCGACGAGAGCCGCGCGCGATCGTCGCTGGCGGCGAAGGCCGGCGCGCCGGTGGCGACCGTCCGAGACCTGGCCGTCTGGGGCAACCACTCGTCGACGCAGTTCCCCGACGCCTGGCACGCGACGATCGGCGGGCGGCCGGCGCCGGAGGTCATCGGCGACGACGCCTGGCTGGAGGGTGACTTCATCGCCGGCGTCCAGCAGCGCGGGGCGGCGATCATCAAGGCCCGCGGCCAGTCGAGCGCGGCCAGTGCCGCGAACGCGGTGATCGACACAGTCAGGAACCTCACCCAGCCGACGGGCATGACATTCAGCGCCGCCACTCCGACGCCGGCATCCGACGGCTACGACGTGCCCGAAGGGCTCGTCTTCGGGTACCCGCTGCGCGCCACCGCGCCGGGGAGCGTGGAGATCGTGCAGGGCATCGGGCATGCCGCATTCGCCCGAGCGAAGATCGAGGCGACCACCGCGGAGCTGCTCGATGAGCGCGCCGCAGTCGCGGAGCTGCTGCAGTGAGCACCGAGGCCGCCACCCGTACCGCCGCGGCCCTGCGCGTCGGCGACCAGGAGCTGGAGCTGCCGATCGTGCGCGGCACCGATGGCGACGACGCCATCGACATCGGCCGCCTGCGTGGCGAGACCGGGCTGATCACCTACGACCCCGGCTACGGCAACACCGGCGCCTGCAGCAGCGCGGTGACCTTCCTCGACGGCGAGGCGGGTGTGCTCCGCTACCGCGGCTACCCGATCGAGCAGCTCGCCGGGCACTCGACCTTCCTGGAGGTCGCCTACCTCCTGATCTGGGGCGAGCTGCCGACCCGCGAGCAGCTGGATCGGTTCGCAACGGAGGTGACCCACCACACCCTCATCCGCGAGGAGATGCGCCACTTCTTCGACTCGTTCCCGCACGACGCGCATCCCATGGCGGTGCTGGCCTCGGGCGTGGTGGGCATGAGCACGTTCTACCCCGACAGCCAGAACATCTTCGAGGCCGATGCGGTCGACATCACCATCAACCGCCTCATCGCCAAGCTGCCGACCCTGGCGGCGTGGTCGTTCAAGAAGGCGATCGGCCAGCCCTACGTCTACCCGCGGAACGACCTGGGCTACGCGGCCAACCTGCTGCACATGATGTTCGCGGTGCCCTCCGAGTCGTACGAGGTCAACCCGCAGGTCGCCGAGGCCCTCGACCTGCTCCTCATCCTGCACGCCGACCACGAGCAGAACGCGTCCACCTCGACGGTGCGCATGGTCGGCAGCACGCACGCCAACCTGTACGCGTCGATCAGCGCCGGCATCACCGCCCTGTGGGGGCCACTGCATGGTGGGGCCAACGAGGCGGTCATCAAGACGCTGGAGCAGATCGTGGCCGATGGTGGCGACGTGCAGAAGTGGGTCGACAAGGCCAAGGATCCCGACGACTCGTTCCGCCTCGCCGGCTTCGGTCATCGGGTCTACAAGAACTTCGACCCGCGCGCCAGGATCATCAGGGCCGCGGCCGACCGCGTGCTGAGCGCCACGCACGCGGACGGGCAGCTGTTCGAGGTCGCCAAGCGCCTCGAGGAGGTGGCGCTCAGCGACGAGTACTTCGTCAGCCGCAAGCTCTACCCGAACGTCGACTTCTACTCCGGCCTGATCTACCGCGCCATCGGCTTCCCCAAGAACATGTTCACCAACTGCTTCGCAATCGGCCGCCTGCCGGGCTGGATCGCGCAGTGGAAGGAGATGCTGGAAGCCAAGGAGACGAAGATCGGCCGGCCGCGGCAGGTCTACATCGGTCCCGAGACCCGCGACTACGTTGCCATCGAGCAGCGCTGAATGAGCGCGATGGTCCGCATCGAGGCCGATGCGAACCTCACCCCCGGCGAGGTGAATGCCGCCTACGGCTGGGTCGAATGGCCGCCGCGCGAGTCGTGGCGGCTCGAGGCCGTGGCGCGCAGCAGTACCTGGTTTGCAGCGCGGGATGGCGACGAGCTTGTGGGCGTCGCCCGGCTCCTCGACGACGGCGGATTGCACGCCAGCCTGTGGGACCTGGTCGTGCGGCCGGATCGACAGCGCCAGGGCATCGGAAGCGCGCTGGCCCGCGCCGCGCTCGACCGATGCGGGGACCGCCGCCTGGTCGCGCTGGTCAGCACCCCGGCCGCCGTGCCATTCTTCGCCGCCATGGGATTCGTCACCGACTCGCACGGCCACGCCGCGATGTACCTGCGACCGCGCGGCGGCACGCACGAGCACCCGGCCTGATGCGGCTCACCGTCCTCGGCCGCTCGCCGGCCTCGCCGAACCCGGGCGAGGCGTGCGCCGGCTACCTGGTCGAGGGCGGCGGCGCGCGAGTCGTGGTCGACATCGGTCCCGGCGTCGTGGCGCAGCTGGTGAAGCGCCACCACCCCGACGAGCTCGACGCCGTCGTCGTCAGCCACATGCACGCCGACCACATGCTCGACCTCGTCACGCTGCGCTACGTCTATCCGTGGCGATCGAGACCGACCGAGCTGCGGCTGCGCGTCGTCCTGCCGCCTGGTTCTGCCGATCAGATGCTCGACCTGGCCAAGGGGGTTGGCAACGCCCGCCACTTCGAGGACTGCTTCCGGCTCTCCGAGCACGACGGCACCGCACCGCTGACGTTCGGCGCACTGTCGCTGCGTCCGGTCGAGACGCAGCACTACATCCCATGCTGGGGCTTCCGCATCGAGGCGGATGGGCGACGCATGGCCTACACGGCCGACACCGGGCCCGCGCCCGGCCTGAGCGACCTCGCCGACGGCGCCGACCTGCTGCTGAGCGAGGCCACGCTACGGAGCCTCGACGAGGACGCCGTCGCACCGGAGCCGCGAGGGCACCTGCTGCCGGCCGAGGCCGGGACCGCTGCCCGCGACGGCGGCGCACGACGGCTGATGCTCACCCACCTGCCGGTGAACGGCGACGGATCGTGGGCCGTCGACCAGGCGGCCGCGGCCTTCGGTTCGGCCGTCGAGATCGCCGAGCCGCAGCGCACGTACGAGATCTGAGCGGGCTCACCAACTCGGCCGATCGGCGCCACCGGTGCAGCTCCGACTGAGGCCGGCTCGCCCCCGTTGTCAACCAAACGTTCGTTTGATAGACTCCGCCACCGATGACCCTTCCGATCCCCGTCCGCCCGCGCGAGGCCGAGCTGCACGCCGCCGCCACCCGCCTCTTCCGGCAGCGCGGCTTCCACGCGACGTCGATGCAGGACCTCGGCGAGGCCCTCGGCATGAATCGCGGCAGCCTGTACCACTACATCAGCGCCAAGGACGAGCTGCTGTGGACGATCCTGACCCGGGCGCTCGACCGGCTCGAGGAACGGGTCCTCCCCATCCTCGAGCGCGACGCGCCCGCCGTCGACCGCCTGACCGATGGGATCCGTGAGCACCTCCGCGTCGCGGCGGATCACGCCGACGAGCTGTCCCTCATCCAGATCGAGTGGCGAGCCCTCGACCGCCGGCGCCAGGCGGAGATGATCCGGCGCCGCGACGGCTACGAGGCACGCTGGCGCGCCGCCCTCGAGGCGGGCATCGCCGACGGCAGCCTCAGGCCGTTCGACGTGCGCCTTGCCGGCATCGGGATCCTGTCGGCCTGCAACTGGTTCACGCAGTGGTATCGGCCCGGCGGTGCGGCCAGCGTGGACGAGATCGCGGATGCGTTCGCCGAACTCTTCCTGGGGGGCCTGCGCGCATGACGCCGCGGATCGAGCGTGTGGTCGTCATCGGCGCCGGCACCATGGGTGCCCAGATCGCGGCCCTGCTCGCGGGCGCCGGCGCGCGCGTGGGCCTGTTCGACATGACCGCGGAGGTCGCGCGCGCCGGGCTCGATCGGGTGATGAAGCTCAAGCCGGCGCCCCTGTATGCCACCGCCCACGCAGCCCGCATCCGGCCGGCCGGCCTCGACGTCGAAGGCGCCCTGGAGAAGGCCATCGGCGAGGCCGACTGGGTGCTCGAGGCCATCGTCGAGCAGCTGGAGCCCAAGCGCGCGCTCTTCGAACGTGTCGACGCCGCGCTGGCGGACCGCACCCGCTTCGTCACCACCAACACCAGCGGCCTCTCGATCTCGGGGCTGGCCGACGGCCGGACCGATGGCTTCCGTCGCCGCTTCTTCGGCACCCACTTCTTCAACCCGCCGCGCTATACCCGCCTGCTCGAGCTGATCCCGCTGACCGACACCGACCCGATGGCCGTCGACGAGCTGGCCGAGTACGCATCCCGCCACCTCGGCAAGGGCACCGTGGTCGCCCGCGACACGCCGGCGTTCATCGCCAACCGCCTCGGGGTCCACGGCCTGATGGTCGCGCTGCGGCTCGCGCAGGAGCTCGGTCTCGGGCCCGACGAAGTCGACGAGCTCACCGGCCCGCTCATCGGTCGTCCCAGGAGCGCAACCTTCCGGACGCTCGACGTGGTGGGCATCGACGTCGCGGCCGCGGTCGCGGATCACTGCCATGCCGACCTCGTCGACGACCCCGACCGCGACACGTTCGCCGTCCCGCCCATCATGCGCGGCCTGCTCGAGCGCGGCGCGGTCGGCGAGAAGTCGGGTGCCGGCTTCTTCCGGAAGGAAGGCAGCGAGATCCTGGCGCTCGACCTGGCCTCCGGGGAGTACCGCCCTCGACGGCGCCTCACGTCAGCCGCCGCGCAGATGGCCCGCAACGAGGCCGACCTGCCAACGCGGATGCGCATGCTCATCGCGGCCGACGACACCGCCGGCGAGTTCCTGCGCCGCGCGCTGGCCGCCAACCTCGGCTATTCGGCGCAGGTCGGTCCGCACATCGCCGACAGTGTGGCCGATATCGATGCCGCCATGCGCTGGGGCTTCGGATGGGAGCTCGGACCGTTCCAGACCATCGACGCGCTCGGCGATGACGCCGCCCGACTGCTGCCCGAGGTCCGCGTCCCGTCGCCGGCCTACGACAACGGCTCGGCGTGGAGCTTCAGCGCCGGTGCGATGCTGCCACTGCCCGTGCCGGACGGCCTGGACCTCGACGCCGCCCGGACGGCCGCGACGGCTGCCGGCCTGCCGTCGAACGCGGGGGCATCGGTCGTCGAGCTCGGGGACGGCATCGCCGGACTGGAGCTCCACGGCAAGCTCAACGTGCTCGGCATCGACACCATCGCCATGATCCGTCGCGCGGTGGCGCTGGCGGCCAAGCGCCACGACGGGCTGGTCATCGGCACGCGTGCCGCGGATTTCAGCGCCGGCGCCAACCTCGCGCTGCTGCTGCTCGAGGCGGAGGAGGGCGAGTGGGCCGAGCTGGAGCGGGCCATCCGCGCCTTCCAGGCCGCCACGTCGGAGATCCGCCACGCGCCGATCCCGGTGGTCGTCGCGCCCCGCGGCCGCACCCTGGGCGGCGGCGCCGAGCTCGTCCTGGCCGCCGACCGCGTGCAGGCGCTGGCGGAGACGTACATCGGCCTCGTCGAGCTGGGCGTGGGGCTCATCCCGGCCGGAGGCGGATCGACGGCCATGGCACGTCGCCTCGCCGAGCAGCTGCCGGAGGGCGCCCGGACCGACCTGTTCCCGCTCTACAGCCACGTCTTCACCGCTGTCGCCACGGCCACCGTCGCCACCAGCGCCTGGGAGGCGCGCGAGTACCTGTTCCTGACCGACGCGGACCCGATCACCGCCAATCCGGACCGCCAATGGGCCGATGCGGCTCGGACCGCGCGCACGCTCGCGGACGTCGGCTACCGCGCCCCGGGCGAGACCCGCATCCCGGTCCTCGGCCGGCGCGGCATCGCCGCCGCCGAGGCGCTCAGCTACAACCAGCTCGTCGCACGCCAGATCAGCGAGCACGATCGCAAGCTCGTCCTGGAGCTCGCCCGCGTCATGAGCGGCGGCGACGTCGCCGAGGGCACGCTGGTGAGCGAGCAGCACCTGCTCGACCTCGAGCGCGAGGCGTTCCTGCGCCTGCTCGGCGAGCGGCTGACCCGCGACCGCATCCGGCACACCCTCAAGACCGGCAAGCCGCTGAGGAACTGACCGATGCAGATGCGTGATGCCGTCATCGTCTCCGCCGCCCGCACCGCGGTCGGCAAAGCGCCGCGTGGCACGCTGCGCGAGACGCCGCCTTCGGAGCTCGCCATGGTCGCCGTGCGCGAGGCTCTCGCCCGCGCGCCCGGCCTGGACCCCGCCGAGGTGGAGGATCTCGTCCTCGGCTGCGCGATGCCGGAGGGCTCGCAGGGCCTCAACATCGCACGCCAGGTGGCACTCGGGGCGGGACTGCCGGTCAGCGCATCGGCCATGACGATCAACCGGTTCTGCGCCTCCGGCCTGCAGGCCCTGGCGCTGGCAACGCAGGCGGTGCAGACCGGCGTGCACGACGTGGTCGTGGCTGGTGGCATGGAGTCGATGAGCTTCGTGCCCATGATCGGCCACCGCTTCACGCCCGACCCGACGATGGCCGACACCCGGCCGCAGGTCTACCTCTCCATGGGCCTCACCGCCGAGAACGTGGCGGAGCAGTTCGGCGTCACGCGTGACGACCAGGACGCCTGGGGCCTGCGCTCCCATCAGCGGGCGTCAAGCGCCCAGCGCCAGGGTCGCTTCGTCGACGAGGTCGTCCCGATCCCGGCGCGCCTGACCGAGGTAGACGCCGATGGCCGCCCGACCGTCCGCGAGGTCGCCTTCGAGACCGATGAGGGCATCCGCCATGATGCGGAAGCGTCGCAGATGGCCGGCCTGCGGCCCGCGTTCTCAGCCGGCGGCAGCGTCACCGCCGGCAACTCGTCCCAGATGAGCGACGGCGCGGCCGCACTGGTCGTGATGACCGGCGAGCGCGCCGCCGCCCTGGGACTGAGTCCGCTCGGACGGCTGGTGAGCTTCGCGACCGCCGGCGTGGATCCGGCGATCATGGGCATCGGTCCGGTCGATGCCGTGCCGAAGGCGCTGGCCCGGGCCGGCCTGACGCTCGACGACATCGCGCTGACCGAGCTCAACGAGGCGTTCGCCGCCCAGGTCGTGGCGGTCGTGCGCCGGCTCGGACTGAACCCCGAGACGACCAACGTGAATGGGGGGGCCATCGCACTCGGCCACCCACTCGGCGCCACCGGCGCGAAGCTCTCGGTCCAGCTCCTGTCCGAGCTCGCCCGGCGCGACGCGAAGTACGGCCTCGTCACGATGTGCGTCGGCGGCGGCCAGGGCGCGGCCGGGATCATCGAGTGGCTCGGCGGCCACCAGGCCGCTCGGTCCGCGGAGAAGGAGCAGGCGGCATGACGACCGACACACCCTCGCGCGCGACGGCTCCGGGCGGCAGCTTCATCATCGGCCCGGCGGAGGCCGGATCGGTCTTCACGCCGGAGCAGCTCAGTGCCGAGCACCGCGCCATCCGCGACGCGATGGGGGCCTTCGTCGAGACACAGGTCGGGCCGCGACGCGAGGCGGTCGAGGCGAGGGACTACGCGACCCATCGGGCGCTGCTCGAGCGGCTGGGCAACGACGGGTTCCTGGGGATCGACGTGCCGGAGGCGTACGGCGGGGCCGGGCTCGACCGCATCAGCAGCGTCGTCGTCAACGAGGCGGTCGCCACCGCCGGCTCATTCGCGGTCACCTACGCGGCGCACACCGGCATCGGCACCCTGCCGGTCGTCTTCTTCGGCACCGATGCGCAGAAGCGCCGCTACCTGCCCGGGCTGGCGGATGGAACCCGGGTCGGTGCGTACTGCCTGACCGAGCCGGCTGCGGGATCCGACGCGATGGGCATCCGCACGCGTGCCACGCGCCTGCCCGACGGGCGCTGGCGGCTGGACGGCACGAAGCAGTTCATCACCAACGCGGGCTTTGCCGACCTGTTCACGGTGTACGCCAAGATCGATGGTGAGGCCTTCAGTGCCTTCCTGGTCGAGCGCGACACGCCTGGGCTGGTGATCGGCGCCGAGGAGGAGAAGATGGGCCTCCACGGCTGCTCGACCTGCCCGGTCACGCTCGACGGCGTGATCGTGCCGGAGGATGCCCTGCTCGGCGAACCGGGCAAGGGGCACCGGATCGCCTTCAATGTCCTCAACGTCGGGCGCTTCAAGCTCGGGGCGGCATGCCTGGGCGGGATGAAGCCGGCGCTCGGGATCGCGACCCGCTACGCGGCCGACCGCACGGCGTTCGGTCGAAGGCTGTCCGAGTTCCCGCTCATCGGCGCCAAGCTGGCGGCCATCGCGGCTCGCACGTATGCGGTGGAATCGAGCGTGTATCGCATCGGCGGCCTGCTCGAGACGAGCCTCGGCGCTGCCGAGGACGCCACCAGCCCCGAGGCCATCCGCACCGCACTCGAGGAGTTCGCGGTCGAATGCTCGATCGCCAAGGTCATGGCATCCGAGGAGCTGGCCTTCGTCGTCGACGAGCTGGTGCAGATCCATGGCGGCTACGGATACATCGAGGAGTACCCCGCGGCCGGCTTCTACCGCGACGCGCGCATCCACCGCATCTGGGAGGGCACCAACGAGATCAACCGCCTCCTCATCCCCGGCACGCTCCTCAAGCGTGGCCTGACCGGGCGGCTCGACCTTCTGGGGCCCGCGACCCGCGCGCAGGACGCGCTGCTCGGGGGGGAGCTGCCCACCTTCGACGGCCCGTTCGCGGACGAGGAGGCGGCGGTCGCCAGTGCCCGCATCGCAACCCTGCTGCTGGCCGGCGCCGCGGTCCAGCGCCACGGCACGGCGCTCGAGCACGAGCAGGAGCTGCTGGCCGGCCTCGCCGACCTGGCGATCGACCTGTTCGCCATGGAGTCGTCGCTCGAGCGCGCGAAGCTCGCATCGGGCGGGACGGCCGCATCGGTCCATGCCGATCTGGCGCGCCTGGTCATTGCCGACCGCGCGTCGGCGGTCGAGGCCCGCGCCAAGGGCCTGGGGGCCAGCCTGGCCGAGGGGGATGAAGCTCGCACCCTGGTCGCCGGCCTGCGCCGCATCCTGCGCGGCGAGCCGATTGACCGCATCGCACTCGGGCGCCGCGTGGCGGCGTCCGTCATTGCCCGCGGCGGCTATCCCGCCTGAGCTGACGAGGGAGAGAACGCACGCCATGACCACCACCGAACGCCCGATCCCCGGTGCCGAGCAGCCTGCCGGCCGCCCGTGGCTCCACCATTACGAAGCCGGCGTCCCGGCCGAGATCACCGTCTCGGAGGTCCCCGTCGACGCCCTCCTGCGCGACGCAGCGCGCCGCCATCCTGACCGAACGGCGCTCATCTTCTTCGGAGCGAAGACCACCTACCGCGAGCTCGACCGCGCGGCGGATCAGTTCGCCCACGTCCTGGCCGGCATGGGCGTCGGCAAGGGGGACCGCGTCAGCCTGCACCTGCCGACCAGCCCTGCCTTCGTAATCGCCTTCATGGGCGCCATGCGCGCCGGCGCCATCGCGGTGCCGATGAACCCGCTGTATGTCGAGCGCGAGCTCGGCATCCTGTTCGCGCAGGTCACGCCGAAGGTGTCCGTCACCATCGACCTCCTGCTCCCCCGCCACGATCGCGTGCGCGCCGATGGCGCCGGCAAGCCCGGCCGCTACGTCGTGACCGGCATCCAGGACTCGCTGCCGGTCCCGATCAAGTGGCTCTATCCGCTCAAGGCCAGGCGCGAGGGCCGATGGAACCCTGCCAAGCACACCGATGCCACGCCCAACCTGTTCAAGCTGCTGGACGGCGCACCCGACGGCGCGTTCGAGTCCGCGGCGTCACCGGCCGACCCGGCCGTCCTCCAGCCGACCGGCGGCACGACCGGCATCCCCAAGTGCGCGACGCTGACCCACCGCAACCTGGTCGCCAACGCCCAGCAGGTCGCCGCCTGGTTCCCCCGCCTCGGGGAGAGCGACGAGGTCGGCTCGATCCTCTGCCCGCTGCCGCTGTTCCACATCTACGGGCTGACCGTCGACATGGACTACGCGATGCTCACCGGGAGCACGCTGATCCTGATCCCGCGCTTCGATCCGGAGATGGTCCTCAAGGCAACGAAGCACAGGCCGCGTCTCTTCCCGGGCGCTCCGATCATGTACCAGACCCTCGCCCACCACCCCGACATCGGCAAGTACGACCTGTCGAGCATCGAGGCCTGCATCAGCGGAGCTGCGCCGCTGCCGCCGGAGGTGCAGCGTGACTTCGAGGCCGTCACCGGTGGTCGTGTCGTGGAGGGCTACGGCCTGACCGAGGCGTCGCCGGTGACACACTGCAACCCGGTCCACGGCGAGCGCCGCATCGGCACCATCGGCCTGCCGTTCCCGTCGACCGAGGCGAAGGTGGCCGACCCCCTCAGCGGTGAGCCCGTCCCGCCGGGCGAGGTCGGCGAGCTCGTCGTCCGGGGGCCGCAGGTCATGGCCGGCTACTGGGAGCGTCCCGAGGAGACGGCGGCCTGCCTCTCCGCGGACGGCTGGCTGCGGACCGGCGACCTGGCGCAGATGAGCGACGACGGCTTCTTCACCATCGTCGACCGCGCCAAGGACCTCGTCATCGTGGGCGGCATCAACGTCTACCCCCGCGAGGTGGAGGAGGTGCTCCTGACCCACCCGGCCGTGGCCGACGCGGCCGTCATCGGCGTGGCCGACGAGCGTCGCGGCGAGGTTCCGTACGCGTTCGTCGTGCTCGCGGCGGAGGCGGCGGCCAGCGAGGAGGAGCTGCTGGCGCACTGCCGCACCAACCTGGCGCGCTACAAGGTCCCGGCGAAGGTGGAGTTCCGGACCGACCTGCCGAAGACGATGATCGGCAAGGTCCTGCGCAAGGACCTGCGTGCCGAGGTGGAGGCCCGGCCCTAGCCCTCGGTACGCGCCCGTGCGATCCAGCGATCGGCAGCCCAGGTCGCCAACGCCCACGGCACGCTCAGGACGAGCGCAAAGGCGACCATCAGCGCAGCCGCCAGCAGCGCGCCGCTGCCGGGCAGCGCGCCGGCCATGATCAGCGTGCCGAGAAGAATCGTCCCCAGCACCAGCGCGACCATGACCAGCGCGATCTTGGCCGAGGTCAACGCGAACCAGCCGATACCGTGGTCCTGGGCGCGGCCGGCCAGCCACAGGACGCACGGGCCGGCGGCGCCGCCGAGGGCGGTGTACAGCCCGAACCCGCCGAACAGGGCACCGATCCCGAGCCGTTCGCCGCTCACGATCCAGACGTAGACCCAGGCCGACAGCAGGGTCGTCAGGGCGCCCACGCCGATGAGCCACACCAGCAGCAGCGTCGCGGTCCCGCCGGCCAGCCGCTCGACCAGGTCGCCACTCTCGGTCTCGACCACCTCGGTCGGTCCATCGGATCGCGCGGGACGCTCGCTCACGACGCCGATGCGGCGAACGCCGCCTCCAGGTCGGCACGCAGGTCCTCGACCGCCTCGATCCCGACGGACAGGCGCACGAGGCCGCGGGGGACGGCCACCGGCGACTCCGAGACGGATGCGTGCGTCATCGGAGCCGGCATCTCGATCAGGGACTCGACCGCGCCGAGCGACTCGGCCAGCGTGAAGAGGCGCGTCGCTGCCGCGAATCGGCTCGCCTGCGCCTCGCCGCCGCGCAGCTCGATGCTGAGCATCGCGCCGGGCGCGCGCATCTGCCGCGCGACCAGCTCGGCGGCCGGATGGCCGGGCAGTCCCGGATAGTGCACCTGCTCGACGGCGGGGTGCTCGGCAAGCCACATCGCCAGGACGAGGGCATTCGTCGAGGCGCGCTCCATGCGGACCGCCAGCGTGCGCAGTCCGCGCATGACCAGGAAGCAGTCGAACGGGCTCGGCACCGCGCCGGCGGCGTTCTGGTGGAAGCGCAGCCGCTCGGCGAGCTCGTCGGACCGGGTCGCGACGAGTCCCCCGATGACATCCGAGTGACCGCCGAGGTACTTCGTTGCCGAGTGCAGCACGAGGTCCGCGCCCAGCGACAACGGTCGCTGGAGATAGGGCGTGGCGAATGTGTTGTCGACGACGGTGATCGCCCCGGCCACGGCGGCCAGCCGCGTCACCGCGCTGATGTCGATGACCTTGAGCAACGGGTTCGACGGCGTCTCGATCCACACCATCCGGGGCGGACGCTCGGCGCCGAACGCGGCCGCCACGGCGTCGAGATCGCGGAGGTCGAGCGTATCGGTCTCGATCCCGTAGCGGCGCCAGACCTTGTCGGCCAGGCGCCACGTCCCGCCGTACACGTCGTCGCTCATGAGCAGCCGGTCGCCGGGATCGAGCAGGTACCCGATGTTCTGCGTCGCAGCCAGGCCGGACGCGTAGGCGAGCCCGTGGGTGGCCTCCTCGAGCGTCGCGATGGCCTCCTCGAGCGCCGACCTCGTCGGATTGCCGGAGCGGCCGTACTCGAAGCCTCCGCGCAGGCCGCCGACCCCGTCCTGCTTGAAGGTGGTGCTCATCTGGATGGCCGGCACCACGGCACCGGTGTGGGGATCGGGCTCCGCGCCGGCATGGACGGCCAGCGTCTCGAATCG
>CAYVCE010000187.1:0-12035 GCA_964449915.1 uncultured Steroidobacteraceae bacterium | reverse complement strand
CGGCGCGACCGGGTGGACCTGCTGGCCAGTGCCGGCGCCTCCGAAGACCGTCCGTCGGAACCAATCCACGACGCCATCCGGCAGCACCTGCTGCGACGGGGCGCGTCGTTCTTCCCCCAGCTGCGCGCGGCCGTCCCCGAGGCGCGCACCGACGACGAGCTGCTCGACGCCGTCTGGGACCTCGTCTGGGCCGGCGAGGTCACCAACGACACGGTCTCCGCGCTGCGGGCGCTCTCGCTGCCGCGTACCCGGTCCAAGAGCACGCCGCGACCCGGCCGCCTGATGGCGCTCGGCCCCCCGCGGGCGGCCGGACGCTGGTCGCTCGTGGCCGACCTGGTTGGCGAGGAGCGGACCCCGACCGAACGCGGCCATGCGCTTGCCGTCTCCCTGCTCGAGCGCCACGGCGTGGTCACGCGCGAGGCAGTGGCGTCGGAGGCGATCAGCGGCGGCTACGCATCGGTCTACCCGGTGCTGCGGGCGATGGAGGAGTCCGGCCGTGCGCGTCGCGGCTACTTCGTGGCCGGGTTGGGGGCGGCGCAGTTCGCGCTGCCGGGTGCCGTCGACCGGTTGCGGGCCGTGCGTGACGACGATGGCGAAGCCCGGCTGCTGGCCGCCACCGATCCCGCCCAGCCGTACGGTGCAGCCCTGCCCTGGCCGCGCGGCGAGGGCGACGAGCGGCTGCCGCTCCAGCGTGCCGCAGGGGCGTATGTCGTCCTCGTCGACGGGCATGCCGTCCTGTACCTCGAGCGCGGCGGTCGCGGCCTGCTCAGCCTGCCGTCGGCCGCCGACGCCGAGCGTGCGGCCCGCGCGGTGAGCGCGCTGCCGACCCTCCTGGCGCCGGGGGGCACGCACCGGGAGCTGCGGCTGGAACGGATCGACCGCGCGCCGGTCGCCGAGTCGGCCCTCGCCGGTGCGCTGAGGGACGTGGGCTTCCGGCCGAGCTACCGAGGATGGATCCTGCGGGCGGGGTCGCCGGGTTCCGGACACAACGAAACGTCCCGAAGGAACCACGAAACCCTTTGATGCAATCTCTGGGTCACGGACTCCTCCGGGACAAGGACTACATTAGCAACCGCGCCGCAGCCGACACAACCCCCCTTCTCCACAACATTCGGACCGGGCCGCAAGGTTATCCACCGCGCGTCCACATCGTGGAGAAGTCGTCAGGTGCCCACCAGGAACGGCAGCAGGTAGTGCGGCGAATTGCCGGTGAAGCTCAGCGTCAGCGCGGAGACGGTGAAGAGCGCGAAGGCGATCACCACCAGCCAGTCGAGCGGCCGGAACGTCAGCTCGCGATGCCATGTCCGCCGCCCGACGCCGAACCCGCGAAGGTCCATGGCATCGATCGTGTCCTCGGCTCCGGCGATCGAGCCGACCGTCACGGGCACGAAGATGGGGGCCATCCGACGCAGCCGCGTGACCGGTCCGCCCGTGCGCGCCGTCGGGTCGTAGCCCCGGACGCGCTGCGCGTCGATGGTCTCGGCGAACTCGCCGGCCAGCGTCGGGATGAAGCGGATGGTGAGGTCGATCATGACCGCGATCCGATCCCCCAGGCCCAGCCGTCGCAGGGCGACCCCGAGGTCGCCGGGCGCGATCGCGAATGCCAGGGGAAATCCGACCGCCGCGATGCATGCGAAGCGCAGGATCTGGCTCGCCATCAGGCTGATCCCCTCCGCGCTCACCTCGGCGCCGAAGGGCGGGATGCGGAACAGGACGTGCGTCTCCGCGTCGGCGAATGAGCCGCTGCGGCCGCCGGTGATCAGCATGTTGAAGGTGGCGAACACGGCGATGACGACCAGCAGGTAGATCCACTGCGCGCGCACCGCGCGCCACGGGATGCCGGCAGTCAGGTAGTAGGCCAGGGCGAGGACGAGGACGACGGCGAGGTGTCGCGCGTCGCGGAGCTGGGTGGCGCCGATGACGAACACGGCAGCCGCCACGATAAGGACACGGGGGTCCCGGCGAGCGAGCCAGGACCCCCGTCCGAGGTAGGGAAACGCCGCACGCATCGGTTCAGCCGAACGCGCGGTGTGCCGTCAGCGGCCGAGCTGCTCGCGGAGCGGCTCCCATGCCAGCAGCAGGATCGGCGTGACCACCGCGGCGGCGATCGAGTTGCCGACGATCACCGGGATGTACTCGGTGGTCAGGATCGTGTTGAAGTCGAGCTCGGGCGTCAGGACCAGCCCGAGGAAGATGACGATGAACCCGATCACCGTCGCGATGATGGCGGCCACCGCGGCCATGACGGCTCGCAATCCGGTCGAGTCCGCGCGGCCGACGAGCCACACGCCGAGGACGCCGGCCAGCAGGCCGGCGACGCCGTTCGCCAGGCTCCAGTGCCACGAGGTGAAGGCACCGTAGCCCGACAGCTGGTCGCCGACGATGTTGCCGATGAAGCCGGTCAGGAAGCCGACAACCGGCCCGAACGCGATACCGAAGAACGTGAGCAGTCCGTAATGGGGCCGAACGCTCACCTCGTTCGCACCCGGGATGGCCAGGCCGAACGAGATCCAGTTGAAGACCGCGTAGAGCGCCGCCCCGATGGCGGCGTACACGATCGTGCGGGTGGTGATGGACCAGGTTCCGTCGGTCTTGTCCATCGTCATGGTCGTCATGAAGCCCTCTCCTCCGCGGTGTTCCGACCCCCAGTTGTGCCCGATGCGCCGGCGACCCAGGCGGCCAGCTCCTCCGTGCCCATGAAGCGGCCCGTGTGGCCGCCCCACCGCGCGTTGGCCTCCATGAGCGACGTGAACCGCAGGTTGCAGCCAAGCCATCGCTCTCGATCGGCGATGACCTCCAGCGGCGAACCATCGGCCACGATGCGGCCTTCGCGCAGGAGCAGGATGCGATCGGCGTACGTGAGTGCCAGATCGGCGTCGTGCGTGACGAAGTACACGCTCTCCAATCCCGCGATCCGCTCCACCTCCGTCATGAATGCCGTCGCGCTGCGATGGTCCTGCCCTGCCGACGGCTCGTCAAGTACCAAAGTCCGAGGCTCGAGCGCCAGGGCGACGGCCAGCGCGAGACGCTTCTGCTGGCCGAACGACAGCGTCAGCGGCGGCCGATCCATGATCTCCGGCTCGTCGTCCAGGCGTACGCGTCGCAGGACATCGCTGGCCAGCTCCTCGAAGCCGGCCGGATCGCGGCCCAGGTTGCGGGGGCCGAACAGGAGCTCCTCGCGCACGGTCCGTGCGAAGAGCATCTGCGAGGGATTCTGGAACACGTAGCCGAAGATGGCCGCCAGCTCGGCGACCCCCCGCCCCGAGATCGTGGCGCCGTCGACCAGCACGTCGCCCGCCATCCGCGGCACCAGCCCGATGGCCGTCTTGAACATCGTCGTCTTGCCCGAGCCGTTCGGTCCGAGCAGGGCGACGACCTCGTGGCGACCGAGGCGGCTGGTGACGTCGCGCAGCACGGCCTCGCCGTCGTACCCGGCCGTCACGTCGCGCCACTCCAGGCGTGCCGCGTCCGCCGCGTCACCGGACGGCCTCGGTGCTCGTCCGGTCGCGAGCGGTTCAGCGTCCGGTCGGTCGGCGCGCGCCCGCGCCCGCTCGAGCGACACGTCGAACGGCAGCTTGACGGCACTCGGATCCGCGACCGCGAAGAAGCCGTCCAGCGGGCCCAGGTAGCGCACGCCACCGTCGTCGAGGTAGAGGACGCGGTCCGGCCTGGCATGCAGCGCGTCCTCCACGCGATGCTCGACCAGCACGACAGCGGTGCCGGCCTCCGCGAGCCCGCGAACCAGCCCGAGCAGGCGAAGCGCGGCCATCGGATCGAGGTTGGCGAGCGGCTCGTCGAGCACGACGACGCTGGGCTCCAGCATCAGCGAGCCGGCAATCGCGATCTGCTGGCTCTCGCCCCCGGACAGCTGGTCGGTCGTCCGGTCCGCAAGGTGCTCGATCTGCGCGCGCTGGGTGACGACGTCGAGCATGCGATGGATCTCGACCGGTGCCACCCCGAGGTTCTCCGGGCCGAACGCCAGCTCGCCACGCACGGTCGATGCGACCAGCTGCTTGCGCGGGTCCTGCAGCACCGTGCCGACGAGGCTGGCGAGGTCGCGCAGCTTGGTCTCCGCCACCGGCCGGCCCGCGACGCGCACGCTGCCGCTCAGCTCGCCGCGGTACGAATGCGGGATGAGTCCGTTGATGACCCGGATCAGGGTGCTCTTCCCGCAGCCCGACGGGCCTGCCACGAGGAGCACCTCGCCCGGCTCCACGCCCACCGACACGTTGCGCAGGGCGGGCTCGGTCGCGCGCCGATAACGGAACGTGAGGTCGTCGACCTCGATCAGCGGGCTGTCTGCCATCGGTCAGCCGGGCTCGATCCGCACCGGCGTGTCGTCGGCCAGGCCAAGGCGCTGCGCCGCCGAGCCCTGGTTCACCCCGATGGCCAGGCCCGCGTAGTCGGCATCGTCGTAGAGCAGCGGCTCGCCGGGCGCCACGGCGCCGAAGGTTGGCTGCCACGCGACCGTCCGGGCATTGGCACCGATGTGGATCGTGAACTGGTCGCCCGGGGCAAGGCGGCCGCGCAGCGCGGCCAGGTCGTCCCGCCCACCGGCCAGGCGGCAGTTTCCGAAGGCGTCGATGAAGAGGACCGAGGTGTCCAGTCCGCCGTCGTGTGCGCGCGCGGCCGGGAAGGCGAGCTGTGCGAGCGTCAGTGGGTCGATGGCGCGGCCGGTCTCGCCGATCTCGACTCCGCCGGCCAGGTGCGCCGCCACCGGCGCGAAGATGTCGCGGCCGTGGAAGGTATGCGACACGCTGTCGCGCCACAGGCGGCGGTTCTCGAGGAGGTGGGCCGCCACGATGCCGCCGGTGCGTTCGGCGGCGGGGACGAGCAGGCCGTTGTCGGGGCCGACGAAGCGGTCGCCGCGGGCGGATTGGATGGCCACCGCGCGGCGGTCGGTGCCGACCCCTGGATCGACGACCGCCAGGTGCACGCCGACCGGCAGGTAGGGCACCGCCGACCAGAGCAGGAAGGCGGCGTCGCGGATCGCGAACTGCCGAGCGCTGTGCGTCAGGTCGTTGATCCGTGCGTCGGGCTGGATCGACCAGATCACGCCGCGGCAGGCGGCCGGAGCGGTGTTGTCACCGAAGTCGGTCAGGAAGGAGATGTACGGCCCGGCCACGCTCAGGCTCGCGTGATGCGCACCGGCCGGTCGTGGCCGATGCCGAGGCGCGCCGCGATGTTCCCCTGGTTGTCGGCCATGGCCAGGTTGCCGAGCGAGTCCACGTACACCAGCGCTGCGCCGGGTTCGACCGCACCGAAGGTCGTCGCGTAGCGCGCGCGGACATGGACGGCACTCGGCCCGCCGAGCTCCACGGCCAGCGGGATGCCCTCGGCCGGAGTACCGAAGGCGGCGGCCAGCTCATCGGCGCCACCGGCCAGGCGCACGTTGCCGAAGCTGTCGACGTAGGTGACCACCGTCTCGACGGCGCCGTCGGTCGCCCGCGCCACCGGCTCCGGCAGGCGCGTCAGCTCGCCGACGTCGATCCGCTCGCCCACGTCGCCGAACGCGGCGTCGCCGGCTGCCAGGTGGGCCGCCACCGGCGCGAAGATGTCGCGCCCGTGGAACGTGGAGCTGGCGACGGGCAGCCACAGGTCGCGGTTCGTCAGCTCGCGCGCCTCGGCTGCGCCGCTGAGCGCATCGGCCGCCGGTGGCAGCAGCCCGTTGTCCGGACCGATGAGTACGTCGCCGCGCCCGGTTCGGATGGCGACCGGTCGTCGCGCGGTGCCCACGCCGGGGTCCACCACGCCGACGTGGACGCCGACCGGCACGTACGGCAGGGCGAAGCACAGGAGGAAGGCGCCGTCGCGGACGGCGTACTTCCGAATCGAGTGGGCGACGTCGATGATCTGCGCGTCGCGGCAGATCCCGAGCATCACGCCCTTGCAGGTCGCCACGGCGCCGTCGAGGCCGAAGTCGGTCAGGAACGTGATGATCGGGCGCTCGGGCTGCGTCATGGCCGCATCCTAGCGGGCGCCCGGGCGGGCGGCACGGCGGCCGGCTACGGTTCATCGGGCTGGTCAGCTGATGGCGACTGTCTCCTGGTGGTGCGGGACATGGGCCTCCATGCCGAGGTCCGACCGGATGCGGGCGGCGAAGGCCTCGGCCGCGTCGGGGTCGCCGTGAACGATGTACACGGTCTTTGGCCGGCCGCCGGTGTCGCCGCCGCCCTGCGCGGAGTGCCCGAAGTGCCCGAGCCAGGCCTCGAGCTCGTGCTGGTCGGCGTGGGCGCTGAAGCCCGAGATGGAGCGCACCCGACAGCGAACCGCGTACTCCTCGCCGTCGATGCGCGCCGACGTACCGCCGTCCTGGAGATGGCGCCCCAGGGTGCCCTCGCCCTGGTAGCCGATGAACAGCAGGGTGCAGGCGGGATCGGGCAGGAAGTCCTTGAGGTGGTGCATGATGCGGCCGCCGGTGAGCATGCCGGACGAGGCGACGACCATGATCGGCCGGTTGGCGTGGCGGATCGCCTTCGACTCCTCGACCGAGTCAGTGAACTGCTGGCCGGGGTACTTCAGCGGCGAGTCGCCCGAGCGCAGCAGGGCGGCCGTCTCCTCGTCGTACGTCTCGGGGTGGTCGTGGTAGACCGCGGTCGCCTTCGAGGCCATCGGCGAGTCGAGGTACAGGGGAATGCGCGGGATGCGACCGGCGCGCACCAGGTCGTCGAGCACCCAGATCACCTCCTGGGTGCGGCCGATGGCGAAGGCCGGGATGAGCATCACGCCGTGGTCGGTCGCCACTTCGCCGACCGCCGCGACCAGCTCGTCGATCGCCACGTCGTGCGGAGCGTGCTCGCGGTTGCCGTAGGTGGACTCGATGACCACGTGCTCGGCGTGGGTGATCGGCGTCGGGTCGCGCAGGATGGGCGAGCCGTCGCGCCCGAGGTCGCCGGAGAAGACGATCGTCCGGCGCGCGTCGCCATCGGCCACGCGCAGCTCGATGATCGCCGAGCCGAGGATGTGCCCCGCGTCGTGGAAGACGGCGGTGACGCCATCGGTCACCGCCACCTCGTCGCCGTAGTCGCAGCCGCGCATCTGCTCCATGGCCCGGTCGACGTCGTGCTCGTCGTAGAGCGGCTGCCGGATCTCGGTGCGGCCCTCGGGCGTCGCGTGGCGCAGCCGATCGGCGAAGGTGGGGTCGTCCGTCTCCTGCGCCGCCGCCTCGGACTCCGTCTCGGCATCCGCCTGCTTCGCCTGCGCCGCCTCGGCCTGCGCCGCCTCGGCCGCGCGCTCGGCCCTGCGTGCCTGGCGCCGGTTCCAGCGCTCGGTGAATTCGACCTGGAGCTTGGCGGAGTCGCGCAGCACGATCTCGGTCAGGTCGACCGTGGCGCGCGTGGCGTGGATCGGCCCGCGAAAGCCCGCCTTCGTCAGCGCCGGCGTCCGCCCGCAGTGGTCGAGGTGCGCGTGGGTGAGGAGCAGCGCGTCGAGCGTGGAGGGCTCGAAGGCGAACGCCATCCGGTTGCGCTCGACCTCCTGCGGCGAGCCCTGGAACATGCCGCAGTCGACGAGGAGGCGACGGTCGCCGACGGTGACCAGGAACTGGGACCCGGTGACGCACCCGGCCGCGCCGAGGAACTGGATGCTGATCCCCACGTGATCCTCCACTCGTGCAATGCCGTTCGGCTCGGGGCCGCGGGAGTATGCCTGATGCCGCGCCCCGTATCATCTGCACGTGGGATACCCGATCGAGCCGCCCGTCGAGCCGATGCTGGCCAAGCCCACCGCCGCCATCCCCGACGGGGAGGGCTGGATCTACGAGCCGAAATGGGACGGCTTTCGTGCGCTCGTCTTCCGCGACGGCGGCGAGCTCCACATCCAGTCGCGCGACCTGAAGCCGCTCAACCGCTACTTCCCCGAGCTCGAGCCGCCATTGCTGGCGCTCGGGGGGCCCAGCGCCCGCTTCGTGCTCGACGGTGAGGTGGTGATCGCCCGGCCCGGCGGCGGGCTCGACTTCGACGCGCTCCTGTTGCGCATCCATCCAGCCGCCTCGCGGGTGCGAATGCTTGCCGCCGAGTCGCCGGCCTCGTTCGTGGCCTTCGACTGCCTGGCCGACGGCGCCGAGGACCTCCGCGGGACGCCGTTCGCCGAGCGTCGTTCGCGATTGGCGCGCCTGGCCGCCGACCCGCCCGAGTCGGTGCGGCTGACGCCATCCACCACCGACCCGGCTGTGGCGCAGCGCTGGTTCGAGATCTTCGAGGGGGCAGGGCTGGACGGCGTGATCGGCAAGCGCGCGTCAGACCCGTACGCTGCGGGCAAGCGCACGATGGCCAAGATCAAGCATGCACGCACGGCCGACTGCGTGGTCGCGGGCTTCCGCTGGCACAAGAACGGGCCGGGCACCCTGATCGGCTCGCTGATGCTCGGCCTCTACAACGACGAGGGCTTCCTGCAGTCGGTCGGCGTGACATCGTCGTTCACGATGGCCAGGCGCGCGGAGCTGGTCGCGTTCCTGGAGCCGTACCGGCACGGTGGCATGGAGGATCACCCCTGGCGTGACTGGGCCCTGGCCGAGGCGGCCGCCGTCGAGCAGGGGCGGCGCCTGCCGGGCGCCCAGTCGCGCTGGAACCGCGGCAAGGACCTGTCGTGGGAGCCGCTGCGCCCCGAGCTGGTGGTCGAAGTGGCCTTCGACCACCTCCAGGGCGACCGCTTCCGCCACGGGACCACGTTCCGTCGCTGGCGCCCGGATCGATCGCCGGCAGACTGCCGCTACGACCAGCTGGAGGAGACGCCACCGGCGCTGCTGGCCGACCTGTTCGGGAGCTGAGCCTTCGGTCGTCCTTGCCTGGCGATATTCCATGGGTGGCTGTAACGGCCGACAACAGCCCGAATATGCCCTCCGCGCGTGCGACCGCCAGGTGCGGCTGCCCATCGTGGCCGATGCAACCGCCCGACGAGTGGATCGGGCACGACGTGGCCGATCCAGTCACCGGCGGCATGGCAGCCCACGGAGGCCGGTTGGTACACTGGCGCAGCCCGCCGCCCGTCCCCGTGCCCGTAGCTTTCGAGGGAGTGCCCACGTGTCCGTCGTCGCCGATCTCAACGCTGCCGTCAACGATCTCGCCGACCGGTTCTGGGACGGCGTCCTGCAGCGAGACCCGCTATGGGCCACCGTCCTCGGCGACGAGCGCTTCAACGACCGCTGGCCCGACCTCGGCGCCGACGGGCGCGCCGCCCACGAGGCGGCCTTTCGGTCCGTCCTCGCGGAGGCCACCAGCATTCCGGCCGAGGGCCTCGACCCCGAGCAGGTCATCACACGCGACCTGCTGATCCTGGTCGCCGAGAATCACCTCGAGGCGCTCGCCCAGAAGCAGTACCAGCTGGCGATCGATCACATGACCGGGCCGCAGATCTGGCCGGCCCAGGTCGCGCAGTACCAGCCCGCCGACACCCCAGAGCGCCTCGACCTGCTCCTGACCCGCTACGCCGGCTTCCCGGCCATGATCGAGCAGTACGTCAGCACCCTGGCGGAGGGCGTCGCCGACGGCCGCACCGCCGCTGCGGTGCCCGTGCGCCGGGCCGTCGAGCAGGTCGAGCGCCTGCTGGCGATGCCGGCCGACGCGGCGCCTGCCACCACCATGGTCGAGGTCGGCGACGACGATCGGGCCCGGGTCATCACCGCCGTCGAGGAGCACGTCTATGCCGGGCTCCGCCGGCTGCGCGACTACCTCGCCGACGAGTACGAGCCGCATGCCCGCCAGCAGCCGGGTCTGTCGGCGACGCCCGGCGGCGACGCCGCCTATCGGCTCGCCATCCGCATGCAGACCACCGTCGATGCGACCGCGGAGGAGGTGCATGCCTTCGGGCTGGCCGACCTGGAGGCCATCGAGGCCGAGAAGGACGAGATCGCGCGCCGGCTCGGTCACGCCGACCGCCACGCCCTGCGCGTCGCCCTTGCCGATGACCCCGCCAACCACACCGACGACCCCGATGCGCTCGTGCGCCTGGCACAGGAGCAGACCGATCGCGCCTACGCTGCCGCCCCGCGGTACTTCGGCCGGCTTCCATCGGCCAACTGCTACGTCAAGCCGGTCGAGGCCTACCGCGAGGCCGAGTCGCCGCCGGCCTTCTACATGCCTCCCTCGGTCGACGGCTCGCGCCAGGGCCAGTACTACATCAATACCTACCAGCCGATGGAGCGGCAGCTCCACAAGATCGCGGCGATCACCTTCCACGAGGCGACCCCGGGCCATCACTTCCAGATCGCGATCGAGATGGAGCTCGACGGGTTGCCGGCCTTTCGCACCCTCGGCGCGCGGATGGCGGGCGTCGCCTACGTCGAGGGCTGGGGCCTCTACTGCGAGCGCCTCGCCGACGAGATGGGGCTCTACGCCTCGGACCAGGAGCGTCTCGGCATGCTCGACGCCCAGTCGTTCCGCGCCGCCCGCCTCGTCGTCGATTCCGGCCTGCACGCCATGAACTGGACCCGCGATCAGGCCATCGAGTTCATGCACGAGCGCGGGTCGCTGCCGCCGGTCGACGCCGCCATCGAGGTCGACCGCTACACGATCTGGCCGGGCCAGGCGCTCTCGTACAAGATCGGGCAGCGAGAGATCGAGCGGGCTCGGGCCGAGGTCTCCGAGGCGATGGGCGAGCGCTTCGACCTGCGCGCATTCCACGACGAGGTGCTCGCCCACGGGTCTCTGCCCCTCGCCACGCTCCGTCGCGAGATCCCCGGCTGGGTCGAGGCCGCCGTCATCGCCGGGGGTGCGGCAACGCCACGATGAGCACGCCGCTCGGGGCCGACGGCCCTGGGTGCCGAAGCCACGCGACGGCCGATCGCCCGCGAAGCGAGTAGCTCGCGAACAGCGCCGCGTTGGCGCGGAGCCGACGGCGGGTCGTACTGTCCTCGTTGAACACGAGCGCCGATACGGTGGCTGTCGGCGACCATCCTCGTTGTCGGGCGATGATTGGGGCCACCCTGCGCTTCACGTCGAGCCGACCGATGACCTCCTGCGCGTCGAGCAGGCGGGTCTTGATCTCGACGACGAGTAGGACGCGCCTGACCGGATGAAACGCCAGCAGATCGACGCGGCCGCGGTCTCCGTAGTGGTTGAAGGACACTTCGGGTTCGACGTTCCAGCCCGCACCGCGCAGGACGCCGGCCAACCAGGCCTGCATCTCGGCATGCGCGGCGTCGGTCATTGGACGCTCTCCGTCCACTCGCAAGTCCAGCACGAGGTGCGCGCCGAGGGCGGTCGACCAGCGCTCGAGATCGGCGACCGTGCAACGCTCGAGAGCGCTGCGCTCTCGGCGGCTGACTTCGGCCTGCGAGAATTCGAGGACGTTGCCGAGCCTGCGTTGCGACCAGCGTCTGCGTCGACGAAGTGCCCTGAGCGTCCTGACGATCGTGCGTCGTTCCACGCAGCGGATCGTGTCACGACGGCCCTTACCCACCGCTTACCACCGGCTTATACAGGCGACGCATCATTGACGGCCAGCGGCTCTGTCGTGCCGTCATCTATCCAGCGCGCGAGTATTGCCCAGCCATTTGACCGAGCGGGACCGTCATCGGCGCGGGTTCGACTCGCGGGCTGACTATCTGACGGTGTACCCGCCCCGCATGCTGTCAGTCAACCGTGCGGCGCATGAACTGACGGCCTGCGGGCGCAGGCCGCCTACTCGTTCCAGGGGTCGTAGTCGGGGTCGGGCGGCTCGGCCGCGGGACGGAGGGCCTCGGGGACGTTGCGCAGGTTCACGCGGATCCGCCACCACACCTTGTAGCGCCCGCGCATGGCGTCCGCCAGGACGTCCTCCGGATCGCGAACGTGCGCGGCCGCATCCGGGTGCCGAGCGCGCCAGCGATCGAGGCCGGCAAGCGCATCGGCCTTGTCTGCGGCCTGGCTGATGACGAGGAGCGGCTGCGAGGAGCGGCGCCGACCGGTGGGGGAGACGGTGCCGTCGGCGTTACGGGCCGGTGGATTCGGCGTCGCCGGCGCCACGGAGCCGGCGCGGCCGCGCGGCGCAGAGGGGTCGGTTGCGGGTCCGTCCGGGGGACGAGCGCGGCGCTTCGACGGCTGGACGCGCGGTGGCTC
>CAYVCE010000186.1:0-6919 GCA_964449915.1 uncultured Steroidobacteraceae bacterium | reverse complement strand
ATGGCGGCCGAGGTCAGGGCCGCTCGCGCGGAGCACGCCCTGACCCTCGAGCAGGTCGGCCGCCGCGCGGGCGTGTCGCCGGACACCGTCCGCCGGGTCGAGGCCGGTGAGCCAGGCGTACGGATCGATACGCTCTGCGCGGTCGGAACCGCGGTGAGCCTGGACGTCGTGGTGCGCGCGTATCGCTCGCGGCCACCCTCATTGCGCGATTCCGGGCAGCTCAAGGTGGCAGAAGTGATGTGCTCCATCGCGCACGCTTCGTGGGATCGCGTGCTCGAGCTGCGAGCCGGCGACCACGGCGAGGCGGCGGACATCGGCTTCTTCGGTCCGCGGGAGATCATCGACGCCGAGATCGATCGGCTCATCCTCGACTACCAGGACCAGCATCGGCGCAACGTCCAGAAGCGCGACTACCTGGCCGCCCGGCATCAGCGGCCGGTGCGGCTCGTCATGGTCATCGAGGACACGGTCCGCAACCGGACCGCGATCGCGCCGCACCTCTCACTCATCCGTTCTGCCCTACCGGCTGGCTCCCGCGACGTTCTTCGCGCGCTGCGCACCGGCGAGCCCCTCGGTCGCGATGGCCTGCTTTGGATCCGACGACACCGACCGCCGCCTCCGCTGCGCCGATAGATCGTATGGGCCGGGCCGCGGCACCCTCCCCGGCTCGGTTGCGCCGATGCATCGGTGCCCACAGCGCACGGGGTGGGCCAACGAGTACGGCTCAGGCTCCCCGCGCGCCGATGGATCGGATAGGCCAAACCACAGCACCCGCCCAGGCCCGATTGCGCCGATCCATCGGCGCGGAACGGGGCCCAGCGAACACGCGCTGGTACTTCCGGCGCCCAAAGTACTGTTGCTCGTGTGCACACGGCCCCGGACGATGCGGGCCGAGGTCCGGTACTACGCCGGACCCGGTACTCACAGGGGACGCATGCCGAACGATCCGGCGGCCACGACCGCAAGCGAGCGATTCGACCGCATCGGCGCCGAAGCGACGGAAAGCCTCCGTGGCGACGCGCGGCGCGTCCACGAGCTGGCCGAGCAGTTCCGCCTGCAGTACCGGCGTGACCTCGAGGAGTGGATGCAACTCCGCGCGCGGCTCGATCGCCGTGGCGGCGCCATCCGCCCGCTCGGGACCGATGCGCTCCGTGGCGAATACGAGCATCGCGGGCGCGAGCTCGCGACCCTCCAGGCCAGGCTGAAGCGGCTCGACGTTGCCGCCCGTCAGCTGGACCTGCTCTGGGCGTATCTCGAGGCGGACGACCGGACGATCGACGAGCCGAACATCGGCTCCGATGAGCCGGTCGCCGACGTCAACCTGCGGATCGTGCAGGCCCAGGAAGCGGAGCGCCAGCGCATGGCCGGCGACATCCACGATGGGCCGGCGCAGGTGCTCACCAACGCGATCTTCCAGGTCGAGTACCTGGACCGCATGCTCGGCGAGAAGGATCGTGATGCCCACTCGGAGATCGCATTCCTGCGCGACATGCTGAACAACGGCCTCGACGAGGTGCGCTCCCTCATCACCGACCTGCGGCCACCGCTCGTGGACGTCGGCCTGGCGAGCGCGATCGCCGAGCGCGCGCAGCAGCTGGAGGGACGCCACGGCATCGCCGTCGAAGTGGCGGTCGCGGGCCTCGACGAGCGATTGAGCCAGTCAGCCCGCGCATCGGTGCTGCGCATCGTGCAGGAGGCGCTTCAGAACGCGCGCAAGCATGCGGCAGCCAGCCGCATCTCCATCGGTCTCGAGGGAGACACTCTCGTGATCGCCGACAACGGCCGCGGCTTCGACGTGATGCGCGTCGCATCGGGCGCCAGTCGCAACTTCGGATTGCAGTTCATGCGGGAGCGTGCCGAGCTGATGGGCGCGCACCTTCAGATCGAGTCACGACAGGGGGAGGGCACGCGGATCCTGCTGCGTCTGCCCGAGCCACATTGAGGAGGACCAGTACCATGGCGACCACGGCGAACGGGCAGAAGACAGAGAAGATGGTGGACCCCTTGGACCAGATGTCGGATCGGCGACGCGGCGCGGATCGGCGCAATGCCGGGACGAAGACGCGGGTCGTCATCGTCGACGGCCATACCCTGTTCCGGCGCGGCGTGCGCAACATCCTCGAGCTCGAGGATGACATCGAGGTCGTGGGCGAGGCCGGCACCGGCCGGGAGGCCCTGGCCACGGTCCAGGAGCTGACGCCCGACGTCGTCCTCATGGACCTGGGGCTGCCGTCGCCGAACGGGATCGAGACCACGCAGCGCATGAAGCGGGAGCTGCCGCATACCGGCGTGATCGTGCTCGCAAGCAACGACGACGAGGACCAGCTCTTCGACGCCATCAAGGCCGGCGCCGCGGCGTACGTGCTGAAGGACATCGATCCGACCGACCTGATTGCCATCATCCGGCGCGTGCGGGCCGGCGAGTACCTCATCAACGACAAGGTCTTCGCCAAGCCGGCCGTGGCGTCACGCGTGCTCAAGGAGTTCCGTGAGCTGGCCGTGTACGGCTCCGAGGCCGCGCC
This sequence comes from uncultured Steroidobacteraceae bacterium, assembly GCA_964449915.1. Taxonomy (GTDB): domain Bacteria; phylum Chloroflexota; class Limnocylindria; order QHBO01; family QHBO01; genus JACDBZ01. Next base: position 4,397 of record CAYVCE010000186.1, on the reverse strand, counting down.
GATCTTCGCGCCGCTCTCGCCGCGCGAGGTCGAGATCCTCGACAACATCGCGCAGGGCATGACGAACAAGCAGGTGGCCTACGCCCTCTCCATCTCGGAGCAGACCGTCAAGAACCACATGAGCTCGATCCTGCGCAAGCTGTCGGTCAACGACCGCACCCAGGCCGTGGTCTACGCCATGCGCCAGGGCTGGATCCGCATCCCCGAGGACTGATCCTTCGTCCGACCGATGCGTTACGTGGCGTCGCTCCCCGAGAGCGGCGCCACTTCGCTGTCCGGAAGTCCCACTCGATCCTGAACGGGAGTTCCATGGAGGAGGCAGGGGAGCTGGCGTAGCGTGCGGAGCAAGTCGTCACGGGTATCCGCGGCGGCCTTCATTCAGGGGACCGTTGCCTCCACATCGGTTCCCGGGTCTCCTCCTCCGGTGCCGGGGAGCCGCTCCGCAAGGGGCGGCTCCCCGTTTTGTGTCCACTTGCGCTTGACAGCAGGCACGCCCCTATCGCATCGTACGGCTCGCTGCCGGGGCGGACAGGACCATTCGGCCATGGCCACCGACGAGGTGGCAACGTACGCTGCCGGCGCAAATCCTTCAGGAAAGGAGGTTCCCACCAACATGATCAAGGACTTCATCAGTAATCTTCTGGCTCGCTTCCAGAGCGAGGACGAGGATGGCCAGACTCTCGTGGAGTACGGCCTGCTTCTCGCCCTCATCGCGATCATCATTATCGTGGCCCTGATCTTCCTCGGCCCGATCATCAGCCAGCTGTTCCAGAACGTCGGTACGACGCTCAACAACGTCTAACCGAACCGGAGAACACTGGGCGAGGCCCCCTCGGCGTAAGCCGACGGGGGCCTCGTCGTTTCCGGAGTCATGGCCCCCCGGAGTACCACCGGCGCCGTAGCCCACAAGTCCAGTCGTGGGGGTTGCGAGGCGTGCCGTAGACTGTTGACCGCAGTCACAACGTTGCCTGCGTGCGCGACCTCATTGGTACTCATCCACCCGAGCTCAAAGGGGAACGTTTGTGAAGCGATCGAATCGCCTCGTCATCCTCGTCGGCGTGCTGCTTGCCGTCCTTGCTTTCGTCGCCATCGTCATTCTGCTCAACCAGCGTGAAGCCGAGGTGGCGCCCGAGGAAGTCCTCCAGACCGTGCTCGTTGCCACCGAGGACATCGACATCGGCGAGGAGGTCACTCCGGCCAAGGTCGAAGAGGTGGACATCGACCCCGAGGCCGTCCAGGGCGAGCCCCTGACCAGCGCCTCCGCCGTATCCGGCCAGCCCGCGCTCTTCCGAATTCCCGAGGGCTCGCAGGTCACTGCCGCGGCCATCGGCCTTGGCGGCGCCGGCACCGTCGTCGACCTCCTGGCTCTCCTTCAGCCCGGGGAGAAGGCGATTGCCTTCCAGGTCGACCGCGCCACCGGCATCGACTTCCTGGTCAAGCCGGGCGACACGATCGACATCGTGCTCAGTGAGCAGCTCAGCGTGCTCCAGGAGACGCAGGACTCGGCGGAGAATGCGGACCCCGAGGCACCGCAGCGCTTCGAGGCTGTCACCGGGCTCACGGATCAGCGGACCGTGAAGGCCATCCTGCAGAACAAGCGCGTGCTTTATGTGAGCGCCACGCGCGCCATCCAGCCCGAGCCGGTCGACGCCGACGGCGATGGCGTCGCCGATCCGGTCCAGCCCGAGCAGGCCGTCATCGAGTCGGTGATCATCGTCTTCGCGGGCACGGCGCAGGACGCCGAGGTCATCAAGTTCGCTCAGAACGACGTGAACGAGCGCGGCTCGCTGACCGCGATCGTGCGCAGCGCCGATGATGACGTCGCCGAAGTGACCCTGGGCATCACGATCGACCAGCTCGTTGCCGTGTACGGCGTCCGGATCCCCGATATCGTTACTCAGCTCAACGAGGAGGCTGCCCCGTAAGGTGGCGGCAACGCCACCGAACGCGGCTGAGTAAAGCCCGAAGCATGATCAAGGTCCTCATCGTCGACGACATCCCGGAGACACGCGACCACCTGTCGCGCCTCCTCGGGCTGGAGCGCGAGATCGACGTGACCGGCACCGCCGGCTCCGGCGAGGAGGCGATCCAGCAGTCGATGGACCTGCGTCCCGACGTGATCGTCATGGACATCAACATGCCCGGATTGGACGGCATCGCGACCGCCGAGATCATCTCGCAGCGCCTGCCGTCCAGCCCGATCATCATGATGAGCGTCCACGGCGAGGCCGAGCAGCTCAAGCGAGCCATGCTCGCCGGCGCTCGGGAGTTCCTGGTCAAGCCGTTCAGCGGCGACGAGTTCGCGACCTCCATCAAGCGCGTGTACGAGCGCGAGCTCGTGCGGCGCCAGCAGCAGCAGGCCGTGACGAGTCCGACCGCCGCGGCGGCACATGCCACCGAGAACGCCGAGGATCACCAGGTCATCGCCGTCTTCTCTCCGAAGGGCGGCGTCGGTCGCACGACGCTTGCCACGAACCTGGCGCTCGCGCTCCGGCGCGAAACGAACCAGCGTGTCGCCCTCGTGGATGCGTGCCTGCAGTTCGGGGACGTGGGCGTCCTGCTCAACCTGAACCCGAAGAACCGATCGGTCGCCGATGCGGTCGAGGGCGGTGAGCCGGACAGGGACATCATCGAGTCGGTGATGGTCGATCACTCCACGGGGATCCGGGTGCTGCTGGCACCGCCTGCGCCGGAGGGTGCCGACCTTGTCACGGCGGCGTATCTTCGCAAGATCGTGGACATGCTTCGCGAAACCCACGACTGGGTCGTGGTCGACCTGCCCTCGGGGCTGAACGACCACACCCTCGGCGTGCTCGACGCCGCCGACCAGATCCTCGTCGTCGCGGCGCTCGAGATCACCACGATCAAGAACGTGCGACTCTTCCTCGAGGTCGCCGACCAGCTCGATTACGAGCGCTCCAAGATCCGCCTCGTCATCAACCGATCCGACGCCTCGCAGGGCATCCGGATCGGCGACGTGGAGGCTTCCATCCGCCGCTCCATCGACGGCACCATCGTCTCCGACGGTCGGCTTGCCGTCCTGGCAGTGAATCGCGGCGTTCCCTTCGTCGTATCCCATCCAGAGTCGCCGCTCGCGCGCGACGTCATCAAGCTCGCCCGTACCCTCGCCGGTGAGGGCGCCGTTGTTTCGACCCAATCGACCGACAAGACCGCCAAGCGCGGACTTTTCGCACGCCGCTAGTGGAAGGACGCTGCCGATGTCACTGCTGAAGCGAATCGAGCGGGCTCGGCCCGCTGCTGAAGGTGAGGCCACGCCGGCCGTGCCGGCGCAGGTGCCTCCCCAGGGGGGAGAGCCGCACGCACCGCCAGCGACCACCTCCGGTCCACCCGCCCCGCCGCGTCCCGCGCCGCCGCCGGCCGCACCGTCCCGGTTCACCGGCGCGCTGCCGGCCCGCGAGTCGTTCCGGGAGGCGAAGTTCCGCGTCCAGAACCGGCTCATCAACGAGCTGGACCCGAAGCTCGACCTGACGAACCAGGTCGAGGTCCGCCGCCAGATCGAGGAGCTGTTCGGCAAGATCGCCGACGAGGAGGGCCTGGCCCTCACGCGCGCCGAGCGCGTGCGCATGCTCGAGCAGATCACCGACGAGATCCTCGGCCTTGGGCCCCTGGAGCCTCTCCTGCGCGATGAGACCCTCACCGAGGTGATGGTGAACGGCCCGCAGCAGGTCTACATCGAGCGCGAGGGCAAGCTGGAGCTCACGAACGTCACGTTCCAGAACGACGAGCACGTGATGAAGATCATCCAGCGCATCATCGCCCCGATCGGCCGTCGCGTGGACGAGTCGAGCCCGATGGTGGACGCGCGCCTCGCCGACGGCTCCCGCGTGAACGCGATCATCCCGCCCCTGAGCCTGGTCGGGCCGGTCATCACCATTCGAAAGTTCTCGGCCACGCCGTACACGGTCGACGACCTCGTCCGCTTCGGCACCTCGACCCCGGAGATGTTCGAGTTCCTCGAGGCCTGCGTGAAGGCCCGCCTCAACATCTTCGTGTCGGGAGGCACCGGCTCGGGCAAGACGACAATGCTCAACATCCTGAGCTCGTTCATTCCCGATGACGAGCGCATCGTGACCATCGAGGACGCGGCCGAGCTCCAGCTCCGGCAGGAGCACGTCATCACCCTCGAGGCACGACCGTCCAACATCGAGGGCAAGGGCGCGATCCCCATCCGCGAGCTGGTGCGCAACTCGCTGCGCATGCGCCCCGACCGCATCGTGGTCGGGGAGTGCCGCTCCGGCGAGGCGCTCGACATGCTCCAGGCCATGAACACCGGCCACGACGGCTCGATGTCGACCGGCCACGCCAACACGCCGCGCGACATGCTGAGCCGCCTCGAGACGATGGTGCTCATGGCCGGCATGGACCTGCCGCTGCGC
>CAYVCE010000185.1:0-19647 GCA_964449915.1 uncultured Steroidobacteraceae bacterium | reverse complement strand
TTCGTGGCCTTCGACGTCGAGATCATCTTCGTCTACCTGTGGGCCATCACCGTGCGGGCCATCGAGTACCAGGGCATCGTGCTGATCGGCATCTTCCTCGCGATCCTGATGTTCGGCGAGCTGTACGCCTGGAAGAAGGGTGATCTGCGATGGCAGTAGACCGACCGACCACCGACACCACGCCCGAGCCGATGCTGCCGGCCACCTCGAACGTCGACCGGCGGCCGATCATCATCCCGGACCAGGCGGGCAACGACGCGCTGCTCCGGCCGTTCGACATGGAGGAGCATCCGCAGGGCGGATTCCACGGCCTGCTCGAGGTGATCCCGACCAAGGCCGACTACATCCTCGACCTCATCCGCGCCAACTCGCTGTGGCCGCTGCTGTCCGGGCTGTCGTGCTGCGCGATCGAGATGATGAGCACCGCCACCAGCGTCAACGACATCGACCGCTTCGGGATGTTTCCCTTCCGCGCCAGCCCGCGCCAGGCGGACGTCCTCATCGTGGCCGGCACGCTGACCACCAAGATGGCCGGGCCTTTGGTCCGCCTGTGGGAGCAGATGCCGGAGCCCAAGTGGTGCGTGGCAATGGGCACCTGCACGACCTCGGGCGGCCGCTTCAAGCGCTCGTACAGCGTCGTCCAGGGGGTCGACCGCGTCATGCCGGTCGACGTCTACGTCCCCGGCTGCCCCCCGCGGCCGGAGGGCCTCATCTACGGGATGATGAAGCTCCACGAGCTCGTCAAGCAGCGACGCGGCCAGTGGCGCACCTACGTCGACCGCGGTCCGCAGCGCACGCGTTGGGAAGGAGACGTGCGCTGACGACGCCCGTCGCCGCTGGGGCACTCGTCCGGCTGCTGACGGAGCGCCTGGCCGCCGACCTTCGCGACCTGTGGACCGATGCCGACACGGTCGAGTTCACGATCGACGCCGACCGTGCCCTCGACGTCATGCGTGCGCTGCGCGACGACGACGATCTCGACTTCTTCATGCTCGCCGATGCGGCCGCCGTCGACTACGGTCCCGGCACGCGCTTCGAGGTCGTCTACCACCTGTTCAGCTGGAGGCACCCGGCCTGGCTTCGCGTCCGCGCCCACGTCAGCCGCGCCGATCCGCGCATCCCGTCGGTCACGTCGCTGTGGGAGGGGGCGATGTTTCACGAGCGCGAGATGTACGACATGATGGGCATCGTCTTCGAGGGCAACCGCGACCTGCGCCGCATCTACATGTCACCCGACTACCGCAGCTTCCCGCAGCGCAAGGACTTCGTCCTGCCCGACGACGCGGCCGATTCGTCGGCGGCCGGCGTGAACCCGCTCGAGCGCCCCGAGACGTGGGACCTGACCCGCTTCCGCGATGCGCCCGCGGTCGCCGTCCCGGCCAGCGAGCTGCGTCCCGACTCCCCGGCCGAGGCAGTCGAGGACGGTGTCACCCTGGCCGACACGAGCCGACCCCGATGACCACCACCGACCCCGAGGTCCGCATCCCCGACCCGATCGAGCTCGACCGGGCCGAGGAGGAGCGGCTTCGCGCCGCGGCCGGCCTGGCGCCGGCGCGCAGCGAGCACGTCGAGTACGCCGGCTTCGACCAGGTCGGCATCCCGGACCGGCCGCCGCAGACCGAGCGCGAGCGGGAGGTCTATACCCTCGAAGAGGGCGAGATGCTCGTGAACATGGGGCCGCAGCACCCGTCGACCCACGGCGTCATGCGGCTGGTGGTCAAGGTGCGCGGCGAGATCGTGGTCGACATCGACCCGGTGCTCGGCTACCTGCACCGCGGCATCGAGAAGCTGTGCGAGAACGCGACGTACACCACGGTGCTCACCTACGTCGACCCCATGGACTACCTGTCGACGATGCACAACGAGCATGCGCCGGCGATCGCCTTCGAGAAGCTGTACGGCATCGAGGCGCCGAGGCGTGCCGAGTACATCCGGGCGCTGGTCGTGGAGCTGAACCGCGTCTTCAGCCACGGGCTGATGATGGGCTTCCTGGCACTCGACATGGGCGGGCTGACGCCGATCCTGTACGCCTTCATCAACCGCGACGAGATCGTCGACCTGCTCAGCGCGATCAGCGGGCAGCGCATGCTATTCAACTTCTTCCGCGTCGGCGGGGTGAACTTCGACACCAACGACGAGTTCCTGTCACGCCTGGGGACGTGGCGCGCCAACGTGATGAAGAGCATCGAGATGAACGAGCGGATGATCACGGACAACGAGATCTTCCGCGCCCGCACCATCGGCATGGGCAGGCTCACCGGCCAGGATGCCATCAGCCTGGGCGTGACCGGGCCGAACCTGCGGGCCAGCGGCGTGGCGTTCGACGTGCGCAAGGCGCACCCGTACTCGATCTACCACGAGCTGGAGTTCGACGTCATCACCCACGAGTCGGGCGACTCGTACGCGCGCTACCTCCAGCGCATCGCGGAGATCAAGCAGAGCATCCACCTGATCGACCAGATCATCGACCGCATGCCGCACGGGCCGGTGCAGGCCCAGGTGCCCGGCATCATCCGGCCCAAGCCCGGGCGCGCCTACGCGGCGGTCGAGTCGCCGCGTGGCCTGTACAGCGTGTACGCGATCAGCGACGGCGGCCCGAACCCGTATCGGTTCCGGATGCGCGATCCCAGCTTCGTCAGCCTTCAGGCGGTCCCGAAGGTCATGCCCGGCAAGCTGCTCGCCGATACGATGGCGGTGATGGCCAGCTTCGACCCGGTCATGGGCGGCGTGGACAAGTAGCCGATGGCCCTCTAGCGATGGATTGGGAGCTGCTGCTCGGCATCGGGCGCTTCGTGCTGGCCACGACGCTCCTGCTGCTGCTCACCGTGCCGACCGCCTTCATCATCATCCAGATCGAGATGAAGGTCATCGCGCAGATGAACCTGCGCATCGGCCCCAACCGCATCGGTCCACGCGGGATCTTCCAGAGCACGATCCACGGCTTCAAGGTGCTCGCCAAGGAGGACACCGTCCCCGACCAGGCGGACCGTGGGACGTTCACGCTGGCGCCGTGGATGGTGTACATGGCGGCCGCCATGAGCATGCTGGTCATCCCGTTCGCGCCGGGCGCCATCGCCGCCGACTTCAACATCGGCATCGTCTACTTCTTCGCCGTCCTCGGTCTGTCGGTGGTCGGGCTGCTGGTGGCGGGCTGGGCCAGCTACAACAAGTACTCGCTGCTGGGCGGCCTGCGCAGCGCGGCGCAGATGGTCAGCTACGAGATCCCGCTCACGCTGTCGATCGTGGGCGCCGTGGTGCTGGCCGGCACGTTGAGCTTCAGCGAGCTCATCGCCTGGCAGCACGACCACGGCTGGCTGCTCATCTGGCAGCCGGTGGGTCTCGGCATCTTCTATGTCTCCAGCCTGGCGGAGATCAACCGCACGCCGTTCGACATGATCGAGGCCGACTCCGAGCTCGTGGCGGGGCCGTTCACCGAGTACTCGGGGATGCGCTTCGGCTTCTTCTTCTTCGCCGAGTACGTCGCCCTGTTCATCATGAGCGGCATCCTGGTCAGCCTCTTCTTCGGCGGCTGGCTGGCACCCTGGCCGTTCCCGGCGCAGCTGGGCGGCTTCGCTGGCACGCTGTGGGGCATCTTCTGGTTCTTCCTGAAGGCCTACCTGTTCGTCTTCGTCGCGGTCTGGCTGCGCGCCACGCTGCCGCGCGTGCGCGTCGACCAGCTGATGGGCGTGGCCTGGAAGGTGCTGCTGCCGCTGGCACTCGTCAACCTGTTCATCACCGCCATCGCGGTCGTGGTCCTCGACCTGTGAGGCGCGAACCAGTGAGTCACCGATCCATCGGTGCAGTCGGGAGTCACTGACATGCCGTTCCCCGGATCGGGTATCGCCAAGGGCATGGCCACCACCTTCCGCAACTTCTTCGCGCCGAAGGTGACCCGCCAGTACCCTGAGGTGCGCCCCGACATCCCCGACCGATGGCGCGGCCGGCTCGACCTCATCTACGACCCGTTCGGCGAGCACAAGTGCGAGGTCTGCTTCCAGTGCGCGCAGGTCTGCCCGGTCGAGGCCATCGACATGAGCGGCTTCGACTCACAGGGCAACCGCATCCGCTACGGCATGCCGGAGATCTACGACGAGCGCAGGGACGCCAACGCCTACCGGCGCGCCGGTTTGCCGGCGAGGCCGATGCGCAACGCGGCCCGCTGGGACGAGGCGGTCGACGCCGCCTTCGTCGACGAGGTCGTCGACGGCTACGGCGGCCGGCCGGAAGCGCTGGTCGCCATCTTCCGCGCCATCAGCGACCGCTACGGCTACCTGCCCGAGCGCGCCCTGCGCCGGGTGAGCGACCGGATGAGCATCCATTGGGCCCAGGTCTTCGGCGCCGCCGGGCTCGGCGGCTTCCGCCTGCTCCCCATCGAGGGACACGTGGTGACGGTCTGCGAGTGCGCATCGTGCCGCTTCGCCGGCGGCGATCGCATCCTCCGCGCTTTGGAGTCGGAGCTCGGCATCCACGCCGGCGAGACCACCGCCGACGGTCGCTTCAGCCTCGAGACGCGCCCGGACGTCGGTGCCGGGGCGCTGAGCCCGGCGATGCGCATCGACACCCTCGTGTACGGCCCGCTCACCGAGGACAAAGCGCTGCACATCATCGGCGAGCGGCGCACCGCGAGCGCGGCTCGCGCCGGGAGCCCCGGCTGAGATGGCGGGCCAACTATCGCCCCAGATCCGGATCCTGTCGGGCGGAGAGCACCGGCTCCTGACCGACATCGGCCGCGTCGATCCCTCCAGCCTGGCCAGCTATCGCGAGCACGGCGGCTATGCGGGCCTCGAGCGCGCGGTCACCAAGCTGTCGCCGGATGGGACGATCCGTGAGATCGAGGCCGCCGGACTGCGCGGCCGCGGCGGCTCCGGCTTCCCGACCGCCGAGAAGTGGCGCATCGCTCGCGCGACGCCGTCCGACCGCAAGATCGTGGTCGCCAACCTCATGGCCGCCGATCCGAGCGCCCTCGGTGATCGCGCGCTGGCCGAGGGCAATCCGCACCTCGTCGTCGAGGGCGCCCTCATCGCCGCCTACGCGGTCGGCGCCAGCGAGGCGATCATCGCCGTGCGTGGCGACTGGACGTCGGCCGTCGAGCGCCTCCGGGGCGCCGTGCGCGAGGCCACGGAGGCCCACCTGGCCGGCTATCTCGTCCTCGGCACCGACACCAGCGTGCAGCTGAGCGTGTGGGAGGGCTCGGGCGCGTACGTCGCCGGCGAGGAGACGGCGCTCATCAGCGCCCTGTCCGGCGACCGCGGAATGCCGCTCATTCGCCCGCCGTACCCGGCCACCAGGGGCCTGTGGGGCGCCCCGACCGTGGTCCAGAACGGCGAGACGCTGGCACACGTGGCCTGGATCGTGGCTCACTCGCCGGATGCGTTCGCGTCGGTCGGCAGCAAGGCTGCCCGCGGCACGAAGCTGGTCACCATCATGGGCCGCGTCGGCGAGCCCGGCCTGCTCGAAGTCCCACTGGGGACGCCGCTGCTCGAGCTGATCGGCATGGCCGGCGGCGGCACCGGCACCACGAAGGCGCTATTCGTCGGCGGCCCGGGCGGCGGGGCGATCGATGCCGGCTCGCTGGACCTGGCGTACGACTTCGAGGCCATGGAGGGAGCGGGCGCCGTCATCGGCTCCGGATCGGTCCTCGTCACCGACAGCGCAACCTGCATGGTCGACACGGCGCGCTTCTTCGTCGACTTCAGCGCCCGCGAGGCTTGCGGCAAGGCGGTCCCGTGTCGCATCGGGACGCGGCGCCTGGTCGAGGCACTCGACCGGGTGCTGGCCGCGACGCCGCGGCCGAACGACTTCGAGCTGTTGCGTGAGCTGTCGCGCAAGGTCAGCGACACCGCGCTGTGCAGGCTGGAGCGCATCGCGTCGGGTCCGATCCTGACCACGCTCGACCGCTTCGGGGACGAGTACCGCGCACACGCGGAGCGTGGCGTCTGCACCGCGGGCGCCTGCGGCACCGACCCCGTCGCCCCGCTCCTGGCACCGATGCCCGGCGTCGACCCGGCGTCGGCCACCGAGCCCCGATAGGATACGCAGCGATGAGCTTCGGAACGAACGGCAACGGCAACGCCGGCGCCGGCAGGGCGGTCGACTACACGCCGCTGTGGCCGATGGTGCCCGGGACGCGCGTGATCGGCGTCACCATCAACGGCCGCCAGCTGCAGGTCGAGGAGGGGCAGACCATCCTCCAGGCCTGCCGGGTGCTCGGCATCGAGGTGCCGACGCTGTGCTACGAGCCGAAGCTGGCCCCGTACGGCGCGTGCCGGATCTGCGCCGTCGAGGTCGAGGGTAGAGACGACACGCCGATCAGCTGCGGCACCCAGATCGAGGAGGGGATGGTCATCACCACCCACTCCGATCGGGTCATCGAGAACCGGCGCATGGTGCTCGAGCTGATCTTCAGCGACCACGATGCCTACTGCCTGCCGCCGTGCCAGTTCAAGTGCCCGACGCGCGTCGACATCCCCGGCTACCTGAAGCAGAACACGCTCGGTAACTGGGAGGAGGCGACGCGCATCCTGAAGCGCTCGCTCCCCTTCCCCGCCATCCTGGGCCGCGTCTGCCCGGCGCCGTGCGAGACGCATTGCCGGCGCGAGGAGGTCGACACCGCCATCGCCATCCGCGACTCGCATCGCTACTGCGCCGACCGCGTGCTGGAGGTCGACGCGCCCGCGCCGATCCCGTGGCCGAAGGACCCGCCGTCCGGGCGCCGCGTGGCGGTCATCGGCGCCGGACCGGCCGGCATGAGCGCGGCCTACTACCTCCAGCTGCGCGGCCACGCCTGCGACGTGTTCGAGGCCGACCCGGAGCAGGGCGGCATGCTGCGCTACGGCATCCCCCAGTACCGGCTCCCCAAGGGCTGGATGGATCGCGAGCTGAACCACGTCTGGGAGCTGGGCGCCACCTTCAAGCCGAACATGCGGCTCGGGCGCGACTTCCACCTCGGCGACATCATCGACGACTACGACGCCATCTACGTCGGCATCGGCTGCTACAAGCCGAACGAGCTCGGGATCCCGGGCGAGGATGCCGAAGGCACCGTCAACGCGCTCGAGAACCTCTACAACTCGACCCGCGGCATCCCGGTGCCGCGTCTGAAGGGGGCGAAGGTCGTCGTCATCGGCGGCGGCTTCACGGCCATCGACTGCACGCGCACCTCGGTGCGCCAGGGCGCCGCCGAGGTCACCCTCGTCTACCGCCGCGACCTCAAGGACATGCCGGCCGCCGACGAGGTGCACGAGGCGATCGAGGAGGGCGCGCGCGTCATCTTCCAGGCCGCGCCGACGCGGATGGTGACCGACGCGAACAACAAGGTCACCGGCGTCGAGTTCCAGCGCATGAAGCTCGGCGAGCCCGACGAGCAGGGCCGGCGCCGTCCCGAGCCGATGCCGGGTACCGAGTTCGTCGTGGACTGCGACACCGTGCTGGGCGCAATCGGCCAGGGGCCGGAGCTCTCGTGGATCGAGTCGGAGCCCGAGGAGATTCGCGCCGGCCTGGAGGTCTCGCGTCGCGGGACCCTCGTCGCCGAGGAGCACATCTTCCGCACCAACGTCCCGAAGATCTTCGCGTCGGGCGACGTGCGCACCGGCGCCGCCACCGTGGTGGAGGCCATCGGCGAGGGGCGGCGCGCATCGTACGCCATCGACTACTGGCTGCGCGGCCACGACCTCGACGACCCCCAGGTGCGACGCATCGTCACCGAGCCGCAGCCCAACTTCCTGACCATCGTGCCCTTCACCGACGACGTGAAGGAGCCCCGCGCCGTCATGGGCAAGCAGGGCCCCGACGAGCGGCGCACGAACTTCGACGAGTACGAGTTCGGCTTCAGCGGCGACCAGGCCATGGCCGAGGCCGGCCGTTGCCTGCAGTGCACCTGCGAGGCTATCGGGCACTGCGACCTGCGCGAGGCCGCGATCGAGTACGAGACGACGCTCAACATGGCGATCGACGAGCGCTCGATCCAGGACAACCCGTACGTCGGCGTCAACCACGGCTACGGCCGCGACGAGACGCACTCGTTCATCCTGCGCGACTACTCGCGCTGCATCGACTGCGGCCGCTGCGCCCAGGTGTGCAAGGAGATCGTCGGAGCCGGCTGCTACGACTTCATCGGCAAGGGCTTCGACTCGCTGGTCACGACGGCCGACTACGTGTCACTCAACGAGACGCCGTGCGTCTCCTGCGGCCGATGCGCGGAGACCTGCCCGGTCGGCGCCCTCATGCCGCGCCCGCGCATCCTCGAGACCTACCAGCTCGACGTCAGTCGCTGCATCTTCTGCGGCATCTGCGCCGATGCCTGCCCCTACGATGCCCTGCGCTGCGGTCCCGAGTTCGAGTTCTCGGATTACCAGAGGGATCTCCCGATGCTCGACATCCTCGAGATGTCCGACCGGGAGCGACCCACCCGCTAGCCCGGGCTGCAGCCGCCAATTGAGCCGCGCTGCGATACCGCCGACGCTAGACGGGATCCTCTCGTTCTTGCACGGAGAGAACGCTACCCCGGATTCGGGCCGCGGAATCCTATCGGTCTTGCACCGGGAGAACGGTGACCACGGTATTCGGCTTTCCTGAGCGTGCGGAACGGCCCTGGACCCTGAGACAAGCTGCGCTAACGATCTGTGGATGAGAATCTGATAGGAAAGCCGCGGTGACGCCGGGCAACGAACGGCCGCGGAGGAAGGGGTCCGCGGCCGCGGCGCGACGTCGAAAGACGGCCAGCGTCAGCCGCCGCTGACGCGGGCGAGGTCGAGCTGCCAGTCGGTGCAGTCGGGGTTCGTCTGCTCGATGAAGAAGCTGCCGCCGGGGACGTCGTTGACGAACACGATCCGGATCGGCGAGTTGCTGATCTCGTAGGTAAAGTCGCCGCCGTCCTGGGTGATGGAGACCGTGTAGTCCTCGCAATCCTCCCGGATGGTGAGCCGGTACCGTGACCCGGGTGCCAGGGGCTGGGCGACGCGCTCGGCGCCGGCCTCGACTGTGGCGGTCGTGGGATTGTCCGCGCCCTCGTCGCCGCCACCGCCGCCCTCGCCGCCGCAGGCGGCGAGCGTCATGGCGAGGACAGCGAGCACCGGGATGGTCCGTCTCGTCATCGTGGTCTCGACCTCCGCACAACTATGCCTCTCTGATCCCGCCGGGGCCGGCGGGCGCTCGCACGATACGGGCTGATCGCGCGAGCGCGCAATGGTTTCCGCGGGACGCTAGAATCGAGCGCGGCCCAGGGCAGGGCCAACGAGCGCTCGAATCATCGAACGGGAGCACCGACCCTGGACATCTCCAGCGTCCTCTTCTTCCTGCTCGCCGTCGGCGTGGTAGGGGCCGGGATTGCCGTCGTCACGCTTCGCAACATCATCCACTCGGCCGTGGCGATGATGATCTGCTTCGGGTCCCTGGCCGGCATGTACGCGCTGCTCGGGGCGCCGATCGTGGCGGCGGCCCAGGTCCTCATCTACCTCGGCGCCATCAGCGTCCTGATCCTGTTCGCCATCATGCTGACCCAGGCTGGCGATGCCAACCTGCCGAAGCCGTTCCACCCGCAGCTGCCGCTCGCCGCGGTGGTGGCGCTGGCGATCATCGGCCTGGTCGGCTGGGCGGTCGTGCAGACCGACTGGGGCCTCGCCGGCGAGGCGACCGCGGCCGGGGTGGAGGCCATCGCCACCGCCCTCTTCACCGAATACGCGCTGCCGTTCGAGATCATCAGCCTGCTGATCCTGGTGGCGATCATCGGCGCCATCTTCCTGGCCCGCCGGCCGGAAGAGGACGAACGGGCCAACTGACCGATGGGTCTCACCGGCTACCTGCTCGTCTCGGCGGCGCTGTTCGGCATCGGCACCTTCGGCTTCATGGCGCGTCGCAACGTGATCCTGATGCTCATCAGCATCGAGCTCATGTTCAACGCCGTGAACCTGAGCCTCGTGGCCTTCAACGCCTTCCTGCCGCCCGATACGAACGCCGGCGCGATCTTCGCCCTCCTGATCATGGCCGTCGCCGCCGCCGAGGTCACCGTGGGCCTGGCACTCGTCATCGCCATCATCCGCACCACGCAGACGGCCGAGGTCGACCAGTACGCTGACCTGAAGGAGTAGGCACAGCAACGATGGAGCTGCTGATCGCCCTCATTCCCGCGCTGCCCCTCGCCGGGTTCCTGTACGCCGTCCTCGTGGGACCACGCCTCGACCACGTGCCGCTCCACGGCCAGGGCAATGGACACGATCCGCACGAGCCGCACGACGACGGCCACCGCGAGGTGGACGAGAGCGCGTTCCGCGGCATCCCGACGGAGGAGGAGCAGGCCGCCAGCAGCCCTCATGCCGGCCACGCCGACGACCTCGCCAACGCGGAGGGCGCCGATGGCGTCATCCCGGCCGAGTTCAACGATGGCCTCGGCCAGGCCGGGCACGTGGCCCCCGGCGCCGAACGGCCACGCTACCGGTCGTGGGTGGTGCCGACGCTCCTGGTCGGAGTGATGTGGGTGCTGTCGATGATCGTCTTTGCCGACGTCGTGTTCGGCGGCAACGAGTACGAGGTCACGCTCTACGAGTGGATCGCGTCGGGCGACTTCCACGTCGAGATCAGCTTCCTGGTCGATGGGCTGACCGCGATGCTGCTGCTGGTGGTCAGCAGCGTCGGGCTCCTGGTCCACGTCTACTCGATCGGTTACATGGACGGCGACCGGGGCTTCTGGCGCTTCTTCGCCTACCTGAACCTGTTCATGTTCAGCATGCTGCTGCTGATCCTGGCCGACAACTTCCTGATGCTCTACGTCGGCTGGGAGGCGGTCGGCCTGTGCAGCTACCTGCTCATCGGCTTCTGGTACAAGAAGCCCTCGGCGGCCGGCGCCGCAAAGAAGGCCTTCGTCGTCAACCGGATCGGAGACTTCGGGTTCGGGCTCGGGATCATGATGATCTGGGTCAACCTGGGGACGCTGAGCTTCCACGAGGTCTTCGAGCGGATCGGGACCCTCGACGAGGGCACGGTCACCGTCATCGCCCTCCTGCTCTTCGCCGGCGCCGTCGGCAAGAGCGCGCAGTTCCCCCTCCACGTCTGGCTGCCGGATGCGATGGAGGGTCCGACGCCGGTCAGCGCGCTCATCCACGCCGCGACGATGGTCAACGCCGGCGTCTACATGGTCGCCCGCGCCAACCCGATCTTCGCCGAGGCGCCCACCGCGATGTGGGTCGTCGCGACCATCGGCGTCTTCACGGCCATTTTCGCGGCGGCCATCGCGCTGACGCAGAACGACATCAAGAAGGTGCTCGCCTATTCCACCGTGAGCCAGCTGGCCTACATGTTCTTCGCGCTCGGCATCGGCGCATGGGTGGCGGCCATCTTCCACCTGGTCAGCCACGGCTTCTTCAAGGGGCTGCTGTTCATGGGCTCCGGCTCGGTCATCCACGGCGCCGGCGGCGAGCAGGACATGCGGTACATGGGCAACCTGCGCGCGAAGATGCGCTGGACCTACCTGACCATGCTGATCGGCTCGCTGGCGCTGGCCGGCATCCCGCTCTTCTCCGGCTTCTTCAGCAAGGATGAGATCCTGGCCGAGTCGTTCACCCGCGGCTACCTCGTCTTCTACGTGGTCGGCACGATCGTGGCCTTCATGACCGCCTTCTACACGTTCCGCATGATGTTCATGACCTTCTGGGGCGACTGGCGCGGACCGAAGGCGGTGTGGGACCACGTGCACGAGTCGGCGACCACCATGGTCGCGCCGCTCATGATCCTGGCGGTGCCGACCGTCCTGGCCGGACTCGTCCTCGGCATCCCGCCCGAGGGCGGGATCATCCACGGCTGGCTCGAAGAGGTCTTCGCCGGCGCCGAGGAGGCGCACGCCGGCGTCCTGCCCGGGTCGATCGCGGCGGGCGAGCACCACGGCTTCGAGCTCTTCGGCATCGGCGGGCTCCTGCTCCTGGTCGGTGCCGCGGTGGCGGCCGCCGGCGTGTGGCTGGCGTACCGCTGGTACGTGGAACGCCCCGAGTCGGCCGCGCGCTTCGTGCAGCGCATACCGTTCGGCCTCGGGCCGGGCATGTACCGCGCCAGCCTGAACAAGTACTACGTCGACGACATCTACCAGCTCGTCTGGGCGCGCGGCGGGGTCCTGCTCGCCAGCGCCCTGTGGTGGTTCGACCTGAAGGTCATCGACGGTGCGGTGAACGGGGCCGGCTGGCTGGCACGCACCATCGGCGGCCTGCTGCGAAAGACGCAGACCGGGCGCGTCGAGAACTACGGGCTGGGCATCGCCGCCGGCCTGGCGATCGTGCTGCTTGCGTACGCCACGGTGGTGCGGTAGCGCCCATGCTGAGCCTGATCGTCTTTACGCCGCTCCTCGGCGTGTTGCTGCTCGTCTTCGTGCCGGGCAGTGCCCATCGGGCCATTCGTTGGATCGCCCTGGTCGCGGCGCTCGGCAGCCTGGCCTGCTCGCTCGTCCTGCTCGGCTACGACCCTGCCGGCAGCGAGTTCCAGTTCCGCGAGGACGTCCCGTGGATCGAGGCCTTCGGGATGCGCTACACCCTCGGCGTCGACGGCCTCTCGGTGGTGTTGGTGCTGCTCACCACGATCCTGAGCGTGGTGAGCATCTTCTACTCCTGGGAGCCGATCCAGAAGCGGGTGAAGGAGTACTACATCGCGATGCTGGTCCTGATGACCGGCATGCTCGGCGTGTTCGTGGCGCTCGACCTGTTCCTGTTCTACGTCTTCTGGGAGATCAGCCTCTTCCCGATGTACGTGATCATCGGCGTGTGGGGCGGACCGCGTCGCATCTACGCCACCGTCAAGTTCGTGCTCTACACCCTGGTCGGCTCGCTGCTGATGCTGGTCGCCATCCTGGCCGTGGTCATCGCCCACGCCGCGGCAGGCAACCCGTTCACGTTCAGCTACGAGGCGTTGCGCGGGTTCGCCTACGCCGACACGCTCCAGGCGCTGGCCTTCGTCGCCTTCTTCCTTGCCTTCGCCATCAAGGTCCCGATGTGGCCGTTCCATACCTGGCTGCCCGACGCGCACGTCGAGGCGCCCACCGCCGGCTCGATCATCCTGGCCGGGGTGATGCTGAAGCTGGGGGGCTACGGCTTCCTGCGCTTCTGCCTGCCCCTCCTGCCCGATGCCGCGGTCAGTTTCGCGCCGTTCATCATCGGTCTCAGCCTCGTCGCCATCCTGTACGGCGCACTGGTGAGCATGGTCCAGCCCGACCTGAAGAAGCTCATCGCCTATTCCAGCGTCAGCCACATGGGCTTCGTGACGCTCGGCGCGTTCGTGTTCAACGAGCAGGGGCTCCAGGGCGCGGTGTTCCAGATGATCAGCCACGGCATCACCACCGGCGCGCTCTTCCTGCTGGTCGGCATCCTGTACGAGCAGACCCACGATCGGCAGATTGCCCACATGGGCGGGCTGAACGCCCGGCTGCCGCGCTACGCGGCCGTCTTCGGCCTCTTCACGTTCGCCAGCATCGGCCTGCCCGGGCTCTCCGGCTTCATCGGCGAGTTCCTGGTCGTGCTGGGCGCCTTCAGGTTCAACGGCTGGGTGGCGGCCGCCTCGATGGTGGTCGTCATCATCAGCGCGGTCTACATGCTGTGGATGTTCCAGCGCGTGTTCTTCACCGTGCCTTCGGACTGGATGCGCCGATCCTGGGCCGGCCTGCGTGACATGAACCGCAACGAGTGGCTCGCACTGTCGCCGCTCATCGTGCTGGTCGTGGCCCTCGGTGTCTTCCCGGGCCCCGTGCTCGACGTCATCGCGGCGCCGGTGGACCGCATCATCGACGCGGTCGACGGCGCCGGTCTCACCGGCTTCGGGCCGCTGTGGTGAGGGCGGACCAGTGGTGAGCCGACCAGTGGTGAGGGCGGGCTAGACCGATGGACTACGTCGACAACCTCGTCACCCTCCTCCCGGAGTTGATCCTGGCCGGGCTGGTGCTCCTGATCATCACCGTCGACCTGTTCCTGCCACGCCGCAACAAGTGGCTCCTGACCCCGCTCACGGTGGCCGGACTGCTGGCGGCAGGCATCGCATGCTTCGTGGTGTGGGGCACGAACGAGGCGGTCTACGCCGGCTTCTACGTCGTCGACGACCTGAGCGTCTTCCTCAAGGGCGTCACGATCGTGATCGGCGTCTTCAGCGCGCTCTTCGCGCCGTCGTACCTGCTCCAGCGCCGCATCCCGCTCGGCGAGTTCAACATGATCCTGGTCAGCGCCCTGATCGGGATGTGCGTGCTCGCCTCCAGCAGCGACATGATCACCCTGTTCGTGGGTCTCGAGCTGATGGTGCTACCGGCCTACCTGATGGCCGGCCTGCACAAGACGGACCGCTACAGCAACGAGGGCGGCCTGAAGTACTTCCTGCTCGGCAGTTTCGCGTCGGCGATCGTGCTGTTCGGGATCGCCTGGCTGTACGGCCTGACCGGCACCACCAGCGTGGCCGGTATCGCGGAGGCGCTGCGCGGCCAGATGAGCGCCGCGCTGCTGGTGGCGATCGGCTTCCTGACCGTCGGGGCCGCCTTCAAGATCGCCGCCGTGCCGTTCCACTACTGGACGCCGGACGCCTACCAGGGCGCGCCGACGCCGATCACCGGCTTCCTCTCGGTGGGGCCCAAGCTCGGCGCCTTCGCGCTTCTCATCCGTGTCTTCGCGGAGGCGCTCGAGCCGCTGCGCGCCGACTGGCTGGGGGTCTTCCTGGTCCTGACGGTGCTGACGATGACGATCGGCAACGTCGTGGCCCTGACCCAGGTCAACGTGAAGCGCATGCTCGCCTACTCGAGCATCGCCCACACCGGCTACATCATGGCCGGCCTGGCCGCATTCGCGAGCGCCACCGATGCGGGCGTGCGAGCGCAGGGCATCGAGTCGGTCCTGTTCTACCTGCTCGGCTACGCGGTCATGAACATTGCCGCCTTCGCCGTGGTCGGCATGCTCCAGCGCGACACGCGCCGCTTCGGGGGCCTGAGCTCGTTCGCCGGCCTGGCCGGGCGCGCGCCGTGGCGGGCGGCGGCGATGGCCATCCTCATGCTGAGCCTGACCGGTATCCCGCCGACGGTGGGCTTCTTCGCCAAGCTGTACGTGCTGCTCGCGTCCGTCGAGGCGGGCCTCGGCTGGCTGGCGGTGCTCATCGTCCTCAACGCGGCGCTGGCGGCGTTCTACTACCTGCGCGTGATCGTGTACATGTACATGCGCGACCCCGAGCCCGATCCCGCACCCCTTGATAGCTCCCCCTTCGGCTCGGTGGCACTTGCGCTGTCGGTGGCTGGCGTGGTCATCCTGGGCATCTTCCCGGGCGCCATCCTCAGCCTGCTGGAGGTGTCGGCGGCGAGCCTGTTCTGACCACCATGCCCGATGCTGCCGACTCCCTGGCCCACGCCGATGCCGAGCTTGGCGTCGCAGCGGCCGCGCTCCTCGGCGACCGGCGCCTGATCATCGCCACCAACCGCGGCCCGATCAGCTTCGTCACCGCCGCCGACGGCTCGCTCCGTCCCCGCCGCGGTTCGGGAGGGCTCGTCACAGCGCTCGGGCAGGTGGGCCGCCACGTGCCGATCACGTGGGTCGCCGCCGCCATGAGCGACGGGGACCGCCGAGCCGCACAGGATCCGAAGCTGATGCGCGACGCCGCCGGCGAGACCGACGCCATCCGCCTGCGCTTCGCCTCGGTCGAGCGTGCCGTGTACGAGGCCGCCCACAACGTCATCGCCAACCCGTTCCTGTGGTTCCTCCAGCACCAGATGTGGAACCTGCCGGAGCGCCCGATCATCGATGCCGGGGTCATGCGCGCCTGGGAGCGAGGCTACGTGCCGCTCAACGAGGCGTTCGCCCGTGCCATCCTGGCCCAGGCCCGGGGCGACCGAGCGCCGCGGGTCATGCTCCACGACTACCACCTCTACTGCGCCGCCGAGCCGATCCGGCGCGCCCGCCCGAACGCCGTCATCAGTCACTTCACCCACATCCCCTGGCCGCCGTCCTCCATCTGGCAGACGATCGCCCCCGTCATCCGCGTCGGGATCGCCACGGGACTGCTCGCCAACGACGTGGTCGGATTCCAGACGGAGCGTTATGCCCACAACTTCCTGCGCACCGTCGATTCCTTCGTGCCAGACGCCACGGTCGACTACGAGGCACGCACCGTGCGGCACCGCCGGCGCACGATCCACGTGCGCCATTACCCGATCAGCATCGATGTCGAGGCCACCCGGCACATCGCGACCTCGCGACGCGCGCGTCGTCGCGCCGACCAGCTCGCCGACGGCGCCCGCGAGCGCGTCATCGTCCGCGTCGACCGCCTGGAGCCGTCGAAGAACATCGTGCGCGGCTTCCTGGCCTACGAGGCCCTTCTCCAGCGCCAGCCGCGTCTGCGAGGGCGGATCACCTTTCTCGCCTTCCTCGTGCCGTCGCGCACCGGACTGCGCGAGTACGGCCACTACGGCCGCCAGGTACAGAGCGCGGTCGACCGCATCAACGCGCGCTTCGGCCGCTCCGGCTGGCGGCCGGTGCAGCTCTACTACGAGAACGACTACGTCCAGGCGCTGGCAGGGCTGTCGATCGCGGACGTCGTGCTCGTCAACCCGCTCGTCGACGGCATGAACCTGGTCGCCAAGGAGGCGGTGGTCGTCGCGCAGCGCGACGCGGCCCTCGTCCTGTCGGAGACCGCAGGCGCCTTCGACCAGATGGCCGAAGGCGCGCTGCCCGTGGCGCCAGCCGACGTCGTCGGCACCACCGAGGCGCTGGCCACCGCGCTCGCCATGCCGATCGAGGAACGCCGGCGACGGCTGGCACTCCTGCGCCGCGGCGTGGAGCAGGAGGACATCACGTGGTGGCTGCGCCGCCAGCTCGAGGACCTCCACGAACTGACCGGCTGACGGGGCCAGGTGGGGTCGGCCGCAGCCGTTCGCGGCCAGCGCCGACGGCCGATTCCGCGACAACCGGGTGAGCCCGGATCAGGACAGGTCGGCGAGGCGAGCCAGGAAGGCGGCGGCGCTCGGTGGATCGGGGAGAAGCGCGTCGGCCGCGGCGATCACCTCGGCGGGCACCTCGTGATCGGGCCCGCCGACCCCGATGACCGCGCCGCGAATGCGGCCGGCGTCGCGCAGCTTGGCAACGGCGCGGAACATGTCGAGGTCGGTGACGTCGTCGCCCATGACCACCACGCCGCGCAACCCGAAGCGATCGACGATGGCCCCCACGGCGCTGCCCTTGTCGCCCAGGCCGACCGGCCGCAGCTCGACGATCATCCGCCCACGACCGGTCCGAAAGCCGAGCGGCTCGACGTCGCCGAGCGCCGCCAGGATCGCGGCGCGCGCGCCATCGGGGTCGGGCGCGTTGCGGAAGTGGACCGATGCCGAGATCCCCTTGTGCTCCAGCACCACGCCCTCCAGGTCGGGAAGCCGGCCGACCACGTCGTCCAGCCGGCTGCGGACCGCCGAGCCGCCCTCGGTCGCATGGGGTTCGGCCGCGCCCGGCTCGAGCCATTCCATGCCGTGGTTGCCGGCGATCAGCAGTCCCGGCAGCCCGATGAGGCGTCGAGCGTCGAGCGGCGCGCGCCCGGTCACGATCGCGACGACCGCCAGCCGCTCGGCGAGCTCGGCCAGCGGGCCGGCTGCACCGTCGACCAGCCGTGCCCGTGACGGATCGGAGGCGATCGTCGACAGCGTGCCGTCGAAGTCGGCCAGCAGGCCGGCCGGGGCCGCGCCCAGTGCGGAGCGTGCGACGGCGAGCGCGGCCGACAGCGTCGCAGCCGGGCTCCGGCTAGACTCGCTCACTGTGAATCGCCTCTCCTCATGGGCGCTGCCGATCATCCTGGGGGTGGCGGGAATCGTCCTCATTATCATCGGCACGCTCGACCTCGACGGCGAAGCCGTGGCCACCCTGCCGCCGATCGTGACCCCGACGCCCGTGGCCGAGGCGACGCCCACCCCGACGACCGCACCCAGCGCATCGGCGTCGCCGTCGGAGACCGCTGAAGCGTCGCCGAGCCCGACGCGCACGCCGTTGCCCGACGACGTCACCGCGGTGCAGCTGGACGTCCCAGCGGTTGGCGTCCGGGTCGCCGTCCGGCAGTCCGAGGGCCCCGACACCGACGGCTTTCCGCCGTCGGACGCCGCGTACATCCTGTCGGGCGGCACCCAGCCGGGGCGGAACACGAACTCGTTCATCTTCGCCCACGCCGTGCTCGGCCTGTTCAAGCCGCTCTGGAACGTGCAACCCGGCGCGGAGGTGCTGATCCAGATGTCGGACGGCCAGGTCCTGCGCTACGTCGTGACCGAGGTGCGCCCCAACGTGGCCTGCCCGGACCCCTTCGCCGACCCGAACCTGAACCCGCCCGACCCACCGCTGGCCCTCCAGATCCACGACGACTGCGAGGAGGGCGTGTTCTGGACGCAGCCGACCCCCTATGAGCGGCTCACGCTCCAGACCTCGCAGGGCTACAACCGCAACTGGGGGGAGCTCGTGATCGTCGCCGATCCGATCCCGAGCTCGTGAGTCAGCCCGCCGGTTGCCCGGTGGGCTCCCGGCGGCCGCGGACGAACCACGCCGGCAGCAGCGTGACGACCGCGACGACCAGCGCGATCCCCACGATCAAGCGCAGCACCTCCGCCGATTGGCCCTGCGACCAGGTCTCCAGCACCGCCACCAGCGCGAGCGACGCCTGGGGGTCGACGCCGACGAACTCGGGACGTCCCAGCTCGACGACGAGCTGGTCGCGCAGCACCGGGTCGGAGATGAGCGCGGAAAGCTCGTCGATCCGGTTCTGGCCGATCGAGGTCAGCAGCGCGAGCCCGATGCTCATGCCGATCGTCCGCGTGATCTGGAGCATGGCGCTCGCCACCCCGTAGGCGCCGGCGCCGGCCGCCTCAACCGCCGCCGTGGCGCGCGGCGACACGGTGAGCCCGAAGCCGGCACCGAAGATGGCGAGGTCGCGCACGAGCCGATCGAGCTCCGTGTCGACCCCCCAGCCGAGCGCCAGCCACAGGCCCGCGGCGGTCGCGACCACGCCCGCCACGGCGACGATCCGCTCCCCGATGAACCCCGACACCAGTCCGCCGACCAGCGCGCCGATCGCGATCGCCAGGGTCAGCGCCGTCAGCAGCGTCGAGGCCTGCGCATCGGTGCCGAACAGGACGCGGTTGACGAACACCGGGCCGCCGATGATGGCCGTGGCCAGGGTGTAGCCGGTGAGCAGGCTCACGCCGTTCGCCGCGCTGAACGCCCGGTCGCGGAACAGCCGCAGGTCGACGAGCGGTGACGCGCTCCGCAGCTCGAGCCAGCAGAAGGCCGCGAAGGCGAGCGCCCCGACCACCAGGCCGCCGATGACCAGCGGATCCGCCCAGCCGTTCGCGCCGGAGACGGTGATCGCGCCGATGCCGGCCACGAGCGCGACGCTCAGGAGCAGGGCGCCGCCGAGGTCGAGCCGATCCCGCACCCGGGGCGTCTCGATGCCGCCCGCCACGACGTAGATGAGGAGCAGGGTCACGATCCCGATCGGCACGTTGAGCAGGAAGATCCACTGCCAGTTGGCGAGGTCCAGCCCGGGGATCGGCAGGTTGAAGTTCAGCAGCACCCAGGCGCCGTAGGCGGGACCGATCGCCATGCCGATGTAGGTCGCCGCACCCTCCACCCCCAGCGCCGTGGCGCGCTGACGGCCGGTGAAGAGGTGGCTGGCCAGGGCCATCGA
>CAYVCE010000184.1:0-5361 GCA_964449915.1 uncultured Steroidobacteraceae bacterium | reverse complement strand
GCACGCCGATCCGGGAAGTGCGCGAGGGCTCGGTCGTCATTGGCGAGGGGGAGGTCATTGCCACGCGCACGGTCATCTGGACCGGCGGCGTCCAGCCATCGCCCGTGGTCAGGGAGGCGGGGATCGAGGTCGACCGGGCCGGGCGCGCCATCGTGACGCCGGCGATGCAGACGAGCCGCGAGGGCGTCTGGGCGATCGGCGACTGCGCGCTGATCCCGAACGCCGACGAGCAGGGCACCCACCACGCGCCGACCGCCCAGAATGCCGTGCGCGAGGCGAAGCGGCTGGCACGCAACATCATGGCCGGCATCGACCGGCGACCCGACCGGGTGGAGCCGTTCCGCTATCGCACGATCGGCACGCTGGCCAGCATCGGGCATCGCACCGGGGTCGGCGTGGTCTTCGGCATCCGGGTCCGCGGCTGGCTCGCGTGGTTCATGTGGCGCGGCTACTACTGGAGCCGCGTGCCGGGCATCGGCGGCAAGGCGCGGGTCGCGCTGGACTGGTTCCTGACCGCCGTCTTCGGCTCGGACCCCGTGCAGCTCAAGGTCGACTATCCCGGCACCGGGGGGATGGGACCGTCCGGCCGGCGGCGACCGCCTCCGCGCACGACCGATCCGCGCGCCTGATCGTTCGCTAGACTGCGCACGATGTCACGCGAGGAGCGGCGCAACTACGAGCGCATGATGCGCAACATGGAGCGAGGGCCATCGCTCCCGCCGGCTGCCAGGGCGCGCGCCGAGCGCAACGCCGCGCGGCGTGCCGCTCGCCAGACGAGGGCGTCGACGCCGGGCAGCTTCACCACGCGCTTCCTGGTGATGACGACCCTGATTGCGCTGGCGGCGGGCTACCTGGCCTTCAGCCTCCAGTTCCACAGCATGCCCTTCGCGCTCTACCTGGGAATTGCCGTCGCGGTCGTCGTCTTCGCGCTGCAGGTCGGCTTTCGCATGCTTCGCGGGCGGATCGCGCGCCACTGATTCCGCAGCCCGAGGACCGCTTGACCACCGGTTCACAATGGTCCCCTACGAATCGCTGGGAGACCCGGGGCACATGGGCGAACATTCCCACGACGACCACGGTCACCACCACGACCACGGCGAGCACGAGCACCACGACCACGGCGAGCACGACGAGCACGACGAGCAAGGTCGCTTCTCCACCGGCCAGGAGGTCGAGGGAGAGACCGGCGAGAAGGAGCACCGTGGCGATTTCGCCGAGGGTCAGCAGACCGGCCACTCGAGCGTGCACGACGAGCGAGCCGGCGACTTCGCCGAGGGGCAGGAGCGCGATGCTGGCCACGAGCACGCCGACGAGCTGCAGGGTGACTTCGCGCGCGGCCAGGAACACGATCCCGACTCGCACTGATCGGTGAGCGCCTCGCCGCCTCGGGGGCAGCGTCGAAGGAGGTGGACGTCGCCGATCTGATTCGACGTGCTTCCGGCCATGACCGCGACGGCCGGCGATCGAGCCATTCCGCACCGAGAGGGAACTGGGCATGCTCACAGATGGCTTCCAGATCTTCCTTGCCGAGACCGTCGGCACTGGACTCCTGATCATCCTCGGCGACGGTGTCGTCGCCGGCGTCCTCCTCGCCAGGTCCAAGGCCCAGAACTCGGGCTGGATCGTGATCACCACCGGGTGGGCGCTCGCCGTCGCGGTGGGCGTGTACGCGGTCGGCGGGCTGACCGGGGCACATATCAACCCGGCGGTGACGATCGGGCTGGCCGCGATCGGGCTGACCGGCTGGGACCTCGTGCCGTGGTACCTCGGCGGCCAGTTCCTGGGTGCCTTCATCGGCGCCGTCGTCGTCTGGCTGCATTACATGCCGCATTGGGCAGAGACGGAGGATCCGGGCCTCAAGCTCGCGGTCTTCTCCACCGGCCCGGCGATCCGCCACACGACCTCGAACCTGATCAGCGAGATCATCGGCACCTTCATGCTGGTGTTCGGCGTGCTGGCCATCACGAGCAACGAGCTCGGGCCGGGCCTCGCGGCGCTGCTTGTCGGCTTCCTGGTGTGGGGCATCGGGCTGTCGCTCGGCGGACCGACCGGCTATGCGATCAACCCGGCCCGCGACCTCGGGCCGCGGATCGCGCACGCCGTCCTGCCGATCGCCGGCAAGGGCGAGTCCGACTGGTCCTACAGCTGGATCCCGGTGGTCGGGCCGATCATCGGCGGCGTCCTTGGCGCGCTCGCCTACAACGCCGTCTTCACGAACTACCTCATGGCCTGATCCCTCGTCGACGCGACGGACGCGGCGGGGCAGCCCGCCGCGTCCGTATCGGTCCCGGTATGCATGAGAAGGGAGCTGTCCATCGATGAAGAAGCTCATCAATGCGCCCGATGCGGTCGTTGACGAGGCGCTGGCCGGCATGGTTGCCGCGCACGGCGACCTGTTGCGGGTGATCGAGCCGAACGTGGTGGTGCGCGCCGATGCGCCGCGCCAGGGCAAGGTGGGGGTCATCTCCGGGGGCGGCTCGGGCCACGAGCCGATGCACGGCGGGTTCGTTGGGCGCGGCATGCTCGACGCGGCATGCCCGGGCGCCGTCTTCACGTCGCCGGTACCGGACCAGATGCTGGCTGCCACCAAGGCGGTCGACGGAGGAGCGGGCGTCCTCCACATCGTGAAGAACTACACCGGCGACATCATGAACTTCGAGCTGGCCGCCGAGCTGGCCCAGGCCGAGGGCATCGAGGTGACGTCGGTCGTCATCGCCGACGACGTTGCCGTGCAGGACTCGCTCTACACGGCGGGCCGCCGCGGCGTGGGCGGCACCGTGCTCGCCGAGAAGATCGTGGGCGCGGCAGCGGAGGAGGGGCAGGACCTCGCTGCGGTGACCGCCCTGTGCCAGCGGGTGCAGGACAACGTGCGCAGCATGGGCATGGCGCTCACGTCGTGCACGGTGCCGGCCGCCGGCAAGCCGACGTTCGAGATCGGCGACGACGAGATGGAGGTCGGGGTCGGGATTCACGGGGAGCCCGGGCGCGAGCGGCGCAAGCTGGCGAGCGCCGACGAGATCACGGAGGCGCTCCTGACGCCGATCCTCGACGACCTGCCGTTCAGCTCCGGCGACCGCGTGCTGGCCTTCGTGAACGGCATGGGCGGCACGCCGCTCATCGAGCTCTACGTCGTCTTCAACAAGGTCGCCGCCATGTGTCGCGACCGGGGCGTGACGATCGAGCGCAACCTGGTGGGCAGCTACATCACGAGCCTCGAGATGGCCGGGTGCTCGATCACCCTGCTCAAGCTCGACGACGAGATGACCCGCCTCTGGGACGCGCCCGTGCTCACGCCGGCGCTGCGCTGGGGCGTCTGAGACGCGTGCGCGCTCGTCGCCGATGAACGGCTTCGACGTGGACGCCTTCCGGCGCTTCCTGCGGCTGTTCGCGGGACGGATCCACGATGCCCGGGACGAGCTCACCCGGCTCGACTCGGCGATCGGCGACGCCGATCATGGCATCAACATGGACCGCGGCTTCAGCGCCGTGCTCGCCAAGCTCGACGGCGCGGCCGCCGAGGACCTCGGGGCGGCGGCGAAGGGGGTCGGCATGACCCTCATCTCGACCGTGGGAGGCGCGTCCGGGCCGTTGTACGGCACGTTCTTCCTCCGCCTGGCGACCGCGTTCGGCGACGCCACGGCGGTCGACGCCCTCGGGCTGGGGGCCGCGCTGCGCGCCGGCCTGGAGGGCGTCGTCCACCGCGGCAAGGCCGAGCTGGGCGACAAGACCATGGTCGACGCCCTGGCGCCGGCCGCCGACGCCTACGACGGCGCCGCAGGCGAGGGGATCGGCGCCGCCCTGGCCGCCGCCGCGGCCGCTGCCGCCGAGGGGCGGGACCGGGCGACGCCGCTCGTGGCGCGCAAGGGGCGCGCCAGCTACCTCGGGGAGCGGTCGGCCGGCCACCAGGACCCGGGGGCCACCTCGACCACGATCCTGCTCGAGTCCCTCCGCGACGCCGTCGCCGAGGGCTGAAAGCACACGCACCGGAGTATCGCGAAAGGAAAGGTTGCGATCGACATGGCCAAGTACGTCCTGGCGCTCGACCAGGGGACGACCTCGAGCCGAGCCATCCTGTTCACCGCGGACGGCACGATCCACACCACCGCCAACCAGGAGTTCCCCCAGATCTACCCGTCTCCGGGGCACGTCGAGCACGACCCCGAGGCGATCTGGGACTCGCAGCTGGCGGTCGCCAAGAAGGTGATCGCGGACTCCGGGGCGTCGCCCGACGACATCGCCGCCATCGGCATCACCAACCAGCGCGAGACGACCGTCGTCTGGGACAAGAGCACCGGCAAGCCGGTCCAGAACGCGATCGTCTGGCAGAGCCGCATCACGGCGGGCTACTGCGACGAGCTCAAGGCTGCCGGCCACGAGGCGACGTTCCGCGACAAGACCGGCCTCCCGGTGGATGCCTACTTCAGCGGCACGAAGATCCGCCACATCCTGACGAACAATCCCGGCGCGCAGGAGCGTGCGGAGGCCGGCGAGCTGCTGTTCGGGACCGTCGACAGCTTCCTGATCTGGCGTCTCACCGAGGGCCGGGTCCACGTGGTCGACTACTCGAATGCCAGCCGCACTCTGCTGTTCAACATCCACACGCTCGACTGGGACGACGAGCTGCTCGGGATCATGAACGTCCCGCGCGCGATGATGCCGCAGCCGCGCCCATCGAGCGAGGTGTACGGCGAGACGACCCTCCTCGGCGGCTCGCTGAAGATCGCCGGCGACGCCGGCGACCAGCAGGCGGCCACCTTCGGGCAGGCCTGCTTCGAGCCGGGCATGGCCAAGCAGACCTACGGCACGGGTGCCTTCATGCTGATCAACACCGGCGAGGAGGCGGTGCCGTCCAAGAACGGCCTGCTGACGACGGTGGCCTGGGGCTACGGCGGCAAGGTGACTTACGCGCTCGAGGGGTCCGTCTTCATCGCCGGCGCGGCGGTGCAGTGGATCCGCGACGGGCTGAAGGTCATCACCAGTTCGGCCGACGTCGAGAAGCTGGCCGGCAAGGTCGCCGACACCGAGGGCGTCTACATGGTGCCGGCCTTCGTCGGCCTCGGCGCGCCCTACTGGGATCAGTACGCTCGCGGAGCGATCATGGGCCTGACGCGCGGCTCGACCATCGAGCACATCGCGCGGGCCACGGTCGACTCGATGGCGTACCAGACCCGGGAAGTCCTGGAGGCCATGGAAGCCGACTCCGGCGTGAAGCTCAAGGAGCTGAAGGTCGACGGCGGCGCCGTCGTGAACAATGACCTGATGCAGTTCCAGGCCGACATCCTGGGCGTCGCGGTCGAGCGGCCCGAGGTGGCGGAGACGACGGCCCTCGGGGCCGCCTACCTGGCCGGTCTGGCGGTCGGC
>CAYVCE010000183.1:0-5769 GCA_964449915.1 uncultured Steroidobacteraceae bacterium | reverse complement strand
TGGCCGGGGGGCTCGTTGCGCGCGAGACGTGCGAATCGGATCGCCGCGGCCAGTGGGCAGCGCTGACCGATGCGGGTGTCGCTCGCCTGCGCCGCGCCTCCCCCACCCATCTGCGCGGCGTCGCGACTCACTTCCTCGACCGGCTGGCGCCCGACGATCTCGGCGCGCTGAAGCGCATGCTCGAGCAGGTCGTCGCGGGCCGCTGACGCTCCGGGCCTACTCCGCGCCGGCCTCGTCGCGCAGGCCGCGAACCATGCCCGCGCGCGGGTCGTCCGGCGCCAGCTCCAGGAACAGGCCGAAGGCCTCGGCCGCGGCGGCGGCATCGTTCTCGCCGCGCAGCGCGATGAGCCCGTCGAAGAACGCCACCTCCACCGAATCCGCGTCGTCGAGCTCAGCGTAGGCGTCGAGCGCCGCGCGCGCGTTGGCGTGATCGCCGGCACGAAGGTAGGCGGACACGATCCGCTCGTACGCGTCCGCGCGCTCCGGCTCGAGGCCGATGAGCACCTGCAGCGAGACGGCGGCCCGCACGAGGTCGTCGCTGGTCGAGCCGGCAAGGTAGGCATCGGCCAGGTCCGAGAGCACCTCGGTGTCCTCCGGATCGTCTGCCAGGGCATCGAGCAGCTCCACGATGAGGGCCTGGCGTGACGCCTCCACGTTCCGCGCGTCGGCGAGGCCCTGGTTGACCACCGTCCCGTTGGTGATCCCGGTGGCCGGCACCAGCGCGCCTGCCAGCAGTGCGACGCCGACCGCAGCCGCGCCGATGACGCCGGCACGTGCACCGGACGCGTGCCGGCCGGGCGCCGCGCGTTGCCGCTCCGCTGCATCGAGCGCCGCGCGAGTCGCAGCGGCCCGCTCCTCTGCCTCGCCCAGCTGCTCCGCGTAGGCAGCCACGTCCAGCGAACCGGCGCGGCGATCGGCCTCGACATCACGCAACGACTCGAGCGCCACGCGATGGCGCACCGCAGCCGCGTCGCGCTCGTCGGAGCCTCGAGAAGCACGCCGGGCCGGGCGCCGGAGCGGGGCAAGCACGATGGCTCCCGCGACCAGCAGGCCGACCAGGAGAACGAGTGGCTCAGGCATCGAGCGCCTCCGCCTCCTCGTGCAGCCGGCGCCGTTCCTTCGCGCTGTATGGCGCACCCTGCACCGGGGTTGGCGGGCTGCGGCGCGCCAACCATGCGACCAGCCCGGCGACTGCGGCAAGCACGAACGCGATCGGCACCACCCATGGCAGCGGCGAGCTCGGCGCGAGCAGGATCCACGCGCCGTAGCGCGCAACGAAGTGGTCTCGTACCTCGGACTCGGTGGCCCCGCCCGCGAGGAGCTCCGCGACCTGGCGCAGGATCTCGCGCGCCGAGCGGGTGGGCGAATCGGCGACGGAGAGGCCCTGGCAGTCCGGGCAGCGCAGCTCGCGCGCCAGCGCGTCGGCCCGTTCCGTCATCGTGGGAGCCGGCCCCGGCCGCACCGCCAGCACCACCCCGATCGCCAGCAGCGCCAGCAGCGCGCCGACGGCCACGACCGGCAGCTGGCGGCTCATCGGTCGGCCCCCGGGATGATGGAGGCCATGTGCTCGGCCAGGTCCGCATCGGTCAGGGGACCCCACTCGCGCTCGCGCACGATGCCGTCCGCGTCGACGAAGAAGGTCTCCGGCGGCCCGGTGACGCCGTAGTCGATTGCCAGGCGTCCATCGACGTCGTTGACGTGTGCGTAGCCGGCGTCGCCGTAGCGGGCAAGGAAGCCCTCGGCGCTGGTCGGGTCGTCCTGGTACAGCACGCCGATGATGGCGACCTCGTCGCCGTAGCGCTCGTGCGCGGCGGCGAGGACCGGGTGCTCGTCGACGCAGGCCGGCACGCACCAGCTGGCCCAGAAGTTGACGAGGTACGGGCGGCCGGCCAGGTCATCGGTCCCGAGCTCCTCGCCGTCGAGCGTGGTCAGCGTCCAGGCCGGCGCCGGCGCGCCGATGAGCGGCGACGCCACCTCGCGCGGGTCGCGGCCGAATCCGGTGAACAGCAGCCAGCCCAGCGGCAGCACCACGAGCGGGACGAGCAACCAGCGCAGGCGTCCCATCAGGACCCCTCCACCGGGCTGACCGATGGCGCCCGCCGCGGCTCGGCCGCCGCCTGCACCGCCGGCCTGCGCTCGGGCCAGATGGCGAACGCGGAGCCGATGCCGACGATGACGCCGCCGATCCAGATCCAGACCACCAGCGGGTTCACGAACAGGTGGAGCGTCACCGCCTGCGTCGCGGGGTCCGAGGCCAGGAGCGTGACGTACAGGTCCTCGCCGAGCGAGGTTCGCACCGCCGGCGTGGCGATGGCGGTCGGCGAGTTGGGATAGTCGCGCAGCGCGGTGCGCAGCGAGCCCGACTGCGGTCCGCTGTAGGTCAACTCTGCGCGGGTCTCGATCACGCGCGCGTCGGCCGCCAGCGGCTCGACCACCAGGCGGTCGTGGCGGACCTGGTAGGCGCCGATGCGCGCCGTCTCGCCCGGCATGACCGTCACGGTGACATCGGTCGCCAGCCCCGATGAGATGGCCACTGCGACGGCCATGACCAGCACGCCGAGGTGGACGGTGTAGCCACCGTAGCGCCGCCGGTTGCGGGTCGTGAGCCGCCACGCGGCGGTCAGCGCATCCTCGCCGCGCACTCGACCGCGGACGCGGGCGCCGCGCACCACCTCGTCGAGCAGCACAGTGGCCACGAACGCGGCCAGCCAAAGCGTGCCGAGCGACCCGGGATCGCGCAGGCCGAGACCCAGGGCGCCGGCAGCGACCACCACGGCCACGATGAGCGGCAGCGCGAACCGGTCCCGCAGCGTCGGCCACGAGGCGCGTCCCCACGGCAGCGCCGGACCGACGCCCATGAGGAACAGGAGGGCGATGAAGATCGGCGCGTTGACGGTGTTGAACCACGGGGCGCCGACGCTGATCGTCTCGCCGGAGGTGGCGACCACCAGCATCGGCAGCAGCGTGCCGAACAGCACCGCGAAGGTCAGGCCCAGGAACAGGACGTTGTTGAGCAGGAAGGCCGACTCTCGGCTCACGAGTTCCGAGGACCGCCCGCCGCCGATGAGCTCAGGCAGCCGCCAGACGAGCAGCGCCAGCGAGGCGCCGAGGGCCAGCAGGATGGCCCCCAGGAACCACGGTCCGATGGCGGACTGGGTGAACGAGTGGACGCTGGCAACCACGCCGGAACGAGTCAGGAAGGTGCCGACCAGGGTCAGGGTGAAGGTCGCGATGACCAGCGCGCTGGTCCAGATGCGCAGGCCGCCGCGACGCTCGGCGACCATGGCCGAGTGCACGAAGGCGGTGGCGGTCAGCCACGGCAGCAGGGCGGCGTTCTCGACCGGATCCCAGGCCCAGTAGCCGCCCCAGCCGAGCACCTCGTAGCTCCACCACGCGCCGGCGGTGATGCCGAGGGTCAGGAAGATCCACGGCACCAGCGTCCAGCGCCGCACGATGCGCAGCCATCCCTCGTCGAGCCGCCGCGTGATGAGGGCCGCCACCCCGAACGCGAACGGCACCGCCATCCCGGTGTAGCCCAGGTACAGCAGCGGCGGGTGGAGCGCCATGAACGGGTGGTTCTGGAGCAGGGCGTTTGGACCGAGCCCTTCGGCCGCGACCGGGGCGGTGAGCGTGAACGGGTTCCCCGGCCATGTCATGACGGCGAAGAAAAACAGGTTCACGCTCGCCAGAGTCGCGCCGACCCACGGCATGAGCGCCCGATGCCGATCGCGGTAGCGATACAGGACGAGGCTCGCCCAGCCCGTCGCCAGCAGCACCCAGAACAGGATCGAGCCCTCGAGCGCGGCCCACAGGCTGATGGCGCCGATGAAGGGCGGCGTGGTGGTGGCGTTGTTCTCGGCCACGTAAAGGACGCTGAAGTCGTGGCTCAGCAGCGAGATGACCATCGCCGCGCAGCCGGTGAGGGCGGCCGCGAACGAGCCGATGACCGCCCGACGCGCGCTCACCGCCAGCCGCGGGTCGCCGGTGCGGGCCGCCACCACGAACGCCACGATGGCGTAGGCGGTGAGCGCCAGGCCCACCAGGATCGCGGCATGACCGATGGTCGGGGTCATCCGGACGGCCTCGCGGCCGATCGATCGGTCAATGTCGACCGATGGCCGGTTCCGGGCGCGGTTTGACCACTGGAGCGAGCACCGACACGCACGTAGGGCACCGCGAGGCGCCCTTCACGCTCACCGATGTCCGGCGCAGCGGACAAACGCCGCCTGTCGACCGGCTCACGCGCGAAACCGCCGATGCATCGGGCGCGCACGATCACGGCTCGTCACCCGGCCGGAAGGCGCGATCCGAGGGTTGGCTACCTGGGGCGGGCGCCTCGTAGTTCTCGTCGTGCTTGACGATGACCTGGGTCGCCTCGAAGACGCCGTCGGCGGTGAGCGAGCCTTCGACGACCGCGCCGCTTCCCTCGCGGAACGAGCGCGTCGGGGCCACGGTCGAGTGCACCGGGATCGACGCACTGCCGTCGGTCAGCACGAAGCGCAGATCGGTGGCGGGGCCTTCGACGCTGCCGACCTGCACCTGGCCGCCGAGCCGGACGGTGTCGCCGAACGCCGCCTCGCCGCGCGCCAGCAGCTCGGTGGGAGTCAGGTAGTACACGAGCGCGGTGCCGATGCTGCTGAAGGCCAGGTAGGCGATGACCGCCAGCACCACCACCACGAGGACCAGGATTCCCCACGGCCGCCGTCGCGGCGGGAGCATCGGCTCGGTGGGGGCCGAGACCGTCATCGCGCCTCGTCGTCGCGATCGCGAGCCGCGCGGAGGCGGTGCCAGAGGCTCGCCGTGTAGAGCCCCAGGCCGCCGAGGATGACCGCGTAGGCGGCCATCACGTAGCCGACGTCGGTCATCGGGCCACCTGCGCGTTGCGGGCGGCGACGATCCGATCCAGGCGTCGTGCTTCCTCGCGCAGGACCTCCGCGCGGGCCAGCTGGTAGCGTCGGATCATGAGGTACAGCCAGGCCAGGGTGAACGCAGCGAGCGTGGCGAGCAGCGTGCCCACGAACGCCATCGGCGCGGCCGGGTCGAGCACGCGCTCGGGGGAGGCGATCGTGGCGGTCTGGTGCAGCCCGCGCCACCACTCGACGCTGAAGTGGACGATCGGGATGTCGACGGCGGCCACGATGCCGACGATGGCGGCACGTGTCGCGCGGCGCTCCGGGTCATCGGTCAACCGACGCAGGAGGAGGTAGCCGACGTAGAGGGCCAGCAGCAGGGCGGTCGTCGTCAGGCGCGGGTCCTCCCACTGCCAGAAGACGCCCCAGATCGGGCGGCCCCACATCATGCCGCCCCAGATCGCGAAGGCGGTGAAGACGACGCCGATCTCGGCGCCGGCCAGCGCGAGAGCATCGAATCGCAGGTCGCGCTTCCACAGCCAGCCGATGCCTGCCAGCGCGGTGACGCCGAACGACAGGTACGCCAGCCAGGCCGACGCGACATGGGGATACATGATCCGCTGCGCGTCGCCCTGGTTGAGGTCGGCGGGCACCACGAACAGGGCGACGGCGGTCATGACCGCCACCGCGCCGAGCGCCACGAGTCCGAGGATGCGCGTCGTCATCCGTCCTCCAGCAGGTAGCCATAGGTGGCCAGCCCTGCCACCAGCATGATGACGTCGAAGGCGACGAGCAGCTGGAGCCACGCCCCAAGCTCGCCGAACGGGTCGCCGGCGAGGGCGGCTGCGGTCGCATTCACCGCAGCGAGCAGCAGCGGCGCCAGGACCGGCAGCATGAGCAGCGGCAGCATCACCTCGCG
>CAYVCE010000182.1:0-27288 GCA_964449915.1 uncultured Steroidobacteraceae bacterium | reverse complement strand
GCTGACGCTGCCGCCGAGCTCGAGCACCAGGCCGAGCACCGCGTCGTCGACCGCATCGTCGTCCGGGGCCGGGCCGAGCACGTTGACGTGCAGGTTGCCATCGCCGACGTGGCCGTAGACGATCGTGCGCGCCGACGGCGCGACCGCCGCGACCGCCAGTGGCGCACGCTCGACGAGCTCCGCGTAGCGCGCCGCGGGCACGGACACGTCGAGCTTGTGCGGCACGCCCTCGGCGTTGATGACCTCGGTGTGCCGCTCACGCAACTGCCAAAGGCGGTGGCGGGCATCGGCGTCGGTAGCGACCGCAACCCGCGCCTCGTCGACGGCCAGCGACGCGAGCGCGGCGAACAGGCCGTCGGCCGGATCGGTCTCGTCGGAGCCGACCTCGACCAGCAGGTAGATCGGGCTGCGCGCCGCGAACGGGGCGGCGACCGCCGCGTGGCGCATGACGAGATCGAGGCCGGCACTGGTGAACAGCTCGAGCGCCAGGACCGATGCCAGGGTGCGCCGCAGCAGCCCGGCAGTCGCCACGGCGTCGTCAGCATCGGCGAAGCCGATCACGCACACCGCCCTGCGGTGCAGCCGCGGCACGAGGCGCAGCCGCACCGCGGTGATGACGGCCAGGGTGCCCTCGCTGCCGGCCAGCAGGCCGCCGAGGTCGTAGCCGGTGTTGTCCTTCGGCATGCCTGGCAGCCGCCGGACGACCGATCCATCGGCCAGGACCGCCTCGAAGCCGAGCACCCGAGAGCGCATCGGGCCGTGGCGGACGACGTTCACGCCGCCGGCGTTGGTGGCGACCATGCCCCCGATGGTCGCGGAGTCGCGGGCACCCAGATCGACTCCCACGTCCCAGCCGGCCGACCCCGCCGCTCGCTGCGCGGCCGCCAGCGTCGCCCCCGCACCGACGGTCACCTCGCCGGCAACGGCGTCCACTTCGCCGACCGCGTCGAGCCGCAGCAGGCTGACGACGACCTCGCCGCCGCGCGGCACGGATCCACCGACGAGCCCGGTATTCCCGCCCTGCGGGACGACACCCACGCCGGCCTCGGAGCACGCGCGCAGCACGGCGGCCACCTCGTGGGTCGACGCGGGCCGTACGACCGCGAGGGCCTCGCCGTGGTACCGGCGCGTCCAATCGCTCTCGAACGAGGCGCGCAGCGCCGGATCGGTCAGGCAGTGGCGGTCGCCCACGATCGCGCGCAGTGAAGCGAGGAGCGCATCGGGGCCCATCGGCGCATCCTAGCGGCACACCGCTTGCCCACGGGCGGACACTGGAGGTGAACCGATGATGGATGACCGATCCGGACGGCAGCCGCTGCCGTCGGAGGACAGTGGCGACCTGCTCGACGAGCCGAGCTCCGGCGTGACCGACGACTACCTCGTGGCCCGCGAAGAGGGCCTGCCCTACGTCCCGCCGGTTGACCGCGTCATGAGCGAAGCCCGCGGTGCCGAGGGCGTCGACTACGCCGGCACCGACGGCTCCGACGCGGGCGAGCTCGAGCGCGAGGACGGCATCCAGTCGAGCGAGGGTGGACTCCCGCGCGACGACGAGCTGCAGGCCGACGTCCTCGAGGCCCTTCGCTCGTCCGACGTGCTCGCCGGCGACCGCATCCGGATCGCGGTGACCGGTGCCCGCGTCCACGTGCGCGGCGAGGTGGAGTCGGTCGACGTGCTCGACGAGATCCTGGGCATGGTGGGCGACGTCGTCGGGGTCGAGGAGGTCCTCGACGAGGTCACCGTCACCGGCATGTAGAGATGGCGCCGCTGAGCGGCGCTTCGCGGCGCGTGACCCAACGGCCCGGATCGGGCATGCTTCCGACGTGGCCACGAGCACAGAGCCGACAGGCACCGACCCCGCCGAGCTCGGCGCGCTGCGCGAGATCGTGCAGCTCGCGGCCGGTGCGCAGACGTGGGACGAGCTGATGCAGCTCATCGTCGACCGCAGCACGGTGGCGATGGACGCCGAGGTCTGCTCCCTCTACCTCGTCGACCGCGACGGCGCAGGGCTGACGCTGGCAGCCACGAATGGGGTGGACCGAGAGCACATCGGCGTGGCGCGGCTGGAGATCGGGCAGGGCATCACTGGGCTGTCGGCGAAGGAGCGCGGTCCGGTCGTCAGCACCGACCTCGCCAACGACCCGCGCTGCGCATGGATCCGTGGCGTCGACCACGAGCGCTTCACCTCGATCCTGGCGGTCCCGCTGGAGGTCACGAACCGGGTGGTCGGCGTGCTCAACGTCAAGACCGTCGCGCGGCGTGACTTCCAGCCCGCGGAGGTCCGCCGGCTATCGACCATCGCAGCGCTCCTCGCCGGCGTCGTGGAGCGGCGGCGGCTGCACCTCGAGACCGAGGCCCAGCTCGACGGGCTGCGCAGCGTGGACCAGGCCCGGGCCGAGCTGATCGCCGTCGTCACCCACCAGCTGCGCACGCCGCTGGCCGTGGTGCGCGCCTACCTTGACCTGCTGGCCGAGGGCGCCGGCAGCAGGGACGAGGTCGCGACCTGGCACGAGGCGGCGACCGGCCAGCTCCTGCGCCTGAACGACCTTGTCGACGCCATCCTCGACACCGTGCGGGCCGACCGGCTGCTGACCGTGGAGCGCAGGGTATTCGACGTCGGCGTGGTGATCGACGAGGTGCTGACCCGCCTCGCGCCGCTGCTGCGCCGGCACCGGCTGGAGCGCTACGCGCGCGACTCGCGCCCGGCGCTGGGCGATCCCGCGCGGCTGGCCCAGGTCCTCGAGCTGCTCCTGGAGAACGCCGCCAAGTACGCGCCGCCGGGCGCCGAGATCGTGGTGGCCGACTGGAGCGCCGACGGCGAGGTCCACGTCGCGGTCGGCGACGACGGCCCGGGAGTGCCATCCGAGATGCGCGAGAGCGTGTTCGAGCCCTTCGTGCGGCTCGACGCGGGGACCGACAAGCCGGGGACCGGCGTGGGCCTCTTCGCCGCGCGGCGCCTGGTGGCGGCCATGGGCGGGCGGCTGTGGATCGAGGACAAGCCGGCGGGCGGCAGCCAGTTCGTGACCGCGCTCCCTGAAGCGGTCGGTGCGCCATGAGCCTGCGCATCCTGGTCATCGACGACGAGCCGGCCATGATCGGAGCGGTGGCGGCCCTCGTCGGCAGCGTCGGCCATCGGGTGAGTGCCGCCTACGACGGCCACGAGGCCCTGCGGCGCTACGACGAAGAGGCGCCCGACCTCGTCATCCTGGACCTCGCCATGCCGGGCCTCGACGGCGTCGCCGTCTGTCGCGAGATCCGCCGCCGCGGGCCGACGCCGATCATCATCCTCTCCGGCGAGGGCGAGGAGACGGCCAAGGTCGAGGCGCTCGACGCCGGGGCCGACGACTACGTCACCAAGCCCTTCGGCAAGGACGAGCTCCTGGCCCGCATCCGCGCCGTGACGCGGCGCCGCCCGTCGACGCCGGCATCGACGTCGGCGGGGTCGGTGCGCATCGACCAGCGCCGCCACGAGGCGTGGGCCGGGGACCGGCTGCTGCCGCTGACGCCGATCGAGTTCGCGCTGCTCGAGGCGCTCGTCGCGGCTCGAGGAGACCTCGTCACGCACGCCGAGCTGCTGCGCGCCGGCTGGCGGGGAGAGCCGGACCCGGACCCGCTGTGGATCAAGCCGCACCTCGCACGCCTGCGGTCGAAGCTTCGCGACGCCGATGCGGCGGTGCCGACTCCCGTGCGCGCCCTGGGCTACCGGCTCATCGAGCCATCGCCAGCGGCTCGACCGACACCGGAGCCTGGCTGACCATCGGCTCGATCACCGCGAACCGGGTCCGCCAGCCTGCCCAGTCGCCGAGGATCGTGGCGGCCAGCCGGCTGCCCTCGCCGGAATGGGCCGCGAGCAGCTCGAGGAGCGTTCGGTCGTCGTCGTCGAGCGGCCGGGCGGCCACGCCCGAGCTCAGCCGTTCGAGGTCGGCGTCGAGCAGGTAGGCCCGTCCGCCGGTCATGCCGGCGCCGAAGTTGGGTCCGATGGACCCGAGGATGACCACCGCGCCGCCGGTCATGTACTCGCAGCCGTGGGCGCCGATCCCCTCGACCACCGCCCGCCCCCCCGAGTTGCGCACGGCAAAGCGCATGCCGGCGCGGCCGACCAGGTGGAGCGTGCCGCCGGTCGCCCCGAACAGGCACACGTTCCCGGCGACGGCCTGGTCCTGGCGTTCACCGGCCGGGCGCACGACGACGGTCGCGCCCGACAGGCCCTTGCCGACGTAGTCGTTCGCCTCGCCGGTGACCTCGATGCGCATGCCGGTCACCGCGAAGGCACCCAGGCTCTGCCCGGCCGATCCGCTGAGCTCGTAGCGCACGCGCGGGATGTGGCGTGGCTCGGGGCTTCGCTGCAGCGCACCGGCCAGCCGCGCACCGATCGAGCGGTCGCGCGTCGTGACCCGCGCGCGGACCACCACCGGCTCGCCGGCCGTGGCACGCTCGGCCAGGTCGGCGAGCGCGGCGGCCTCGAAGCTCGCGTCGGCCGGCCGGCCGGCCCACAGCGGCCGGTCCTTCGGGGCCGCGTCGGTGGCAGGTGACCACGCGGGCGCGGCGAGCAACGGGCGGAGATCCAGGACTGCATCGGTTCCGGCCAGCAGGTCAGCGCGACCGATCGCCTCGCCAAGCGAGCGCAGACCGAGCGCCGCCAGCTCGCGGCGCACGTCCTCGGCGAGTGCGGTGAAGAAGGCGACGACCTGGTCCGGGGTGCCGGCGAACTTGGCGCGCAGATCCTCTCGCTGGGTGGCGATCCCGGTCGGGCAGGTGTCGAGATGGCACTGGCGTGCCATGTCGCAGCCGATGGCCACCAGCGCGGCCGTCCCGAACCCGAATTCCTCGGCGCCGAGCATGGCGGCCACGACGACGTCGCGGCCGGTCTGCAGGCCGCCGTCGGTTCGCAGCGCGACGCGGTCGCGCAGCCGGTTGCGGACGAGCACCTGGTGCGTCTCGGCCAGGCCGAGCTCCCACGGCAGGCCGGCGTGCTTGATCGAGCTCAGCGGTGAGGCGCCGGTGCCGCCGGCATGCCCGCTGACCATGATGTAGTCGGCCTGCGCCTTGGCCACGCCGGCGGCGATGGTGCCGATCCCGGCGCCGGCCACCAGCTTCACGCCGATGCGCGCCGCGGGATTCACGGCTCGCAGGTCGCCGATGAGCTGGGCAAGGTCCTCGATCGAGTAGATGTCGTGGTGCGGCGGCGGACTGATCATCGTCATGCCCGGCTGCCCGCGCCGCAGCCCGGCGATGAACGCGGTCGCCTTGCGACCCGGCAGCTGCCCGCCCTCACCGGGCTTCGAGCCCTGCGCGATCTTGATCTCGAGCTGCTCGGCGCGAGCGAGGTACTCGGCGGTGACCCCGAAGCGGGCTGAGGCGACCTGCTTGATGGCGGCGTCGCGGCGGTCGCCGTCGGCGGAAGGCGCGTACCAGGCCGGGTCCTCGCCACCCTCGCCGGAGTTGGCGCTGCCGCCGAGGCGCGCCATGCCGATGCTGATCGCCTGGTGCGCCTCGGGCGAGAGCGCCCCGAGGCTCATCGCCGAGCTCACGAAGCGTCGGACGATCCGCGCCGCGGGCTCCACCTCGCCGTGCGCAACGGCAGCGCCGGCAGGCCGGAGCTCCAGCAGGTCCCGCGGCTGGCGCGGGCCCATCTCATCGAGCAGGCCCCGGTAGGCGGCGAGCTGGCCATCAGTCTCGACCGCGCCCTGGAGCGCCTTCACCACCTTCGGCGCGTACGCGTGTGCCTCGCCGGAGCCGCGGAATCGGACGAAGCCCGGGTCCTCCAGCGCGGGAGATGTCGCCCCGTAGGCGCGTCGGTGGCGAGCGACGATCATCGCGCCGATCTCCCCGGCGCCGACCTTCCCCGGCCAGCGTTCGGCCGCCGGGAAGCAGCGCTCCACGAGGCTCGGATCCAACCCCACCACGTCGAAGATCTGGCCGCCGCGGTACGACGCGAGGTCGCTGATCCCCATCCGTGCCAGGACCTTGCGCAGGCCGTGCTCGAGCGCGACGATCGCGTTGCGCCGTGCCTGGTCCGGCTCCAGCTCCTCGGAGCCACGGTCGCCCGCCTGCTCGGCCGAGACCTGGAGCAGCAGCCACGGATGCACGGCCGATGCCCCCGCCGCGACCAGCATGGCGAGATCGTGCACGTCGAACGCGTCGCCGGCCTCGGCCACCAGGTCGGTCCGCAAGCGACGCCCTGCGGCCACGAGCTCCTGGTGCACGCGCCCGACCGCCAGGAGCGATGGGATCGGGCGACGATGACGGCCGGCGGCGCGATCCGACACCACGACGAGCTGGAGGCCCCGTCGCGAAGCCGCCCGCGCCTGCCGGCCCAGCCGCGCCAGCCCGAACGCGAGCCCGCGCGCCCCGCGCGAGGTCGGCCAGGTGGCGTCGAGCATCGCCACTCGGCCCAGCGAGCCGAGCAGCCGCGACCAGCCCTCGTGATCGAGGACCGGGGAGTCGATGACGACCGAATCCGCGCGCTGCCCGGGGGCCGCCAGCAGGTCGGGCTGCCGGCCGACGGCCATCGCCAGCGACATGACGGCCCGCTCGCGCTCGGGGTCGATCGGCGGGTTGGTGACCTGCGCGAATGCCTGCCGCAGGAAGCCGGTCACGCGGCGCGGGCGACGGGCGAGGGGTGCGATCGGCGTGTCGTCGCCCATGCTCCAGGTGGCCTCGTGGGCTTCCGTGGCCATCGGTCGAATCACCTGCTTCACGACTTCGGCGTCCAGCCCGAGCGCGACCTTCAGCCGATCGTCCGCCCGAGGCGGATCCGGCGTGGACGCGGTGACCAGGTGCCGGGGCACGTGCCGCGGAGCCGTGCGGTGGCGCTCGACCGTCGGCCCCACCATCCGGCCGGCCACCACGTCGACCACGACCATCTCGCCGGGGCCGAGCCTGCGGCGCCCGGTCACGCGCTCGGCCGGGAGCTCGACGCTGCCCGCTTCGGAGGAGACGACGACCAGCCCGTCGGCCGTCGCGGTGAGCGCCAGCGGCCGCAGTCCGTTGCGGTCGAGCATCGCGCCGACGCGGCGGCCGTCGCCGAACACGAGCGCCGCCGGCCCGTCCCACGGCTCGCACCTGGCCTGCGCCGGGTCGCGCGCCGGACCACCCAGGCCCTCGGCGGCCGGGATGAGCGTGCCGATCGCCTGGTCGATGGAGATGCCGCCCAGCACCAGCAGCTCGAGCGCGTCGTCAAGCGATTGCGAGTCGGACCCTACCTCGCTCACCAGCGGGCCGATCTCGGCCAGCCGCTTCGCCCATCGGCCACCACCCAGCGCGTTGC
Source organism: uncultured Steroidobacteraceae bacterium (assembly GCA_964449915.1). Taxonomy (GTDB): domain Bacteria; phylum Chloroflexota; class Limnocylindria; order QHBO01; family QHBO01; genus JACDBZ01. Next base: position 20,021 of record CAYVCE010000182.1, on the reverse strand, counting down.
GCCTGCCGCGCATTCCTTCGCGGTTGGATCGCACGGTGTTGATCTCGCCGTTGTGGGCGAGGTAGCCGAACGGCTGCGCGAGGCGCCAGGACGGGAACGTGTTGGTGCTGTAGCGCTGGTGGAAGACGGCGTAGCGCGCGTCGAGGTCGTCGGCGCGCAGGTCGGCGTAGAACCGCCCCAGCTCGTCGCCCACGAACAGCCCCTTGTAGACCACCTGCGAGGAGCCGATCGAGACCACGGCGACCTCGGGCAGGCCGCACTCCACGACACGGCGCAGGATCGCCAGCCGGCGCGCGAAGGCGAGCGGCGTCAGTCGACGGTCGCCGACCACGATCGCCTGGCGGATCGCGGGCGTCTCGCCGACCGCCCGATCGGCTACCAGGGCGCGGTCGACCGGCACCTCACGCCAGCCGGCGACGGACAGGCCTTCCTCGATCGCCCGCGCCTCGAAGGCTGCGATGGCCGCGGCAGTGTCGGTCGCCGGCAGGAAGCACATCGCCACCGCCACCCGGCCGTGCGGGCGGGCCGGCAGCCCGGCCTCGGCGATCAGCCGCGCGACGAAGCGCGGCGAGATGGGAATCGAGATCCCCGCGCCATCACCGGTGCGGTCGTCGGCCGCGCGGGCGCCGCGGTGGGCCAGGGCGGCCAGCGCCTCGAGGGCCATCGGCACCGTGCGCGCCGCGTGACGGCCGTCCAGGTCGGCGACGAAGCCGACTCCGCAGGCATCGTGCTCCTGCCGCGGGTCGTACAGGGGGGCGTGGATCGGCTGGATCGGGGTCGCCGTCATCGGTCGAGCTCGCCTCTGCGCGGGTGGTGTCCACGCTACGGACCGTCAACCGCGATGTCGGCAGCAGGACGGTTGTGAATGGCGAGCGGCCGCCGCCCATGGATCGAAACCGAGTCGCAACTGTGGACGTTCCGCGTCGGGAGGTGCCCGTTCACCGACGCTGACGGTCACCCTGGCCCTGATCCGGCGCGCCAACGGCCGCAGACGGCCGGGGTTGACACCGCTGGTACGGTCCCAGCAGATGTTCCCCGATCACCACGTCCCGCACTACACGACCATGTGTATGCCCTGGCGGCCCCGCCGCCTGGAGGTGTCTGCCTGAGCCCGGAGCACTCGTAGCCCGACTCACGCATTGATCGGGGCCGCACCAATCTCGCAAGAGATCACGGTGCGGCCTTGTTGCATCCCACTCCAGCGACGCGGATCAGCCGCATCCCCCACCGCATCGGGGCCGCGTCGCATCGACCACCAGCGTGGCCTCGCTCTCCCACCGTGGTCGACGACGAAGGAACCGATACCAGCCATGAGCGACACCAACGGCAACGGCGCGAATCCGGAGCGCGCCCATCTCACCGAGACCCTGGCCCTGCACGCCGGCCAGCGGCCGGATCCGACCACCGGCTCACGCGCCGTCCCCATCTACGCCACCAGCTCCTACAACTTCACCGATGCCGGGCACGCGGCGCGGCTGTTCGCGCTCCAGGAGTTCGGCAACATCTACACCCGGATCATGAATCCGACCACAGACGTGTTCGAGCAGCGCATCGCCGCCCTCGAGGGCGGCGTCGCCGCGTTGGGCCTCGCCAGCGGCCAGGCGGCCGAGACGCTGAGCATCCTCAACCTGGCGCGCGCCGGCGACAACATCGTCAGCTCGACCAGCCTGTACGGCGGCACGTACAACCTGTTCGCCTACACCCTGCCCCGCTTCGGAATCGAGGTCCGATGGGTCGAGGGCAACGCCCCGGAGGACTTCGCGGCGCTGACCGACGACCGCACAAGGGCCTACTACATCGAGACCATCGGCAACCCGCGCCTCGACGTCCCCGACATCCGGGCCATCGCCGACACGGCGCATCGGCTGCAGCTGCCGCTCCTGATCGACAACACCTTCGCGCCGATCCTGGCGAGGCCGATCGAGCACGGCGCCGACGTCGTCATCCACTCGGCGACGAAGTGGATCGGCGGCCACGGGACGTCCATCGGCGGCGTGGTCGTCGACGCCGGCACGTTCGACTGGGCGGGCTCGCCACGCTTCGGTGACTTCACCGAGCCCGATCCGTCCTACCACGGCGTGTCGTACACCGGCGCGTTCGGGCCGCTGGCCTTCATCATCAAGCTGCGGGTCCAGCTGCTGCGAGACATCGGTCCGGCGCTGTCGCCGTTCAACTCGTGGCTGTTCATCCAGGGGCTCGAGACGCTGCCGCTGCGCATCGAGCGCCACAGCGCCAACGCGCTGGCGGTGGCGAAGTGGCTGGAGGCCGACGACCGCATCGAGTGGGTCAGCTACCCGGGGCTGCCGTCGCACCCGACCTACGACCTCGCTCAGCGCTACCTCGCCGGCGGCTCCGGCGGGATCGTGACGTTCGGTGTCAAGGGCGATACCGATGCCGGCCGCCGCCTGATCGACTCGGTGAAGCTGTTCAGCCTGCTCGCCAACGTGGGCGACGCGAAGTCGCTGATCATCCACCCGGCGTCGACGACCCACCAGCAGCTGTCCGACGAGGACCAGCGCAAGAGCGGCGTGACGGCCGACCTGGTTCGGCTGTCGGTCGGGATCGAAGCGCTCGACGACATCATCGCCGACCTCGACCAGGCCCTGACGGCCGCCGTCCGGGAGGGGGTCACCGCGTGACCCTGCTCCCCCTGAGCCCGCGGGAGCCACCGCTGCGCCTCGGTCCGTTCCGGACCGAGGCCGGCGCGACGCTTCCCGCGCTGCGCGTCGCGTACCGCCGGGACGGTCCTCCCTCCGCCTCGGCGGTGCTCGTCGTGCACGCCCTCACCGGGTCGGCCGATGCGGCCGGCGACTGGTGGGAGCCCCTCATCGGTCCGGGCCGGGCGCTCGACACCGACGAGCGACAGGTGATCTGCCTCAACCTGCTCGGCTCGTGCTACGGCACGACGGGGCCGCGCGAGGCGGACCACTTCCCGCCGATCACGCCGCGCGACATGGCCCGCGCGCAGTGGGCCGCGCTCGACGCGCTCGGCGTGGAGCGCGTCGACCTCGTGGTGGGCGGGTCGCTGGGCGGCATGGTGGCGCTGGAGGTGGCGCTCGAGCGGCCGAAGGCGGTCGACGCCGTCATGCCGATCGCGGCGCCGGCGACCATCGGGAACCTGGCGGCCGGCTGGAACCACATCCAGCTGCAGCTGTTGGAGCTCGACCGCGGCCGTGGCCTGGAGCTGGCGCGCCAGCTGGCGATGACGACGTATCGGTCCGAGGTCGACTTCGACACGCGGGACGGGATCGGCGCGTACCTCGAGCACCAGGGCGTCAAGCTGCGCCACCGGTTCCATGCCGGCTCGTACGCGGCGCTGGCGGGTGCCATGAACGCGCACGACATCGGGCGCGACCGAGGTGGCGTGGTCGAGGCGCTGCGCACGCTGGCGGACGCCGACGTCGCGCTCACCGGCGTCGGGATCGAGGGCGACATCCTGTACGGGCCTCGCCAGGTGCGCGCGCTCATCGACGCGTCACGGGCTGCCGGCACCGATGCGACCTACCGCGAGCTCGCCTCGGACAAGGGCCACGACGCCTTCCTGGTCGAGTGGGACCAGCTCACCGGCATCCTGCGCGAAGCCCTCGCAGAAGAGGAGGAGGAGATCGCGGTCGGGGCGTAGCTCGCCGGTGCCTCGCCGCCCGCTACAACCAGGGAAGCCGAACCGGCAGCACCGCGTTGACAATCAACCCGAGGATCAGCAGGGCCCCCGCGCGCCGGGTGTGGATGAAGGCGGCGCCCACGAACCAGAGCGGCCAGCCGACGTACGAGTGCGGCGGCACCTCCGGCCGCGGAACGCTGAACGTGCGCAGCACCTCGAGCAGACGCGGCACGCCGAGCAGCACCAGCGCCACCCAGGGACCGATGAATCCGACGAGCGCTGCGCCGATCACGATCGGGTAGAAGGCGATCATGAGGAGCTGCGCCACCCGCCGGGCGCGCGACTCGCCCAGGATCACGGGGAGCGTCCGGATGCCGAGGGCCGCATCGGCGCTGATCTTGTCGATGTGCTTGCCGAACAGCACGGTCGTGACGAGGATCGCGTACGGCAGGGATGCGAGCCAGACCCAGCCGGGCAGCTCGCCGGTGGCCACGAAGAAGGTGCCCGCGACCATCAGCGGTCCCCACACCACGAAGACGCCCGGCTCGCCGAGGCCGATGTGCTTGAGCCGGATGGGCGGCGCGACGTAGAAGACGCTGATGAACAGCCCGGCCAGCGCGAAGGCGATCACCAGCGGCCCGCGGATGGAAGCCAGGAACAGCATGATCGCCAGGTCGATCCCGTTGGCGGCCAGGATGGCGATGCCCAGCTGGCGCTTGGTGACCCAGCCCGACAGGATCGGGTGCGGCGCGTACTGGGCGCGAACGTAGTCATCGGTGTCGACCCCACCGGACAGGTCGAAGAAGTCGTTGATCATGTTGTTGGCCGCGTGCGCCACCACGAGACCGATGACGGCCAGCGCCAGCAGGCCCCAGTCGACGCTCACCTCGCCGGTCAGCCGCGCGGCGCCGATGGCCAGCAGCCCGCCAACGATCCCCGACGTGGCGGTCATGCTGAACACGGCGGCGCGGGTGATGACCAACCACTTCGCGAGCGCGTCGGGAGGGCGGGTCATGCCCTCCGGCAGGTTCGCGGTGTTCATGACGGTGCGGTACACGGCGAACCGCTCCCCCAGCGTCAGGCGCGGTGTCGCGGCGGTCGTCTCGGTGGCCATCGGTTGCGCAAGTATGACGCCGTGGCCGATCGATCGGCCATTCTCCACTGGAGCCACCTTCTGCGCTGCACTTGGCCGATGTATCGGCCGACGGTGAGCGTGAGGCGCGCCGCGAGGCGCCGCTCGCGCGGGAGGGTGGCCGAAGTGTCGGACGAACAGCGCCCAGGACGCGGTTCCGGCGACAAGCGACCGACAGATCGGCGACGCGCGTAGGTCACGCGTGCGGACATCGGCCAGAGCCGATCTTGGGCAGCCGTCCTCCGGCGGACCCGTTGCACCCCGGCGGTATAGTCCCGCTTGCGGCCCAGTGGTGGGGATAGGTACAGAGGGGAGCACTTCGGAGGAGGCTTCAGCCCATGACCGCGACCTCGCAGCCCGTCGGCGACACCGGCACCCCCGGCCTGGCGCGCAACGCCATCGGCATCGTCGAGCTCCTGTTCCAGGCGATCACGCACATGGCGCCGGCCGTGGCGACGGCGCTCTCGATCGGCGCGGCCACAGCGTTCGCCGGCGGCATCACGCCGCTGGCCGTGCTGTTCGCGATGATTGCCGTCCTGTTCACGGCCTACTCGATGAGCCAGCTGGCGCGGCACCTGCCCTCGGCTGGCGGGATGTACACGTACGTCGGGCGTGGCCTCGGCTCGTTCCCCGGCTGGCTGATGGCCTGGTCCTTCGCACTGGCCGAGCCCCTGATCATGCCGATCCTGCTCGGTGGCTTCGGCTTCTACGGCGCGATCTTCCTGTCGGCCTACCTCGGCATCGAGTTCGAGCTCGCCTGGATCGTGCTGGCGGTGCTGTGCGGGCTCGCGGTGTGGTTCCTGATCTACCGCGGCATCGCACTCTCGACCCGGGCCGGAGTGGTGCTCGGCATCATCGAGATCGCGATCTTCCTGCTGATCTCGGCGCTCCTCATCGTCAACGCCGAGGAGAACACCCTCAGCGTCTTCGTCCCCGGCGAAGCCGGGGTGCTCCCCGCGTTCCAGGGCATGATCTTCTGCCTGCTCGCCTTCATCGGCTTCGAGGCGGTCGCTCCGCTCGGCGAGGAGGCCCGGGAGCCGCGCAGCACGATCCCGCGCGCGGTGATCTGGTCGGCGGTCCTCGTCGGCCTGTTCTACGTGTTCAACATGTATGCAGCGACGGTCTACTTCGGGCCTGAGAGCATGGGCGACTTCCTCGCCTCCAATGACGGCGACCCGTGGGGCGGTATGGCGACCGAGGTGCTGGGCACGCTCGGCGGCCTGCTCGTGATCTTCGCGATCCTGAACAGCTGCGTGGCGAACGCGAACGCAAGCGCCACGGCGGCGACGCGATCCCTGTTCGCCATGGGCCGCGCATCGCTCATCTCGCGCTGGTTCGCTGCTGTGCACCCCGACTATCGGTCGCCCATCAACGCCGTGCACTTCCAGGCGATCCTTGGCATCGTCGTCGCCATCGGCCTGGGGTTGGTGCTGGCCAACGACCCCTTCGCGGGGGCGGCCGGCCTCAACGTCTACGTCTGGCTCGGGACGCTGGTCGGGCTCCTGTTCGCGGGCATGTACATCGCCGTCAACCTCGCGTGCATCGGCTACTTCCTGCGCGAGGGGCGGGCTGAGTTCAACCCTCTCAAGCATGTCGTCATCCCGATCCTGGGCGTGATCGCCATGATCCCAGCCGTGCTGGCGGTCATCGGCGGCGTGACGATTCCTATCCTGGACATTGAGCTGGCCCCGTACGAGAACTCGCTGCGGTGGACGGCTCCCGTCGTCGGCGTCTGGCTGGTGCTCGGCATCGTCGCGTACTTCGTGCTGCGCGCACGCAACCCCGAGGCGCTGGAGCGAGTGGACGACGTCTACGGCGGCTAAGCACCCACGGGCGAGCCTCGTTCCTGAGTCCAGCGACTCTCCGGCAACCGATCAATCGGCCAGATCGCGCCTGATCCAGCTGTCAGGCGCGGTTTGGTCGACCTATCGGACACCGATGAGCGTGAACAGCGCCGCGCGGCATGGCTCGTGCTCGCCAACGACCGACCTGTCGGCCAAATCCCGCCGATATCGGGTGTCCGGCCACGAACGACCGATCCATCGATCACACACTGAGGCCGGCGACAATGCCGGCCCATCGGTCTCCGCTGGAATCAGTCGATCTCCGCAGGAATTCAGTCGAACAGTCCCAGCGGGCAGTACGCGGTGACGACGAAGTTCGGCACGTCGACGATCTCGCTGATGCGCAGGTCGACCGCCACGCTGCACAGCAGGTAGGCCTGCATCGGCTCCAGGCCGTGCTCGCGCCCGAGCCACTCGATCATGCGCCGCACCGCGTCGCGCGCGGCCGTCATGAGGTCGGGCCCGATGCCGTCGGTCGCGTAGCGCCGGCCGTTGCGCATCGCGGCGTGCGGATCCGGCGCGGCCAGGAACTCCGGGCCGGTCACGTGGAGGTCCTTGCGCACCGTGAGGCGGATCCGTGCCCGCATCGGTGACTCGATGGCCGTGCCCGAGACCTCGCCGTCGCCCTGTGTTGCGTGCCCGTCGCCGACGGAGAATCGCGCCCCGGAGTGGAAGACGGGCAGGAAGAGCGTCGAGCCTGCGACCAGGTGCCGGGTGTCCATGTTGCCGCCGTGGAGGTCGGGCGGGATTGTGGACAGTGGACCGCTGGCCGGCGCCACGCCGAGCTCACCGCAGAACGGCGCGAGGGGGAGGGTGATGCCCGGCCAGAACTCGGCGCGGCCGCTCGACGGGTCGAAGCGGGTGACCTTGTAGAAGCCGTCGGGGAAGTCGTCGGCGAGCAGGCCGAAGCCGGGGATCGAGGCGGTCCAGCCCCAGCCGGCCGGCTCGAACTCGAGGAGGTCGACCTGGAGCGTGTCGCCCGCCTCCGCGCCCTGGACTGCGATCGGGCCGTTCACCTGATCGACGCCGGCGAAGTCCAGGTCGGCCAGCGACTCCGTCGTGGAGTCGGCGGTCAGCTGGCCGTTCGAGGCGTCGAGACAGTCGAACTCGACCACCTCGCCCGACCCGATGGTCGCGATCGGCTCGATGGCCGGGTCCCACGCCAGGTGGTTCTGATCGCGCCGCACGTGGATGGTTGGTGTCGGCACGTCCATGGCGCACCATTCTGCCACCCCGTGGCGAACGATCGTAGACGTACGCGCGCTTGCCCGGCCGCTCCGAACGTCGCGCTGACGTTGCCGCGCTCGGTTCGCAGCCGCCGCAGCCTCAGCCGATCGCGGCCGGGAACACGATGCCGAACCCCTCGCGCTGCGCGGCCTCCGCGAGGCGGCCGTCCAGGGTCACGAGCGGGAGCGATTCGGGCTGGTCCTCGGCAGCCGCCCGCGCCGCGGCCAGCTGCAGTGCATCCGCGGTACGCAGCGGGTGGACGCGGAGGAGCCGGATCGCGGTCCGTCGGATGTGACCCACGGGCTGGACCTCCTGCCACGCCGCCGCCAGCGCGTCGAGACGCCCGATGGCGTCCGCCATCCCGGCACCCGAGAGGCTGCCCTCGCGTTCGAGACGCGCGAGGGCGGAGACGCACTCGACGCCGGTGGCCCACCATACGATCAGGTCGGGGTCAGCCTCATAGGCCCGCGCAACGTCAGGGCTGGACGCCTCGTCGACGAGGAGCGGGACGATGGCCGAGCTGTCCCAGAACCTCATCGGCCTGCACGCCGCTCGTCGAGCAGCGCCGCCACCGCGCTCGATCCGGGCCGCAGCGACGGACCCGGGACGCGCATGCGGTCGACCGGCGGGGCTGCACGACCGACCTCGACCATGCCAGCGCGCTCGAGCCGGCTCAGGCGGCCGTCATCCGCCGCATGCCCGGCGACCGGCTCAAGGCGTGCGACCGGGATGCCACGGTCCAGGATCACGATGCTCTCCCCGGCTCGAACCCTGTCAAGCAGGCGGCTGAGCTGGTTCTTGGCTTCCGTGATGGTCGTCGTCCTCATCTGGCGTTTCTAGCCTGATCGTTCTGGCCTGTCAAGCGCTCCTTCGTCATGCGCGTCCGCCGGGCTACGATGCGTGCCATGCACAGCGACCGGGTCGTCGTCGGCATCGACAACGGGGCGACCAAGACCAGCGCCACGGTGCTCGACGTGGCCGGGCGGTTCCTCGTCGGCCGTGACCTGCACTTCGAGATCCCGAGCCGCGTCGGCGAGGGGCCGGAGGCTGCCATCGAGGCCATGGCGGAGGCCATGGACCACGCACTCGCGATCACCGGCATCGGTCGCGAGCGTGCGTCCGCGGTCGGGCTCGACACTCCCGGCCCAGCCAGCGCCGATGGCGTCATCAGCACGCGAGGCGCCACGAACTTCGCGCAGCCGGCGTGGTGGGGCTACGACGTGCGGGGCGCGCTGGAAGCGCGCATCGGCCTGCCGGTGGTCTACAACAACGACGGCAACGCCGCGGCCCTGTATGCCCACCACGTCCACTTCGGAGCCGATGCGCGGGCGCGCTCGTCGGTGTCGGCCATCGTGGGGACCGGGCTGGGCGGCGGGGTGATCGAGGGTGGGACGGTCATCCGCGGCGAGTCGGGCCATGCCGGCGAACTGGGGCACGTCCAGATCTTCACGGACGGCCTCCTGGCAGATGACCAGCCGATGCCGACGTGCGCGTGCGGAAATGCCGGCGACGTGGAGAGCTTCGCGTCACTGACGGGGATCGTGCGCAACCTGCTCCCTTACTGGCTCAGCCGGTATCCGTCGCACCCGCTGGCGGCGATGCCGATCGCCCAGGCCGCCAGGGAGGTTCGCACCTACGGCATGCAGGGCGACGAGATGGCGCTCAAGCTGTTCGAGCAGCAGGCCGGCGCGCTCGGTCGGCTGTTCACGATCGCCGCCAACTACACCGATCCGTCCGCCTACTTCGTCGGTGGTGGTGTCGTCGAGGCGGCGGCGCACTTCGGCGAGTGGTTCCTGGAGCGGGTCCGAGCCGCGACGACGTTGCGCGAGGAGCAGGCCGCGGCCGCGATCTTCGCGCTGGTCCCCGATCTCGACATGGCCGGCGCCCGCGGCTCCGCCCTGGCGGCGCGCGCTTCCCTCGGCGGCTGAGCTTCGCGACTGCGCCGCCGTTGCACCCCACGCACGCTTCACACGAATGCCGCCGACCCATGCGGGCCGGCGGCCATAGCTTCGCGTACCGGGATCTGACCTACTCGGTGTCGTCACCCGTGTCGGCCGTCTCGGCGGCCGCGTCACCCTCGGTGTCGACGCCGTCGGTGTCGGTGCCGTCGTTGTCGGTCTGCGCGGCCGCGTCACCCTCGGTGTCGACGCCGTCGGTGTCCGTGCCGTCGTTATCGGTCTGGGCAGCGAGGGCATCACCCTCGGTGTCGACGCCGTCATTGTCGGTGGCGCCGTTGTTGGTCTGTGCCAGCTGGGCATCCCCACCGGTGTCCGCACCATCGTTGTCTCCGGCCACCCCGGTTGCCACGCGCTCCAGGCGCGTGGAATCGTTCGGGTCGTCCTCGGCGTCGTCCTCGGCGAGCACTGCCTCTTCGGCCTCGCTCCCCTCACGACGGATCGCCTGCTCGTCGTCACGTGCGCCGAGCGCCGCGCTCACGGCCCCCAGGACGAGCATCAGTGCCAGCGACAGCACGACGAAGTGTCGCGCCCCGAGCTGGTCGATCAGGTTCCGCATCTGCTGTCTCCTTGCTTTCGAAGCGGCCCCTTAGTTCCCGGATCCTTCAGTGCGCTCACGATGCGACCGCCAAGTGAGACGTCCGTGAATCGCCGATGAGAAGGCTCTCAGGTCCGGCGGCTGAGGCGCTCGACGCGCGCCAGGAGCTCCTGGTACGCGAACGGCTTAGCTAGGTAGTCGGCCGCGCCGGCGGCGACGGCGCGCTGGTGGAGCTCGGACTCCTCACGTGCGCTGAGGAGCAGGACGGGCGTCTCGTCACCCGCCGCGCGCCGCTCGCCGAGCAGCACAAGCCCGTTGCCGTCCGGCAGCATCACGTCGAGCATCACGAGATCGAATGCCTCCGGCGCCCACTCAGCCCGGCCGCCGGCAAGATTCGAGGTCAGCGTCGGGAGATGCCCTGCGAGGCGAAGCCCTCGGTCGATGATGGCCCTGATGCGCGGATCATCTTCGATCACCAGGATCCGTGCGCTCATCCAGCGAGCTCGGATGACCCGTTGCCGGAGCTGGCCAGCGGCAGGCGCAACGACATCGTCGTTCCCCCACCGGCCCGGTGTCCCGCCGAGATCCGCCCCCCGTGTCCCTCGACGATGGCGGCGGCGATCGAGAGACCCAGGCCCGCACCTCCCGAGGACCGATCTCGGCCGGGGCCGTCGAGCCGGTAGAAGCGCTCGAACACGTGCGACAGCTGCTCACTGGGAATCCCTGTCCCGCGATCGCTGACCTCGACGATGAGCCAACCCTCGTCCGCTCGCGCCCTCAGCTCGACCCGACCGCCGGGGGGCCCGTACTTGGCAGCGTTGTCGACCAGGATCATGACGGCCTGTTCGATTCGATCGGGATCGGCGCTGAGTGGGCCGTCGCTGTTCACCGCCGCGGCGAACGTGATGCCGTGCTCGCGTGCCAGTGCCTGCGCGCGTCGCACGAAGCCGTCGATGAGCGCGTTCGAGTCGACTTCCCGCAGATCGAGCGGCACCTGTGATGCGTCGGATCGGGCAAGGAAGAGCAGGTCATCCACCAGCCGCGACATGCGTGCGGACTCGTCGACGATCTCGGTCAGGATCTCGGCGTGCGCGCAGTCGTCCTGGATGGCGAGGCCAATCTCCGCGTTGCCGCGTAAAACGGTCAGCGGGGTGCGAAGCTCGTGGGACGCATCGGCGATGAAGTCGGTCTTGGCACGGGAGGTCTCTGCCATCTGTGCCGCCGCAGCCTGCTCGACCGCCACCAGCCGACGCTGATCCTGCACCAGCCGCAGGACGGCGAAGGCAAGGACGCCACCCATGGCGCCGAGGCCGATGATCACGAGCGAGAGGATCAGGGTACCGGTTGCGCTGGCGTCGTCGATCTCCACGAAGGCGGATGCCGCCAGCCGCTCACCCTCGGCGTCGACACGCCCCGCGATCTCCTCCATGTCATTGATTCTCGGAAGGAGCCCCTCGGCAACGGCAACGAAATCTCGGTCGGCCACGACCTCCCGCCCGCCCGCCGGATTCAGCGCATCGTCGAAGCTGGCGTGATACGCCTGGGCCATCCCACGCAGCACGCCCACCTCGGGAAGCGCCGGGTCGCGTGGGCCGTTCTCCAGGAGGGCGTCGAGCGCTCCGATCTCGTCGAGCAAGGTCGCGTAGCGGTCTCGCCAGGCCTGGATGCGCGGCGGAGAGGGGTCGTTGAGGAGCATGTCGCGGTGGTAGTGACGGACTTCGAGGATGGCGACGCGCAGGTCGTCGGCGCGATCTTCGAGCTCCACATCGAACGCGATGGCGCGCTCGACCGTGTCATGGATGTTGCGGTTGATCAGGATGCCGACGACCCCGACGACCGCGATCGCGACCAGCAGCCCGCCGACGGCGACGACCGCCACGCGCCACGGCCGGTCGGACTGAGCCCGGTCAGCCACGGGTGGGAACCAACGCCGGTAGACTCGACACGATGCACATTCTGGCGATCGAGGACGAGCCTGCCATTCTCCGCATGCTCGAGCGCGGCCTGAAGGCCGCCGGCCACCGCGTGTTCACGGCGTCGACGGGCGAGGATGGCGCGGCGATGGCGCAGGACGAGGCGATCGACGTCGTTCTCCTCGACATCAGCCTCCCAGACGTGAGCGGCCACGAGGTGCTGTCACGCATCCGGGCCCGCCGTTCGAACTTGCCGGTGATCATGCTCACCGCGCGCGACGATCTCGGCAGCAAGGTGCGCGCCCTCGACGCAGGCGCCGATGACTACCTCACCAAGCCATTTGCCTTCGAGGAGCTGGTGGCTCGCATCCGTGCCATGACGCGCCGCGGCGACCAGGAGTCCTCGGCCGAGATCGAGGTGCGCGACGTGCGCCTGGATCTGCTCGCGCGACGAGCCTGGCGGGGCGATCGGGTCATCGAGCTCTCCAACCGGGAGTTCGCCCTCCTCGAGTACCTTTTGCGACACCCGGGCCAGGTCCTGTCGCGGACTCAGATCCTGTTTGCTGTATGGGAGTACGACGCGGATCCATCGTCGAACGTGGTCGACGTCTACATCCGCTACCTGCGGCGCAAGCTCGGCGAGCCCTCGCCGATCACCACCCTGCGCGGAGCCGGCTATCGGTACGACGCCGGAGCCACGGGCTGAGGCCCGGCGCACGGCATCAGTCGTCGTCATCGTCGCCCGGTGGTGGTGGCGGCGCTGCGGTCGCGGGCGGCGCGGGCACGGACGTCGGTGCGGCGAGGGGCTCGCTCAGCTGGAGGTCAATCTCGATCAGCCCACCCGCCTCCTCGATCTCGATGAGGGCGAGCATGTCGCCGTCTACCAGGGAGTACGACCACTCGCCGTCCGTAAAGCCGATGTCCGCGCGCTCCCAGCCGTGGGCCGCGATGACCCCCTGGTAGAACGCTCGGACCTCGTCCATGCTGGCGTCGACGAGGTACTCGGTGACCACCAGCCGGTAGCGGTCGTCGAGAGCGACCTCGTAGTCCGAGCGAACCGATCCCGGGAAGCGCGGGAGCGTGCCGAGGTCCTCCCCGGACACGTCGGAGGCCGGCAGCTGTGCCATGGCGGTCGGCGACGGCTTGGGTGATTGCGTCGGTGCCGCGATCGGCTGGCCTCCAAGGATCGCTGGCCGCGGATAGGCGACGACAGCCACCAGGCCACCCAACAGCAGCCCGCACAGGAGGATGGCCACGAGCACGACCGTGGCGTTGGCCCGGCCGAGGCTCACGCGGTTCATGCCTCAACCGTGCGGGCATGCGATGAGCACGGAGTGAGCCTCAGATGAGAAGTCTCTCATGATGAGAGGCCCCTCACCCCGCACTCAGCGTGGCCTCATCGAGTGACGCGACAGTGCGGGCGTGATCGCCGAGCCTCATCGGAACGGCCCCTTCCCGGAGTCAGTGGCTCGGCGATCACCGACCCTTCACCGTCCAATACCCCCGAGGAGGAGCCTGGTGGTCGTGATCGAAGCGCCGAAGCGCGGAAACGGCTGGAAGCTGGCGACCGGCGACGAGATCGTCCCCGGCCGGACCGCCCAGGTCCTGCTCGGTGGCGGCATCCGCTACGAGGCCTACGTAGCATGGAATGAGCGCCTCATGGCCCCCACGGTCGTGAAGATTCTGCGCCCGGATGCCTGCACGGACGACAGCGCGCGTCGATCGATGGCGAAGGAGGGCGACTTCCTCGCCAGGTTCCAGCATCCAGGGCTGGCCCGGCTGTTCGACATGGATCCGATGGGCGCACGTCCCTACCTCGAACTCGAATACATCGAGGGTCCGCGGCTGTCGACCCTGATCCGACGCCACGGGAGGCTCAACCCGGAGCAGGCGTTTCCGCTCGCCCGCCACCTCGCCTCCACCCTGCACTACCTGCACGCCGAGGGCGTTGTGCACCTCGACGTCAAACCCAGCAACATCATCATGGGCCCGGTGCCGCGGCTGATCGACTTCTCGGTGGCGCGCGCGACCGCTCGCGCTCACCTCACCAACGGCTTCGTGGGGACCGATGCGTACATGTCTCCGGAGCAGGCGGACCCCACGCTCTGGTCGACCATCGGGCCCAAGAGCGACGTGTGGGGCCTGGGCGCCACGCTGTACCACGGTGTCGCCAAGCGAGTGCCGCACTCGCCGGGCCGGCACGATGCCACCGGCGCCGAACGCTTTCCTCAGCTCGTCGAGCACCCGGCGCCGCTCGACCCGATGCGGCATTCTCCCGGACTCTCGGAGGCGGTGATGCGCACGCTGAGCCGCGATCCCGCAGACCGGCCGACGATGGCCGAGCTCTTCGAGCTGTTCGACGAGCTCAGCGCCAAGGCGGGGGTCGGCAAGATCCGCTTCCGCTGAGGCACCGCCCGGATTGTCAGGCGGACTCCGATCCCTGGTGGTCGCGCAGGCGAGCCCGGATCCGCGCCACGAGCTCACCCAGGTCGAAGGGCTTGGAGACATAGTCATCGGCGCCCGCGTACAGGCCGGTGACCTTGTCGCCCGGGCTGCCCATGGCCGTAAGGATGACGACCGGCACCGAATGCCCAAGCGCTCGCAGCTCATGGAGGACCGCCAGGCCGTCCTGGCTGGGAAGGCCGATGTCGAGGATCACGAGGTCGAACTCACCCGAGCAGGAGCGCTCGAGGGCCTCGGAGCCGTCACCCACCACGGTTGTCGCGAATCCTTCGGCATTCAGCGCTTCGACCACGAGCGATGCGACTGCTGGTTCATCCTCGGCAATCAGTATCCGCACGCTGGATGGCTCCATGCACCGATCATCGATCGGTCACATGAGCGCTCGGTGAGGGCGTCGTGAGAGACCTCTCAGCCGGCACGCGGCCACCCCGACGCGCTAGGATGCGAGCGTGACGACCACCACCGACCTCGCCCCTCGGCGGCCTGTGCTCGCGGACCTCGTCCCGGGTGCGCTGGTGCGAGATGTTGCGCTCGTGGTGGGCGCAGCGGCGCTGACCGGGTTGGCCGCGCAGGTTTCCGTGCCGCTGCCGTTCACGCCCGTTCCGATCAGCCTCCAGACCTTCACCGTGCTGCTGTCCGGCGCCGCCCTCGGGCCGCTGCGGGGCGGTTTGGGCATGGCGCTCTACCTGGTGGCGGGGCTGGCGGGCGTGCCGTGGTTCAGCGAGCAGCGGTCGGGCTTCGACTTCCCGTCGTTCGGGTACATCGTCGGCTTCGTGGTCGCCGCGATCCTGGTCGGGTGGCTGGCGAGGCGCGGCTTCGACCGATCCGTCGCGGGCAGTGTCGGGATCATGGTGCTCGGCAACCTCATCATCTACGCCTTCGGCGTTCCGTGGCTGGCGAACTCGCTCGGCATCGACCTGCCGACCGCGCTCGAGTTCGGCGCCTGGCCGTTCCTGATCGGCGACGCGCTCAAGATCGCGCTCGCCGCCGGCCTCCTGCCCGCCGCCTGGTGGCTCGCTCGCGACCGTCCCACGGGCTGAATCACTCCGCGCCGATAGATCGGCGCAATCTGGCACGAGCCCCTCGCCGCGCTGCGCCATGCCGACCTGTCAGTCGCCACGTGGCGTGGGACGCGCCCAGGCGCACGTGCACGCCAGCCGGTTGCCGATATATCGGCCCTCCCCCGCGCCGGCTCGGCCCCACGCCAGGATCGGCCGAAATATCGGCAGCGGCGGTGGGCCGGTCGCGGGCACGGTCAGGCAAGCCCGAGCGTCGGCGCCAGCTCGATCGGTCGGAGCAGCTCCGGCCCATCCACATCCACCTTGTTCACCGCGGTGCTTACCGGCCACATGCGCAGCGTGTCGGGCGGCGCCGGCCCGAGCATGGCGCGGATGAGCCGCTCCTCGGCCGCGGGATCCAGCCACGCGTCGAGGGCCCCGCGGTCCAGCACCACGGGCATGCGGTCGTGGATGGGCGCCACCAGCTCGTTCGGCGTGGTGGTCAGGATGGCGGCGGTCAGCCCTTCCCCGTGGATCGGGCTCCAGATCCCTGCCAGCGCAAGCATCTCGCTCCCACGAGCGGGACCTATGGCGTACGGCTGGCGGGGCCTCGCAGTGCGGTCCCACTCGTAGAACGCGTCGGCGGGGATGACGCAGCGGCGGCTTCGCAGCGAGCGGCCGAAGGCCGGCGAGTCCCACGCCGTCTCGGCGCGCGCGTTGATCCACGACTGCGCCGCGGCCCTGCGAGGATCGTCGGTGGCGGCCCAGAACGCGCGATAGCCCCATCGCGCCGCCACCAGGCGACGCTCGGCGCCGCGCTCGACGACCATGCGGATGGTCTCGGTGGGCGGCACGTTGTAGAGCCCATCGGGCAGGTCGTCATCGGGGTAGGCGCCGAAGTAGTCGCTGATCCGATGAGATGGCTCGCCCTGGCTGAACCGACCGCACATCGCGCGCATGGTACGACCCGCACTCCGCCGGTGGCTGTATCGGCCACGTCCTGGCCGATGCAATCGCATGCCGCATACGTCGGCCAGGATGACCGGCCGTGATCGGCCACCTCACTCCCTGCCGGCATGATCGGCCACCGATTGGCCCATACACGCACCCGCGGAATACCAGCCGCGGGCAGTCCTCAGTACCGGCGGCCGCGCTGGCGGGCGAGGTCGAACTGCGCGGTGTCGGCGATCGCCATGACGGCCATCGTGCCTGCCTGGACCGGGTCGGACACGACGAGGTCGGCGGCATCGGTCACCGAGCCGACCATGTTGAGCGCGATGACCGGCATGCCGCGCGCGCGGAGCTCGCGGACGGCATCGGTGATGGAGCCGCCCATGATCGCTCCGGCAAGGACCAGGCATCGGGCGCGAGGCAGATCGGCCACGGCGCGGACGGCGGCGGCAATGGTCTCCTCGCCGACCAGCGCGATGGTGTCGACACTGATCCGCTCGCCGCGCAGGTTGTGACGGTCGGCCTCGGACACGGCACCCAGCGCCACCTGCGCAACCTGTGCCCCGCCGCCGATCACGATCACCCGCTTGCCGAACACGCCCTCCAGCGTTCGCGTCGCCTCGTGCTCGTGCACCGCCGGGACGGCATCCAGGACGGCCGCCAGCGAGCCCTCGTCGAGCCCGGCGACCTCGAGCTCGGCCTCGGCCAGGCCGTCAACGACGCGCGGCGTGGACAGCGTTCGGAGCGTGCCGCCCGCACCCGCGATGGCGGCCACGATGGCCGACACCGAGCCGGGCGCATCGGTGAAGCGGAGGCGGATCGCGTTGGTCGGCGGCTCGGGCATGGCCGGCAGGATACGCGGCCCGGTCGATTTCGTCGGCTCCCGTGCGTCGATAGGGTGAGATCGGTCACGGCTGGACGGCCGGCACCCCTTCGAGAGGAGACATTCTGAGATGGCAGACAAGATCATCCACGTCGAGGTCGTCGGCAAGGACGGCCCGGCCCTCCAGCGCTTCTACAGCGAGGCGTTCGGCTGGGACCTCGACACCAACAACCCCGGCGGTTACGGCATGTTGCGCCAGGGCGACCTCAGCGCCGGCATCGGTCCGACGCCCGATGGCGCGGCCGGCCATGTCACGTTCTACGTCCACAGCGAGAATCCGGAAGCGACGCTGCGACGCGTCGAGGAGCTCGGCGGTCGCGTGATCATGCCCCTCACCGAGGTCGCACCCGAGACCACGGTCGCGCTCTTCGCCGACCCGGAGGGCCACGTCGTCGGACTGATGTAGCCCGCCCGATCAATCGCCGATGGCGACGGCGCTCGCTCGCACGTTCCTCCGCAGGAACGCCGAGACGAGCGCCTCGCCGTCATCGGTCAGGATCGACTCGGGGTGGAACTGGAAGCCCTCCACCGCATGGGTCCGGTGCCGCATGCCCATGATCACCCCGTCCTCGGCCCACGCCGTGATCTCGAGGACCGCCGGCAGGCGCGTACCGCCGACCGCCAGCGAGTGATAGCGGGCCGCGTCGAACGGCGAGGGCAGACCGTCGAACGAGCCCGTCCCCGCGTGGTGCACCGGCCACGCCTTGCCGTGCACCGGCGGCACCCTGATCACCTCGGCCCCATACGCCACGCCGATGGCCTGGTGCCCCAGGCACACGCCGAGGATCGGGACCGATGGACCCAGCCGCCGCACCAGCTCCACGCTGATGCCCGCCTTCTCGGGTCGCGATGGGCCCGGAGAGATGACGATGGCGTCGGCCTGCAGAGCCTCGACCTCCTCCACCGTGATCTCGTCGTTGCGCGCGACGGTGACATCGGCGCCGATGCGTCCCAGCAGCTGGACGACGTTGTAGGTGAACGAGTCGTAGTTGTCGAGCATGAAGACCCTCATGCGTCGGGCCCTCCGATGGCCGCCAGCATGGAGGCGGCCTTCGATGCCACCTCGGCCGCCTCGCGGTCGGGCACCGAGTCGGCCACGATCCCGGCCCCCGCGTGGACGGTGGCCGTGCCGTCGCGGATGAGGGCGGAGCGGATGGTGATCGCGCACTCGACGTCGGTCGGGCTGAAGTAGCCGACGGCCCCGGCATATGGCCCGCGACGCTCGCCCTCCAGCTCGGCGATGGCCTGCATGGCGCGCACCTTCGGCGCGCCGCTGACGGTGCCGGCCGGGAACGTGGCTCGCACCGCGTCGAATGCGTCGAGGCCCTTGGCCAGCGCTCCGCGGACCTCCGACACCAGGTGCATGACGTGCGTGTAGCGCTCGACGTCACGCAGCGTCGTGACCTCCACGCTCGCCGGGGCGGCCACGCGCCCGACGTCGTTGCGAGCCAAGTCGACGAGCATGGCGTGCTCGGCGAGCTCCTTGGGGTCGGCTCTCAGCTCCGCCTCCAGCGCGGCATCGGTGACCGGGTCCTCGTGGCGCGGGCGGGTTCCGGCAATGGGTCGCGTCACGACCTCGCCGTCGCGGACGCGCACCAGCAGCTCCGGCGAGGCGCCGACCACCGCGGCCCCCGGCGAGACCGCCGCCAGGTCGAGGTAGTACAGGTAGGGCGACGGGTTGATCCTGCGCAAAGACCGATAGATCTCGATGGCGCTTCTCCGCGTCGCCACGCTGAATCGACGGGCGAGCACCACCTGCAGCATCTCGCCTGCGTGGATCTCGGCCACCAGCTCGGCCACGCCGCGCTCGTAGCGGGCGCGCGCCTCGGGGTCCTGCTCCACCGGCACGACCGCGGGCGCGAAGGTGGCCGGCACCTCTCCCTCGGCCGGCGTCGAGAGCGCGGCCGCGACTTCCTGCAAGCGCTCCGCGGCGCCCGGCCCGTCGTCGAGCGTGGCCACGCGCGCGACCTGGGCGAGATGGTCGAACACGATGACCGACGACGGAAGGTGGAAGACGGCGTTCGGCATCTGCAGCGGGTCCGCGTCGGGGACCGGCACGCGCTCCCATCGGGCCGTGGCCTCGTAGGACAGGTAGCCGACGCCCGAGGCGAGCGGGAAGGCAGGGTCGCCGGCCATCGGCTCGACGCTGGGCAGGGCCCGGCGGAGAACCTCGAGCGGGTCGTCGGCGCCGTCGACGACGAGGGTTCGGCCGTGCACGCCCGCGATCGAGTAGCGGCCGTATCGGGCTCCGCCCTCGACGGACTCCAGCAGGAAGGCACAGCGCGCGCCCAGGCGCAGGGCGGCCGCCACGGGCGTGAGCGTATCGGCGGCCAGCTCCAGGCTGGTGACGCGGGTCGGCGCTGCGGTCGTCATCGGTCTGCTCTCGGAGTACAGCGAAGCCTCCATCCGGTTCAGGGACGGAGGCTCGATTCCGCGGTGCCACCCATGTTCGGACCCGTCGCGGGTCCGCGCTCATTCGAGGCCGTTAACGGTGGCCGTCCGTCGCTCCTACCCTC
>CAYVCE010000181.1:0-3768 GCA_964449915.1 uncultured Steroidobacteraceae bacterium | reverse complement strand
CAGCCCAGGCGCATCGAGCTCGTGTTCCACAACATCGAGGGCCGCATCTACGTCAGCGGCCGGCCGGGGTGGCCGCGCAGCTGGATCGCCAACCTGCGCGCCGACCCGCGGATGACGTTCCACCTCAAGGGACCCGTCGTCTCCGACCTGCCGGCGACGGGCCGCGTCATCCTCGACCGCGAGGAGCGGGAGCGCACCCTCCCGCCGATCGCGGCCGCCTGGGGCTACGACCTGGCCCTCATGGTCGCGGGGTCTCCACTCATCGAGGTGACGTTCCCCGACATCGGCTGACGGAAGGGCCACGCTGGGCACCCGGCGCCCCACCGGCCAGCGGCGGGCGGCGGGCGGCGGGCGGCGGGCGGCGATAGATCGTAGGGACCGAGCCCGGCGGACGGGCCGGGCTGGATGGCGCCGATCTATTGGTGTGGGATGCGCACGAGCACGGCCTCGGGGCGCCCCCCGGGCTCGGGAGGCGCCGATAGATCGTACGGACCGAGCCGGACAGGTGGGCCGGGCTGGGTGGCGCCGATCTATCGGTCACCGGGAGGCGGGCAGCGGTGCGCTGAGCGCCCGCGTCTAGACTGCGATCCATGTTTCGGTCAGTCCACGTCATCGGTACCGGTCGCGCCGGCGGCGCCATCCGGGCCCGCCTGGCGGATCGCGGGCTGCGCGTCACCGATGGCCGCGACCCGGATCCGGCCGCCGAGCTCGTGCTCCTGTGTGTGCCCGACCACGTGATCGGCGAGGTGGCGGCCGCGGTCCCGATCGGTCCGTGGATCGCCCACGTCAGCGGCGCGACCCGGCTGTCGGCGCTCGATCCGCACGTGCAGCGCTTCGGCGTCCACCCGCTCCAGACGCTCACCCGCGCCCGCGGTCCGGAGCAGCTCGACGGCGCGTGGGCCGCGATCAGCGGCGAGACCGATGACGCCGTGGTGCGCGCCCGCTGGCTGGCCGACACGCTCGGCCTGCGGCCGTTCGAGCTCGCCGACGCGGACCGCGCGCTGTACCACGCGGCGGCGGTCATCGGCGGCAACTACCTCGTCACGCTGCACGACGTGGCCGTGCGCCTGCTGGGAGCGGTCGGCGCGCCGCAGGAAGCGATCGTGCCGCTCATGGCCCGCACCATCGAGAACGGATTCGACCTGACCGGGCCGATCGCGCGCGGCGACTGGGCCACCGTCGAGGCCCACCTGGCCGCGCTCGAGGAGCGCGCGCCGGACCTGCTGCCGCTCTACCGCGCGCTGGCGGAGGCCACACGGCCGTGAGGACGGTCCGCAGCGTTGCGGAGGTTCGCGAAGTGCTGGCCGGACCGCGAAGCGGCGACCAGCGCATCGGCCTGGTGCCGACCATGGGCGCCTTCCACGCCGGCCACCTGGCTCTCATCCGCGCCGCCCGCGCGGCGTCGGACGTGGTGGTCGTGAGCCTGTTCGTCAACCCCAGCCAGTTCACGAGCGCCGACGACCTGGCCCGCTACCCGCGCGACGAGGCGACGGACGCCCGCGCCGCGGAGGCGGAGGGGGTCGACGTCCTCTTCGCGCCATCGGTCGAGGAGCTCTATCCGACCGGCTTCGATAGCTTCGTCGACCCTGGGGCGCTGGCGACGGTCCTCGAGGGCGCCGCGCGTCCCGGTCACTTCCGCGCCGTGGCGACGGTGTGCACCAAGCTCTTCGGCATCGTGCAGCCGCACGCCGCCTGGTTCGGGCAGAAGGACGCACAGCAGGTCGCCGTCATGCGCCGCGTCGTGGCCGATCTGAACCTGCCGCTGGAGATCGAGGCAGTGCCGATCGTCCGCGATCGCGACGGCCTGGCGCTGTCGTCACGCAACGCGTTCCTGTCGCCGGCCGAGCGAGACGCGGCCCTCGCGTTGCCCCGCGCAATGGAAGCGGGGGCGGATGCGCACCGCTCGGGCGCCGACCCGATCGCGACGGCACGCCGCGTGCTCGACGCTGAGCCGCGCCTGGCGGTCGATTACGTGGACGTGGCCGACTTCGATGGCCCGACGCTGGTCGCCGCGGTTCGGGTGGGGACCATCCGGCTCATCGACAATGTCCGCCTCTGAGATGCGCTGCCATCGGATTCCGAGGTGCGATCGGCCGGGCGTCGCGTTGACAACCCGATCTCCGAAGAGGACGCTTCGCGCATGACCGATGTCCACCACCGCGAGGCGCTGCCGCTGACCGAGATCGGCGCCATGAAGCGCGCGGGCACCAAGATCGTGATGGTCACCGCCTACGACCATCCATCGGCGCGACTGGCCTCCGAGGCGGGGGTCGACATGATCCTGGTCGGCGACTCGGCCGGCAACAACGTGCTCGGCTACGAGTCCACGGTGCCGGTCAGCATGGACGAGGCGGTGATGCTCACCGCGGCCGTGGCGCGCGCCAGGCCGCGCGCGCTGGTCATCGGCGACATGCCGTTCGGCTCCTTCCAGGCATCCGACGCCGATGCCGTCGCCAACGCAGTGCGCCTCGTCAAGGCCGGGGCCGACGCGGTCAAGCTCGAGGGCGCGGGACCGATGCTGTCGCGCGTGCGCGCGATCGTCGGCGCCGGCATCCCGGTCATGGGCCACCTGGGGCTCACGCCGCAGTCGGCCACCAAGCTGGGCGGCATGAAGGCCCAGGGCCGCACGGCCGCCGCCGCGCACGACCTGCTGGCCGACGCGCGCGAGCTCGAGGCCGCCGGCTGCTTCGCCATCGTCCTGGAGGCGGTTCCCGGACGCGTGGCCGCGCACGTCAGCCAGGCGCTCGCGATCCCGACGATCGGGATCGGCGCGGGGCCCGGATGCGACGGCCAGGTGCTCGTCTGGCATGACCTGCTGGGGTTGAGCGAGGGACCGACACCGCGCTTCGTGAAGCGCTACGCCGACCTGGCCGGCGAGATTCGGCGCGGCCTGCACGCGTTCGCCGCCGAGGTGCGGTCGGGCGCCTACCCGGCCGACGAGCACGTGTACAAGATCCCGGCCGACGAGCTCGACGCCTTCGAGGACGAGCTCCGCCGCGAGCGACCGGCCTAGCCCTCCTCCCGGCCCTCACCCGAAACCGCGGGCACGCCACCGCGAGACTCCGCCGTGAGCACGCTGCGCTCGATGGCCTCGGACAGGACCTCCACGGCCATGATCCCGAGGCCCATGAAGTCGCCGCCGTCCATGGTTCGCCCGCTCCCGGTGGAGAGGGCGAAGACGGTGTCACCGTCGAACATGGTGTGGACCGGCGCGATCGAGCGCGCGAGCGCGTCGTGGCCGAGCTGGGCGAGGCGGGTGCACTGGGATCGGTCAAGGTCGAGGTCGGTGCCGATCACCGCCAGCGTCGTGTGCTCGAGGTGGCGCGGCGCCCCGGGCGGGGCCGGCAGGTAGCGGCTGCCGGCGATGACGCGCCTATCGCGGCCGATGACGTTGCCGAGCGCGTTGCACACCGCCATGGCGGCCAGGACGTGGCCGTCACCCAGTCGCCGCCCCGCCATGCCCACACCGCCCTTGCGAATGGCGGCCGGCCCGGCGAGCTTCGCCACCGTGGCGCCGGTGCCAGCCCCGACGCTTCCCTCCAGCGGGCCCGAGCCGGAGTCGGCGGCCTCGGATGCCGCGTAGCCGTCGTCGGCAGTGGGCCGCACGGAGGCGTCGCCGATGCCCAGGTCGAACAGGATCGCGGCCGGCACGATCGGCACCGGCCCGCCCTCGGTCGGAAACCCGATCCCCCGCTCGGCCAGCCAGCGCATCACGCCGTCGGCCGCCGCCAGGCCGAACGCCGAGCCGCCCGCCAGGCAGACCGCGTG
>CAYVCE010000180.1:0-3538 GCA_964449915.1 uncultured Steroidobacteraceae bacterium | reverse complement strand
CGGGCCCGCCGACCGGGCCTTCTTGCCGGATGACGACGACGTCGCCGGCACCGATGCGCTGAGTGCGCACCGCGTCGTAGCACGCGCCCTCGGAGTCGAAGACGCGGGCCGGGCCGCGGAACTGGCGCATCTCGTGGCCGGCCAGCTTCACCACGCAGCCGTCGGGCGCCAGCGACCCGCGCAGGATGGCGAGGCCGCCGGTCGGCTTGATCGGGTGCTCGAACGAGACGACCACCTCCTGCCCGGGCGTTTCCACCGCCGCATCGGCGACTTCGGAAAGCGTCCGCCCGTCGACGTTCCGGGTGGAGCCGTCCACAACCCCGCCGCGAATCAGCTCGCGGGCGACGAGCCCGATGCCCCCAGCCTCGTGGATGTCGAGCGCGGTGTAGCGGCCGCCGGGCGTGAGGCTGGCGACGATCGGGGTGCGCTCGGCGATGCGGTCGAAGTCCTCCAGCTCCAGCGGGATGGCGAGCTCGTGCGCGATGGCCAGCATGTGGAGCACGCCGTTCGTGCTCCCGCCGGTGGCGGCCACCGATGCGATCGCGTTGTCGATCGCCGCCCGCGACATGATCTGCGACGGCCTGGTGCCGGCATTGACGAGGTCCATGACAAGCCGTCCCGCCTGCTCCGCGGCGTCCAGCTTCGACGGATCCGTGGCGGGAATGCCGTTGAGGCCCCCGGGCGAGATGCCGAGGAACTCGAGCGCGGTGCTCATCGTGTTGGCCGTGAACTGGCCGCCGCACGCACCGGGTCCTGGGCACGAGACGTCCTCGATCTCGCGCAGCTCCTCGAGCGAGATCTTCCCGGCCCGATACGCCCCGATGGCTTCGAACACCGTCACGACGGTCGCGTCCCGCTTCCCGCGCAGCACGCCGGGGTTGATCGTCCCGTTGTAGAGCACGAGGCCGGGCAGGTCGAGGCGGGCCAGCGCCATCACCGCGGCCGGGATCGTCTTGTCGCAGCCGACCAGGCAGACGAGGCCGTCGAACAGGTGGCCGCGGGCGACGAGCTCGATCGAGTCGGCGATCACCTCGCGACTCACGAGGGAGGCCTTCATGCCCTCGGTGCCCATGCTGACCCCGTCCGAGACGGCGATGGTGTTGAACTCCATCGGCGTGCCACCGGCCGCCCGGATGCCCTCCTTCACGCGGACCGCGAGGTCGCGCTGGTTGTAGTTGCACGGCATCGTCTCGATCCAGGTGGTCGCCACGCCGACGATCGGCCTCGAGAGGTCCTCATCGGTGAAGCCGATGGCCTTGAGCATGGCGCGCGCCGCCGCTCGGTCGGGACCGTCCAGCAGGACGCGGCTGTGCTCACGTGGGTCGTAGGGGGCGCGCGGGTCGGCCATGGCCCCGAGTCTAGGTCACGCGCTCCATCCGTGGCACACTCAGCGCACCCAGCTTCGCAGCGGCGATGGAGTGACGTGACCGATCGGGCCCGAGACGGAAACGACGTCGTGATCATCGGTGGCGGCGTGCACGGCGCCAGCGCCGCATATCACCTCGCGCGTTCAGGTGCCGGCGTCACGCTCCTCGAGCGCCTGGCGCTGGCCGGTGGCCCGACGGGCCGATCGAGCGGCATCTGCCGGGCCTACTACACCAACGAGTTCCTGGCGGAGACGGCGCGCGACAGCATCCGGATGATGGCGGCCTTCGAGGAGATCGCACCCGGGCACGACTCCGGCTACCACCGCACCGGGTTCGCGTTCCTCCACCCTCCGCAGGACGCGATGGAGGTGCGGGCCGCGGTCGGGCGCCTCAATGAGCTCGGCATCCGGGTCGACCTGCACGAGGCCGATGCGGTGGGTGCCGAGCTCGGTCGCTTCGACCTCGACGGCATCGGGATCGCCGCCTACGAGCACGACGCCGGCTACGCCGATCCCGCCGGCACGACCGTCGGCATGGCCGCCGGCGCGGTCACCGCGGGCGCCACCGTTCGCAGCCACACCGCCGCCGTCGCCATCAGGGCACGAACAGGCGGCGGAGCCCTGGTCGAGACGGCGGACGGTTCCACCCTCGAGGCCGAGCGCGTGCTCATCGCGGGTGGCCCGTGGACCGCAGGGCTCGCAGCCCAGCTCGGCGTGCGCCTGCCGCTGACCGTGGAGCGCCACGTCGTGGCCATGGCGCGGCTCGATCACTCCCGCGCCGTGCCCTTCGGCCACGGCGACCTTGTGGCCGGCTATTACTGCTGCCCGGAGGGCTCGGATCGGTACATCATCGGCTGGACACATCCCGCGGAGGCGGCCGATCCGGATCGGTTCGAGAGCCAGATCCGGGACAGCGAGGGACTCGCGCTGCTGCAGGCCGTCGCGGCCCGGCTGCCGTCGATGAACGACGCCCAGCCGCGCGGTGGCTGGGCCAGCCTTTACGACGTGAGCCCAGACTGGCAGCCGGTGATCGGTGAGATCGCCGACCGCGTCTTCGTCGACGCCGGCACCAGCGGCCACGGCTTCAAGCTCGCGCCGGCCCTGGGTCGACACGTGGCCGACCTCGTCCTCGGTCGAGCCGATCCGCGAATGGAGCAGTTCCATCCCCGCCGCTTCGAGACGGGCGAGCTGCTCTCTGCGGGGTACCGGGACGCCCGCATCCTGGGCTAGCCGGCACGCCCTTGACGGATCGGCTAGGGTCGAGCCACCGATGAGCACTCCCACCCCGGCCGCGGCACGCCCGCGCACCATCGTCGAGAAGATCTGGGACGACCACGTCGTCGCGCCCGGAACCGACGGCGCGCCCGACGCCCTGGGCATCGACCTGCACCTCGTCCACGAGGTGACCAGCCCGCAGGCCTTCGACGGCCTTCGCGCGCGCGGCCTCGGCGTCCGGCGTCCGGGCCAGACGCTGGCGACCGTCGATCACAGCATCCCGACCACCGATCGCTCCCTTCCCTTCGCCGACGAGATCGCCCTTGCCCAGGTCAACCGCCTCGAGCAGAACTGCAACGAGTTCGGGATCCCGCTCCACGGCATCGGCTCGCCGCACCAGGGGATCGTGCACGTCATCGGTCCCGAGCTCGGGCTGACGCAGCCGGGCATGACGATCGTGTGCGGCGACTCGCATACCGCCACGCACGGCGCGTTCGGGGCGCTGGCGTTCGGGATCGGCACCACCGAGGTCGAGCACGTGCTCGCCACGCAGACCCTGCTCCAGCGACGGCCGCGCTCGTTCGAGGTGCGCGTCGAGGGCACGCTCCATCCCGGCGTGACCGCCAAGGACATCATCCTCAGCCTGCTCAGCCGCATCGGTGTCGGGGGCGGCACCGGCCACGTGATCGAGTACGCGGGCTCCGCGATCCGCGCGCTCGGCATGGAGGGCCGGATGACGGTCTGCAACATGAGCATCGAGGGTGGCGCGCGCGCCGGCCTGGTCGCGCCCGACGACACCACCTTCGAGTACCTCGCCGGCCGCCCGCACGCGCCTTCGGGCGCTGGGTGGGACGCCGCGGTGGACGGGTGGCGCCGCCTGCCCACCGACGAGGGCGCCACCCACGACCGCAGGATCGCCTTCGACGCCGGCGACCTGGTGCCGATGGTGACCTACGG
>CAYVCE010000179.1:0-10647 GCA_964449915.1 uncultured Steroidobacteraceae bacterium | reverse complement strand
CGACCTCGCCGCGGGAGCAGTCCAGCTGAAGCTGCGCTACGAGGGCTTCGAGACCCTCACCCGCCAGGCCCCGCTGCCGCACCAGACGCGCGAGACCGACCCGATCTACCAGGCCGGCCTGGCGCTCCTGCGTCGCACCCTGGTCGCGGGTCGGGCCGTCCGGCTCGTCGGGCTGACCGCCATCTCGCTCAGCGACGCGCAGCAGCTGACCCTGTTCGGTGCCCCGGAGCGTTCGGATCGGCTGACCCGCTCGATCGACGCCGTGCGGGATCGGTTCGGTGATCAGGCGATCATGCGGGCACGGCTGCTGACCGAGCGGCCCCACCGCCGATTCGACTTCGGCGAGCGCCCGGAGGTCGTGGTCGACGACGACGAAAGGGCTTGACAGATCGAACAGGTGTTCGATATGCTGCCCTCCTGAATCGAACGCCTGTTCGAGTGCCCGAGCAGGCCTGCATTGCAGGAGCGTGAACCCATGGCACTCGTCCAGATCTCCCCCATCGAAGCCCACGTCCGCTGGGACCGGCACGCCGACCGTCCGGCCGAAGTGCGCTGGGGCGGCCACCACCACCGCGTGGTCGAGCTCGACGCGGTGCGTGACGAGCGGTCGGCCTACCCTGCCGATCGCGGCCCGCGGATCACCTTCGTACTCCGCACCGATGACGGCAACCGCGCATCGCTCGTCTTCGACGGTCGCCGGCGCCGCTGGTACCTGGAGGCCCTCGAACAGGCCGCCTGAGCCATCTGTCGTCCCGCGCCTACAATCGGCCCGGTATCTTCCGGGCCGATTCGCGCGTCCGGGATGACCGGAGCGAGGATGAGCGGAGGCCGATGGATGAACGACTCACCGACCTGACCGTCCGCCGCCTGATCGAGCGGCTGGCAACCAGCGACCCGGTGCCCGGCGGGGGCAGCGCGGCCGCTCTGGCGGGCGCGATGGCCGCCGCGCTGGTGCACATGGTCGTCGAGCTCAGCACCGGCCGGCCGGGTGCGGCGGAGCATGAGGGCGCCCTGGCCGAGGTCGGCGCGGCGGCGACGGCGGCCCAGTCCGCACTGCTCGATCTGGCCGAGCTGGACGCGGCGGCCTACGACGCGGTCGTCAGCGCCCGCCGGCTGCCGCGCGAATCGACGCTCGATCGGCAGGCCCGCGACGTGCGGGTGGCCGCGGCCGTGCGCGAGGCGACGCACGTTCCGCTCGAGACCGCCCGCGTCGCAGCGCAGGTGTTCGGCCTCGCGGAGGTGCTGGCGCCGATCGGGAACCGCAACGCGATCAGCGATGTGGGCGTCGCGGCGCTCCTGGCAGCCACCGCCGTGCGTGGCGCGGCCCTGAACGTCGAGATCAACCTGCCGTACCTCGCCGCCGGCGAGGCGCTGCGCGACGACGCCGCCGGTGAGGCCGCGTCGCTGCTGGCGACGATGGACGCGCGCGAGCGCGCGGTGCGCATCGCCGTCGCGGAGCGCCTTCGGTGAGCGCGCGCCTGCTCGACGGGCGTGACCTTGCGTCCCACCTGCGCCGCGACCTGTTGCACCGCGTCGAGCGGCTCACCGCCGGCGAGGCCGACGATGCGCCGCGACTTGCGATCCTGCGCTCCGGTGGCAGCGAGGCGGCAGCGCTGTACGCCGCCAGCCTGGAGCGTGCCGCACGCAGCGTGGGCGTCATGCCGGTGGCGCTCGTCGGCGAGGCCGACGCGCTGCTCGATCGCATGGACGAGCTGAATGCGGACCCGCGCGTGGCCGGCATCGTCGTCGCGCAGCCGCTCGGCGACCCGGAGCGCGGCCGCCGCCTGGTGGACCGCATCGATCCGGGCAAGGACGTCGACGGCGCAACGCCCACGAACGCCGGCTGGCTGGCCCGTGGCGAGCCAGCCTTGGTGCCGGCCACCGCGCTGGCGGTGATCGCCATCCTCGAGGCCTACGAGGTGCCGGTCGCCGGCCGGCGGGCGGTGATCGTCGGCCGCTCCGCGGTCGTCGGCCGGCCGGTGGCGTCGCTGCTCCTGGCACGGGATGCCACCGTGGTGATCTGCCACCGTGCGACCCGCAACCTGGCGCGCGAAACGCGTCGCGCGGAAATCCTCGTCGCGGCCGCCGGCGTGCCCGGCCTCATCGGTCCCGAGATGGTGAACCGCTCGGCGGCGATCGTCGACTGCGGCATCAACGCGGTCCCATCCGGCATCGTCGGCGACGTCGAGTTCGAGACCGTTGCGCCGGTGGTCAGCGCAATCTCCCCGGTCCCCGGCGGCGTCGGCCCGGTGACGCCGATGATGGTCCTGCGCCAGACGGTCGAATCGGCCGAGCGAGCCCGTCAGGGCGAGCCGGCGAGCACCTCGGGCGCGATCATCTCCTCCAACGGCACCGATCCGTCGATGAACCCGAGGCGACCCATCGTCTCGTAGCCGGCCTCCCACAGGCCTTCGTCGATGGCGCCGTCGTCAAAGCCCTCGCCGGTCCACAGCACCACGGTGGCCTCCAGCACGGCGCGCGCGACGTCGGGGTCCTCGGCGATGGTCGGCACCGCGGCCTCGGCCGCGGAGAAGCCGAGGTCGGGATCTGCGATGACCGCGGCCTGCGCCGCGGCGGTGGCTTCGGCAAAGGCACGCACCAGGTCGGGCTCCGCAGCGAGCAGCTCGTCCCCCACGATGACGCCGGGCCCCGGCAACGGCGCCACCGTGTCGACGTCGAGGACGGCGACGTCGATGCCGCGCGCCTCGAGTCGCAGCGGCTCGTTGTTGCGGAACCCGGTGATGACGTCCACGTCTCCGTTGGCGAGGCCGGCGACCTGGTTGAACTGCGGGTACTCGCGGATCGTGACGTCGGCCTCGGTCAGCCCGCCGGCCTCGAGCAGGGCCAGCAGGGCGTGCCACGATGACCCGAAGCGCCCGGGCGTGCCGATCGCGGTGCCGGCCAGCCGTGAGGGCTCCGCGACGTCCTCGGGCGACCCGATGAGCCCGACGGGGAAGCCCTGGTAGAGGGTCGAGACGTAGCGGATCGGGATCCCGGAGGTGCGCGCGATCATGACGTCGGTCGCATCGGCCACTCCGAACTCGGCCTGGCCATCGGCGACGAGGCGCTGGACGTCGGGTGCCTGGTGGTGCTCGATCGTGACCTCGAGGCCCGCATCGGCGTAGAAGCCGTGCTGCTGGGCGACGTAGAACGGCGCGAACTGGACGTCGGGTCGGAAGCCGAGCGCCAGGGTGATCGGCCGCAGCTCGGCCGGCGGGCTGGACTCGGCCGATGGGCCCTGGCAGGCCACCAGGACGAGGGCGATGAGCAGGACGCGGGACATCGGTCTTCCTTTCACTCAGGTCACGAGACGGCGCTCGACGGCGACGACCAGGCCGTAGAAGGCGAGGCCGATGACGGCGAGCGTGGCGAGGGCGACGAACATGAGGGGCGTGTCGAACAGCCCCTGGTTGGCGATGTTGATGAGGATGCCCAGCCCCGTGCTGGCACCGGCCCACTCGGCAACGACGGCGCCGATGACGGCCAGCGTGACCCCCACGCGCAGCCCGCCGAAGATGACCGGCAGCGCGGAGGGCACGTCGAGCAGTCGCGTGCGTTGGGTCGCGGTGGCGCCGATGCTGCGCAGCATCTCGACCAGCAGCGGGTCGGTGCTGCGGATGCCGACCATGGTCGCGATGGCGATCGGGAAGAAGACGATCAGCGCGCAGATCACCACGCGGGCCAGCAGCCCGCCGCCGAACCAGATGTCGAGCAGCGGGGCCAGCGCCAGGATCGGGACGGCCTGGGCCGCGACGATGTAGGGTGAGAGGACGCGCTCGATGAGCACGCTCTTGCCGAGCGCGATGCCCGCGCCGATCGCGGTCACGGCGCCGAGCGTGAACCCGAGCACCACCTCGAGCAGCGTCACGGCGGTGTGCTCCCACAGCACCCCGGAGCCGATGGCGCGCACCGCGCGCTCCCCGACCACCTCGGGTGCGGGCAGGATGAACTCCGGGTAGCCGCCGACCACGGTCACGAGCTTCCAGACGACGAGGAACGCCCCGAGGCTGAGCAGCGCGGCACCCATGCGCTTCACGCCGCGCCCTCCGCATCGGCCCACGGCCGCAGCTCGAGCGCATGACCCGATGCGAGCCCGTCGCGGACCTCGGCCGCGAGCTCGGCGGCGCGGGCATTGCCGAGCAGCTCCGCGGGCCGGGGCCGTGGCAGGTCGACGTCGACGACGCGCGCCACGCGGCCGGGGCGCGGCGTCATGACCACCACCCGATCGGCGAGCGCGACCGCCTCCGGCACGCTGTGCGTGACCAGGATCACCGTCCGCGGCCGCTCGAGCCACAGCCGTTGCAGCTCGGCGTTGAACGTCTCGCGCGTCAGCGCGTCGAGCGCGCTGAACGGCTCGTCGAGCAGCAGGACGGGCGGGTCGCCGATGAGCGCCCGGGCCAGCGCCGCTCGCTGCGCCATGCCGCCCGACAGCTCGCGCGGCCGGAGGCCGGCAGCGCCGGCCAGGCCGACCCGCTCGAGTGCCTCGACGGCGCGGGAGCGCCGCTCGTCCACCGCGACGCCGCGCACCTCGAGTGGCAGCGCCACGTTGTCGAGCGTCGTGCGCCACGGAACCAGCCGCGGCTGCTGAAAGGCCAACCCGACGCGCCGGTCACCCGGTCGCGGCCGCACGCCGCCGACGTCGACGCTGCCGGTCGCCGGCTCGATGAGCCCGGCCACGAGCCGCAGCAGCGTGCTCTTGCCGCAGCCGTTGGGGCCGATGACGACCGTCAGCGAGCCGGCCGCCACGTCGAGCGAGCAGTCCGCCAGGGCCTCGACGTCGCCTCCCGGCGACGTGAAGCGGACGCCGGCCGCACGCACGCCGACGGGGAGTCCGCGCGGTTCGGTTGCGATCGAGCTCATCGGTGCTCCGTGGGGTGCTGGCTGGTTCGCCATCGCGCACGGGGCATCGCCACGGCCTCCGCCGTGCAGGGCGGAGTGCGGCCGTCTTCTCCCTTCCGGACTGTGACCGTCGGCCCTGTCTACCCCGGCACGCGATGGCCGGAGGTCAGGTCGGCCGCATCGGTCATTCACGCGGGACCGCTGCGGTTCGCGGGCTGGCTCAGGCGCTGAGCCGACCGCCGGTGGGGACTTTCACCCCGCCCCGAAGACGATGGATGGTTCGATTGAGTCGATCGTGGCAGGTGCCCGAGTGACGGTCAACCGGAGGGGCGGCGCTTGCCCCACCACCAGCGTCCGACGAGCAGGAGCACCGCCAGCGCGACGACCGCGTAGATCACGTACTCGAAGGGCTTGATGGCTGCCTCGATCTGCGGGTAGTTCTCGCCGACCACGAAGCCGGCGTAGATGAGCGCCGCGTTCCACGGCAGCGAGCCGAGCGTGCTGAACAGCAGGAACCGACCGATCGGCATGCGGCTGATGCCGGCCGGGTAGCTGACGAAGGTGCGCACCAGCGGCACCATCCGGCCGAGGAAGACGGCCCACGAACCCCAGCGGTCGAACCAGCGATCGGCTCGGTCGAGGTCCGACGCGCCGATGCCGACGTAGCGGCCGAAACGGTCGAGCAGCGGTCGCCCGCCCCAGGCCCCGATGGCGTAGCCGACCAGGGCCCCGACCACGCTGCCCGCCGTTGCCAGCACCACCGCCAGCGGAAGGTTCCACGGCAGGTTGGTCAGCGGCTCGAGCACCGATGGGTCGGCGGCGGACTGGCTCACCTTCCACCCCGCCATGGGCAGGATGACCTCCGACGGGATGGGAGCCACGATCGTCTCGAGCGCGACGGCCAGCCCGACGCCGAGGTAGCCCACCGCGTCGTACATCTGGAGGACGAACGGGATGACCTCGCGGTCGATGAAGTCGAGCAGCGCGTCAGCCCTCGGTGGGGGTGCGTCGCGGAACGGCGACGCGACGGCCGCGAGGGCGCGCCGCCGCCGCGGCCAGCTCGCGCACGCGGGCGCGCTCGTCGACGCGCAGGACGTGCACGGCGACGATGATGGCGACCAGCGCGCCGCCGGCCATCCAGCCGCCAAGGACGTCCATCGGGTAATGCGCCTGGAGGTAGATGCGGGTCGCGCTGATGGCGCCGATGAGGACGATCGCGACCAGGTACGCCACGCGGCCCTGCCGGTGGTCGTGGGCGAGACGGGCCACGCAGAAGGCGGCCAGGCCGTAGAGGACGGTCGCGCGCAGCGCGTGACCGGCGGGGAAGTCGGCGATGTCGTCGAGGCCGATGTCGTTGATGTTGAAGATGGCGCTGACCAGCGCCCCGAGCCCGATCGCCTCCGACGAAGTGAAGTACTTCAGCATCCACTCGATCGGGAAGCACAGGGTGCCGAACGCCAGGAGCAGCGCGAGATCGGTGCGCCCGCGGGCCAGTGCCAGGAGCCCGAGCACCGCGAAGGCGAGCGCAACGAACCAGCCGCTGCCGAGCGCGCTGAACCCCACGATGACGATCTCGACCAGCGGCAGGTTGGTGCCCACCCAGCTGTGGACGGCGGGCACCACGGTCGCCATCAACCACTCCTCGGGCGCCGTGTAGACGGTCGTGCGCTTCAGCATCACGAGCCAGAACAGCGCGGGCAGCGCGATGATGGCGAGCAGGAACGCCCCGGCCGGGCTCGGGACCGCGCCGCCGAGGTGAAGGGCGGCCTCGTCGCTCATGACGAGGCGACGCGTGGGGTCCGGCAGCCGTCGCACGGTGCGTAGTATAGGGACCGATGCCGCCGCTTCCGCTCACCGGTCGTGACCTCACCATCGACAACGTGATCGAGGTCGCGCGGGGCAGGCGGCCGGTCGCGCTCGACCCCGATGCCGCGGGGCGCATGGCCGGCTCGCGCGCCGTGATCGAGCGCCTCGTGGCGGACGGGGCGACCGTGTACGGCGTGACGACCGGTTTCGGCGACCTCGCGGACGTGCGGATCGAGCCCGCCCAGACCGCCGAGCTGCAGCGCAACCTCGTCCGTTCACACGCCGCCGGCGTCGGTGACGCCCTGCCCGACGAGGTGGTGCGCGCCATGCTCCTGCTGCGTGCCAACACGCTGGCCGTCGGGCTGTCCGGCGTCCGCGTGGCGGTGGCCGAGCTGCTGGTCGGCATGCTCAACGCGGCGGTCACTCCGGTCGTGCCCTCGCGCGGCAGCCTCGGGGCGTCGGGCGACCTGGCACCGCTCGCCCACCTGGCGCTCGTCCTCATCGGCGAGGGGGAGGCATCGGTGGACGGGGCCGGCCCCGGCAGCGGCGCGGATGCGCTTGCGCGAGCGGGCCTGGCGCCGGTCGAGCTCGGTGCCAAGGAGGGCCTGGCCCTCCTGAACGGGACCCAGCTCATGGCCGGGCTGGGCGCGCTCGCGCATCACGACGCGCTCCGGCTGGCGCTCACCGCGGACGTGGTCGGCGCGATGAGCCTGGAGGCGATGCTCGGCACCGGCGCCGCCTTTGCCGAGGAGCTGGTGGCGGCTCGGCCGCATGCCGGCCAGGTCGCCTCGGCTCGGCACCTGCGCGCCCTGCTGGCCGATAGTGAGATCGGCGCCTCGCACGCCACGAGCGACCATCGCGTGCAGGACGCCTACAGCCTGCGCTGCATGCCGCAGGTGCACGGCGCGGCGCGCGACGCGCTGGCGGAGCTGGAACGGGTGCTGAGCGTGGAGATCAACGCCGCCACCGACAATCCGCTCGTCTTCCCGAGCGGCGAAGTGATCAGCGGGGGGAACTTCCACGGCGAGCCGCTGGCACTGGCGCTCGACTACGCGACGATGGCGGTCACCGAGCTGGCGTCGATCAGCGAGCGGCGCACTGCGCGGCTGGTCGATGCGCACCTGTCCGGCCTGCCCGCCTTCCTCGCCGAGCGGCCGGGCATCGAGAGCGGGCTGATGATCGCCCACTACACCGCAGCCGCCCTCGTCAACGAGCTCCAGTCGCTGGCGCACCCCGCATCCGTCGACACGATCCCGACCAGCGCCAACCAGGAGGACCACGTCAGCATGGGCGGCACGGCCGCGCTCCAGCTGCGCGAGGCGGTCGACCGCGCCGAGCACGTCCTCGCCATCGAGGCGCTGTGCGCCGCCCAGGGCCTCGACTTCCGCGCGCCGCTGCTGCCCGGCGCGGGCGTCGCGCACGCCCACGCGGCGGTCCGGGAGCGCGTCACCCATCTCGCCGCCGATCGGTCGCCCGCGCCCGACATCGCTGCGGTGCGGGAGCTGGTCCATGCCGGTGACCTGCTGGCGAGCCGCGCCACCGGTGACGCGCATGCCTGAGCTGGCCTTCGTGCTCGTCGACGAGGCAACCTTCGACGACATTCCGGCACCGGCCCAGCCCGGCGCGCGTTGCCAGACCTGCGATTACTGGGAGCGCATCGACGGAGGCCGCGAGGCGCCGGCAGCCGATGCCCGGGACGCCGGCGCTCGATCGGCACTCAAGCGCCGGCGGCTCCTGGCCGCGAGCACCGTCTCCGGGTCGTACGCCATGCTCGCCTACGGGACCGATACGGTCGAGCGCGTTCCCATCGGCTACGCGCAGTTCGGCCCCCTGAGCGCCTACCCGCGCGCCCTGTCGATCCGCGAGCGCTACCCGCAGCTGCCCGAGTCTCCCGCGCCGTGGGTCATCACCTGCCTCCAGGTGACCGCCGATCCTCACGCGCCGGACGACCGCGATCGCATCGGCATCGCCCTGCTCGAGGCCGTCTGCGCCGAGCTCGACGCCCGCGGCATCATCGCCGTCGAGTCCTACCCGGAGGCGGCCGGCGATCCGTGGCGACCGTCGCCCGGGCCGGCATCGGTCTACACCGGGGCCGGATTCGAGCACGCCGCCGGCGACGATCGGTACCCGGTCTACCGACGCGAGCTGACCGGGGAGGTTGCCGCCGATGCGTGGTCCGGCCTGATCCGCGCCAGCCGGCCGGACGACGAGGGCGACGACTGGCCGTTGCCGCTCCCGCCCAAGCGGGACCCGGATGACCTGTTCCGCCTGCCGGCGGAGAAGCCCAAGCGCGCGAACCCCTTCGGGGACGACTGAGCCGATGCCCGAGCCGGTGGCGGCCGGACTGTGGGGCGCGCTCGCCGGGTCCGCGCTCGTGCTCGGAGCGGCTGTCACGCTCACGCGGCCGCTGTCTCGCCGGATGGTCGCGCTCACCATGGCCTTCGGTGCCGGTGCCCTGGTATGCGCCCTCGCATTCGACCTCGCCGAAGAGGCATTCCGCGTCGGCGGCACCCTCGTCTTCGCCGTGGGCCTTGCCGCTGGCTCCCTCGCCTATTACGCCGGGGCACGGCTCATCGAATCGCGGAGAAGGATCGGTCAGACGAACGATGGTCAGGCTGGTGGACCGGCCATCGTCCTCGGTGCCCTCCTGGACGGAGTGCCTGAGTCGCTCGTCCTCGGAGCGACCCTGGTCGGGGGTGCCGGCGCGAACCCGTCCTTCTTTGCCGCGGTCCTCATCTCCAACTTCCCCGAAGGCCTCGCCGGCACCCGCGACCTGGCTGTTGAAGGCCTCTCGCGGCGCTGGATCCTTGGCCTGTGGGTCGGCGTCGCGGCCGTGTCGGGGCTGGCTGCCGCGCTCGGGAACGCGATGTCCTCGGGCATGGACTCGGTCGTGCTGGCCGGAGCCCAGAGCTTCGCGGCGGGCGCCATCCTCACCATGCTGGCCGATACGATGTTCCCGGAGGCATTCGAATCCGGTGGTGACCGCGTCGGCCTCGCCACGGCGCTCGGGTTCGCGACCGCATTCCTGCTCGCGCGGGCGTAGCAGCTCCAACCGCAAGAATCCGGACCGTCCGGCTGTTGTACCTGGCGAGATGGAGGGAATCGCCTACATGGACGCCGGCGCACCCGCCCGCGAGGACGTCTTCATGGCCAGCGTCGGGCAGCACTATCCCGCGCTGGTGAGACGCCTGACCGCAGTGGTGCGCGACCGCGAGGCCGCGCTCGACCTCGCGCAGGAGACCTATCTGCGCGCGTATCGCGCATGGGACCGCTTCGACCGGACCGATGCGCGGGCGTGGCTCTACACGATCGGACTGCGACTCGCATTCAACGAGCGCAGTCGAGCCCTGCGATGGCGAAGGCTCCTCAGCCGGCGGCCTCCCGACGACCCATGGGTGGTGGCAGAGGATGGCGACCTTCACGAGGCTCTCCGCGGGCTGCGCCGCGAGCATCGGGCCGTTCTGCTGCTCAACGCGGTCGACGGCTACACCCAGGCCGAGATCGCCGCGATGCTCGACATCCCACCCGGGACGGTGGCCAGCTGGCTGGCGCGTTCCAAGGCACACATGCGAAAGGCCCTGACCGATGCCTGAGCACGACGAATTCGACGAGCGGCTCGCGCAGCGCCTGCGCGCCTACGAGTCGCGCATCCCGGATGGAGAGATCCCGATGACCGACTCACGACTCGCCCGTCGTTCCAGGTCCCCGCTGGCTGCCGGAGGCGTGATCGCTTTCGGGGTGCTGGCCGGCGTCCTGCTGGCGGTCGTTCTGCTCAACCGGCCCGCCGCTGAAACCGGAGAGAGCCCAGGTCCGTCCGCATCCGGCGAGGCGACGCCGTCGGCCGAGGCGTCTGTCGTGCCGAGTGGGAGCGCCGAGCCGTCCTCCGCCGCGCCGTCGGCCTCCGCTCCGGCCGGGGCATACACCACGATCGTGCTCGGCGACCAGGGCACTGCGACCGTTGCCACCAGCGGCCCCTCGGGCGCGGTCATCCTCGGCTTCGAC
>CAYVCE010000178.1:0-5452 GCA_964449915.1 uncultured Steroidobacteraceae bacterium | reverse complement strand
TCGAGCGCCGCGACGAGGACCGGCGCGTCGAGCGAGGTGTCGGTGACGTCCATGCGATACAGCGACATGTGCTCAAGGATACGGCGATCGCGTTCGGCCGGATCAGCCTGGCCCTTTCGGCGCAGCGGCCGCGGATATCAGGGTTGCTTCCGAGTCCACGAGCTCACAGGTTCACTGGTCCACTCCCGAGTGGCAATGGGCCTGGCACGACGACCACGCGGACCGCCCTCAGGCTCCCCCTCAACCGAGATATGCGCCCAGGGCCGCGCGGACGTGCCGCACGCCACGCCCACGCCGATCAATCGGTCGATTCCCGCTTTCCGCGGCTGGCGCGCCGGGTGTGGCCGAAATATCGGCCGAACTCTGGCACGACGACGCCCGCGGACCGCCCTCACGCCAACCCTGAACCGATATTTTGCGTCCCCGGCCGCGCGTGCCGTGCCGCGGCGCGGAATCCTATCGATCTTGCACCGGGGGACTGCTATGTCGGGTACCGGGCGCAGAACCGGTCGGACTTTTCACCCTGTGAACAGGAACGACGGTCTGACGCGAGCGCCGAGTGAGCGGGACGGCGTGCAATGACCGAATCCGTGATAGCGGTCCCCTCGTGACAATCCGATAGGAATCAGTTGTGCGTGAAGGGCGGGACTCCGCAGGGAAGCACCCGAGCGCCGGCCGCCACGCACCCCGCATCAGGGGTGTCCGAGAAGCTCCCTCGAGCGCGAGACGTGGCCCGGGGCACGAAGAAGCGGGCCGGAGGTCCGGCCCGCTTCGGGTGCGAAGGGGGAGGCTACGCCGAGGTCGGGCGGAAGCGCTCCGGGAGGATCGGGGTGATCGAGGCCAGCGCCGCGCGGACGAGGCCGAGCGGGCTGCCGTAGACGCGGGTCACGTCGACCAGCAGCAGTGTGATCAGGGCGACCTCGATGCCCTTGGCGATGTAGCCGAGGGTGAAGTACGGCCCCATCACCAGGTAGCCGGTGATCGTCATGGCCGCATAGCCGGCGAGCGCAACGCGCGGGAACCAGCTGAACCGCTCGATCAGCGCGACCGGGGCCGCGGCGCCGATCACGATGAGAGCCGCAAGTCCGATGTAGCCGAGGCCGTTCAGCGTGAACAGCAGGCCGCCGAGGCCCAGGTGGATGGACGCTGTTGCCAGGGTGAGGCCGACGATGGCGATGGTGAGCAATGCCCCGAAGGTGCGGCTGCGCAGGAACGTGGTCACGGGCGGGAACCTCCGAATCTTCTGGGAGCTGGACGCCGGTGAGGCATCACGGAAGTGGCTGATCGCAGTCTCCCGGGCAACCACGGGCGGGGAATCGGGCAGAGGCGGCACGCGCACACAGGACAAAAGCCATCGGTCCGATCGGCCGAATGACGTAGCCGGTGACGCGCCCTCGATGGGATATCCTCTGCGGGCTCATGACCCGCGCACCCGTTCGCCCCGAGCCGAAGACCAACGCACGCGCGACCATCGAGCAGCCGGACACCGATGCGCTGCTCTCGCGAGCCGTGGACGAGGCCGCCCGCCTGCTCAATGCCGACGGAGCGATGGTCTACCTCGTCGATGCCGACGAGGAGCATCTCCGCTTCGCGGTCGATGCCGGCATCCGCAACCCGGAGGCGCGGCAGCTCATCCGTGACCTGTCGCTGCCGGTCGGCGTCGGGCTGTTCGGTCACGCCATCGCCACCGGCGAGCTCGTCGTGTCCGGCGACTACCGGCACGACAAGCGGTTCAGCCACTCCGACGTTGCCGATCGGATCGCCACCATCGCCAACATGCGGTCGATGGCGGCGGCGCCGCTCGTCGCCGACGGCGAGGTGCTCGGCGCGCTCGGCGCCTACTCGTCGAGGATCGACGACTTCGACGAGGCGGAGCTGGCCCTCCTGCGCGCGCTGGCGGACCACGCCGCGGGGGCGATCGCCAACCAGCAGCTCATCGAGCGGCTCGCCCGCTCGCAGGACGAGCTGGCGCGCCGTGTCGACGCGCAGCGCACGCTCGGCGAGATCAGCGCGCGCGTCGCCGTCATCCGCCGGCCCGACGAGATCCTGCAGTTGGTGGTCGATGCCGCGCGCCGGCTCATCGGCTCCGACGGCGCCCACTTGACCCTCATGCAGCCCGACGGCCGCAACCTGCGTCCGGCCGTGGTGGTCGGCGGAAACGCGGCGTGGACCGAGGAGTGGCTGGCGGCACAGGACTTCCCGATCAACGGCGGCATCAACGGGCTCGCGGCCGGGCGGGGCGAGGTGATCGAGACCGAGGACTACCTCATCGACCCGCGCATCCCGCACACGGCCGATGACCAGGCGGTCGCCCAGCGGCTGGGCCTGCGCGGCATGGCGGCGGCACCGTTGCGGGCGCCCGGCGGCGAGGTCATCGGCACGCTGGCCGTGTCGTTCGAGCAGGTCCATCGCTTCACCGACGACGAGCTCGCGCTGCTCCAGGGCCTCGCCGATCAGGGTGCCATCGCCATCTCCAATGCACGGCTCACGGAGAGGCTCGAACGCTCACGCGAGCAGTACCGTTACCTGGTCGACGAGTCGGTCGACATCATGTGGTCGATCGACGCCGACATGCGGTTCACGTTCATCAGCGACAGCGTCGAGCGCATGACCGGCTTCCGGCCCGACGAGCTGATCGGCCAGCACGTCTCGGTCGCCACGGCGCCGCATTCGATGGAGCTCGTGGCCGCCACCATGGAGGACCTCCGCCGGCACCCGGAAAAGGTGGTCCGCGTCCGCATCCTGCAAAAGCGCAGGGACGGCGGCCTGCTGCCGGTCGAGATTCGCGCCACCGGCATCGTCGACGCCGATGGGTCGCTCATCGGCGCGCACGGCACGAACCGCGACATGACCGAGATCACCCGCCTCGAGGAGGACCTGCGCGACCAGACCGGCGAGCTGGAGCACCGCGTCGATGCCCAGCGCACCCTGGCCGGCATGGCCGCGCAGCTGACCTCGCTGCGCGATCCGGTGGCGGTCCTGCGGCAGACGCTCCAGGAGGCGGTGCGCCTCCTGAAGGGCCACGGCGGGCAGATCGGCATGGTGGCTGCCGATGCCGATGGCATCGTGCGCTGGGGCGACGGTCACTCGCTCGTGCGCGGCAGGCTCACCGCATTCACGGAGTCGG
The DNA here is from genome assembly GCA_964449915.1 of uncultured Steroidobacteraceae bacterium. GTDB lineage: Bacteria > Chloroflexota > Limnocylindria > QHBO01 > QHBO01 > JACDBZ01. The sequence continues at coordinate 2,325 of CAYVCE010000178.1, read as the reverse complement.
ACCGATCGCCGGCGCACCTCGGCGTGTCGGGACGCGCCATCCGCGAGGGACGCTCCACCTGGACCGACGACTACCTGCCCGACGCCTCGTTCGGCCACGACCAGGACTCCGACAACGTCGTGCGGCGGCTCGGCATCCGGAGCGTGATCGCCTCGCCGCTGATCAGCGCCGACGGCGCGATCGGCGCCCTCGGCGTGTACGCCGAGACCCCGGGCGCCTTCAACGGCGACGACGCGGAGCTGCTCGGCCTGCTCGCCGACCAGGCGGCCATCGTACTCACCAACGCCCGGCTGAATGCCGAGGCGGAGGTGACGGCCCAGAAGCTCGCCCACCGGGTCGAGGCGCAGCGCACGCTCGGCGAGATCGCGGCCTCGATCACCTCCATCCGCGATCCATCGGCCGTGCTGGCGCGGGCCGTCGCTGAGGCGAAGCGCCTGCTCGACGCCGAGCACGTCGTCATCCACCAGGTGCGCAGCGGGACCCGCGAGCTAGCCGACTATCGCGAGGCGCTGGGCGCCGGTCCCGACGCGCCGCCGATCGACGACACCACGGTCAGCATCGGCCAGGGCATCGCCGGCCGCGCGGTGGAGGAGGGCGCCGTTGCCTGGACCGGCGACTACCTGGCCGACACGTCGTTCCCGCATACCGACCGCGCCGACGAGTGGATCGGCCGCTACGGCTATCACTCGCAGATGAGCGCGCCGCTCATCGCCGACTCGGCGCCGCTGGGCGCCATCACCGCCTACTCGACCCGCCGCGACGCGTTCGACGGCGACGACGCCGAGCTGCTCGGCGCGCTCGCCAGCCAGGCGGCGATCGTGCTCGGCAATGCGCGCCTGTACGAGGAGCTCGAGCGCCGCGTGGAGGCCCAGCGCTCGCTCGGCGAGATCGCCACGCGCATCACCGCCATCCGCGAGCCGGCCGACGTGCTGCAGCGCACCCTCGACGAGGCGGTTCGCCTGCTCGACGCCGATGGTGGCCGGATCGAGCTCGTGAGCGAGGACGGCAGCCTGCGCTGGGCCTTCGGCCATTCCGCCATCGACCTGCCGATCGAGAACGGCGAGGAAGGCCCGATGATCTCCGGGGACCAGGGCGTCGCCGGCCGCGCGGTCGCCCAGCGAACCGTGATCCGGACCGGCGACTACTTGGCGGACCCCAGCTTCGTCCACGTGGATGGATCGGATCGCTACATCCGGCAGCACGGGATCCGGTCGGTGATGAGCGCGCCGCTCATCGGCGAGGACGGGGCCATCGGCTCCCTGACGGTGCACTCGCAGGCGCGGGCAGCATTCGACGAGGCCAACGCCGACCTGCTCGAGGTGCTCGCCAGCCACGCCGCCATCGCCGTCACCAACGCCCGCCTCTACGAGCAGCTGCGCGAGCGCGTCGACGCGCAGAAGGCCCTCGCCTCGATCAGCGCCGAGATCGCCTCGCTCCACGATCCGGCCGCCGTCCTTCAGCGCACCGCGGAGGAGGCACTGCGCCTCCTCCAGGCCGACACGGCGATCATCAATCCGCTCGAGGACGACGACCGTCTCCTCGGCTGGCCGATCGCCTACGCGCCGGCCGATGGCCCGGCCGACGACATCCCCGTCCGCCTCGGCGAGGGGATCAGCGGGCAGGCCATGGCCGAGCGACGCGTCCTGTGGACCGGCGACTACCTCAACGACCCCGCCTTCAGTCATAGCCCTGAGCTCGACGAGTACATCGCGCGCCGCGAGATGCGATCGGTCATGACGGCTCCGCTGGTCAGCAGCGCCGGCGGACTCGGCGCCCTGACCGTCCAGGCTCGACGCGGCCACGCCTTCGACGACGAGGACGCGGAGCTCCTGCGGCTGCTGGCCGACCAGGCGGCGATCGCCATCACCAACGCGCGCCTGTACGACGAGCTCGGCGAGGAGTCCGCCGCCCTCGCACGCCAGACCGACTCGCAGCGCCGGCTGCTCCAGATCAACGAGCGCCTCCTGACCACGCTGGAGCCGGCCAGCGTGCTCGAGCTCATCGCCGACGGCCTCAAGAGCGTCGTCTGGTACGACAACTTCGTCGTCTTCAGGGTCGACGATGACGAGGTCCTGCTGCGGCCGGTGCTGGCCAGGGACCGCAATGCCGAGGCGGTGCTGGACTTCTCCATCCCGCGTGGCCAGGGCATCACGTGGTGGAGCGTCGAGCACCGACAGCCCGTGCTCCTGAACGACGCGCTCGGCGACCCACGCGTGATCCAGATCCCGAACACGCCGCTCGAGGAGGAGGCGATCATCATCGTGCCGCTCATGAGCGGCGACGAGGTCATCGGCGCCATGAACATCGCCCGTCGCGGCGGCGCGG
>CAYVCE010000177.1:0-14722 GCA_964449915.1 uncultured Steroidobacteraceae bacterium | reverse complement strand
AGGGTGCGACGCAGGAGCGCCAGGCCGGCCTGGTAGATCGGGTCGGTCTCGCGCGTCTGGTGCGGCAGCGGGGCCTGGCGGGTGAGGGTCTCGAAGCCCTCGTAGCGCAGCTTCAGCTGGACTGCTCCCGCGGCGAGGTCGTGGTGCCGCAGGCGCCCGGCCACTGAGTCGGCCAGGTCGAGCAGGGTCGCCTCCAGCCGGCGCACGTCGGAGGTGTCGGTGGTGAACGTGTGCTCGTGGCCGACGCTCTTCGGCGCATGAAACGACTGGACGCGCGAGCGATCCTCGCCGCGCGCACGCGATGCGAGGTCGCTGCCGTGCTTGCCGAACCGTCGCTGCAGGGTGCCGGGCTCCAGGGCGGCCAGCTGCCCGATGGTGGTCACCCCGTAGTCGGCGAGCGCCTTCTGGGCCTGCGGCCCGACGCCCCACAGCCGTCGGATCGGCAGCGGAGCCAGGAAGGCGGCCTCCTCGCCGGGAGGCACGACCACCAGCGCGTCTGGCTTGCGCAGGTCCGATGCGACCTTGGCGCACAGCTTGTTGGTGGCCACGCCGACCGACACGACCAGGCCGATCTCCTCGAGCACGCGGTCCTTGATGCGGCGCCCGATGGTCGGGCCATCGCCGAAGGCGACGGCGCTGCCGGTCACGTCGAGGAATGCCTCGTCCAGGCTGATCGGCTCCACCATCGGCGTGTAGGACGCGAAGATGGCCATCACCTGCCGCGACAGGTCGCGGTAGCGGTCAGGGCGGCCGGGCAGGAAGACGCCGTGCGGACAGCGCCGTCCCGCCGTGCGCAGCGGCATGGCCGAGGCGACGCCGAACTCGCGCGCCTCGTACGACGCGGCGCTCACCACCCCCCGCTCGTGCGGCAGTCCCCCGACGATGACCGGCTTGCCGCGCAGCGTCGGGTCGTCGAGCACCTCCACGCTGGCGTAGAACGCGTCGAGGTCGGCGTGGATGATCGCGCGCCGATCGTCCACCTCCGGGCGAGCCGCGTTCACGCCCGGCCCCGGCTTCCGAGCCTCACCGTGCGCCGCGCGTCGGGCTCGACGAGGGCGAGGACGCGCTCCGCCTCGGTCACCAGCTCCTCGCGGACGCCACGCGGCACGGGTACGAATGGCCGCAGGGTGATCGAGGCCGTGCCATCCGCGCGCTCGAGGTCCCAGGTGCCGGCCACGAACCCGTCGAGCAGGAAGGTGGGCAGCACGTCGGCGTTCCTGCTGAAGACTGCGGACCGATGCTCGTCCGCGATCACGCGCTGGCGCGCCTTCGTGGCGTGCGACAGCAGCAGGCTGTCCCAGCGCGCCAGGAGCCTGGGCGGAGCGGGCACCTCGCCACCCGGACGGGGTGCCGCCTCGAGGTCATGGAGCGTACGGCCGGCCTCGTCGCGCACCGTCGTGAGCTCGTCCCCGATGGCGTCCATGGCCGCGCGCCACGGCGCGATCCCGCCCTTTCCTCGCCCGACATATGCCGCCAGATCGTCGGCGGTGGCCGGCCCGAAGGCCGCGAAGTAGCGGCGCGCCACGTGCGCGCGCGCCTCCGCAGGGGTCAGCTCCGGCATCGGCTCCCCGAGCCAGTCCTCCGCCAGCGCGTACCGCGACCGACCGTACCCCTCCCCGTCGTGCGGCACGTGGACGAGCGGCACGAAGGCCGCGAAGTGGCGCCACGCGGCACGCACGACGACGCGCGCCTCCGGCTGCCGCCAGGCCGGCCGGGACACCGCTGTGGCGTCGAGGCCCACCTCGGCGGCCATGAGGCGGTCGAGCTCGAGCGACGAGCGCGGACGCTCGCGGAGGGCGGCGACGGCCGTCGCATGCGCCGCCATCATCCGCCGGCCGAACGACGAGGTGACCGGGTCGGCCTTCGTGAGCAGGCGCCACTGGTCGGCACGCAACGGTTGCATGACCGTGAACATCGGCCACAGGTCGGCGGCGGCCACGACGTGGATCGTGATCCGCATCAGCGAGCTGCGCACGACGGTGCGACGCCGCAGCGCGTCGGAGAGATCGGCGGTGCGCGCGTCCGCAGCGCGCGCGGCGAGCGCGAACGGCGGCCACTCCGGGTGCTGGGCCTGGAGCGAGCCGATGCGCTCGACGGCGGAGCCCGCGCCGCGCGCACGCACCGGCTCGAGGAGCCCCTGGCGGGCCAGGGTGGCCCGGTTGAGATCCCGGGTGAGATCCCGGGTGAGATCCATGGTGAGCTCGCGCGCCGTGTTCGGCGCCATGGGCTCGTCTTACGAGAGGCGGCGGATGACGCCGACGACCTTGCCCTGGATCTGGACGTCGGTCGCGTAGATCGGCTCCATCTCGGCGTTGGCCGGCTGCAGCCGGATGCGATCCTTCTCGCGGAAGTAGCGCTTTAGGGTGACGCCGTTGTCCTCCAGCAGCGCGACGACGATGTCGCCGTCGCGGGCAGTGGCCTGGGGCTGGACGATCACGAAGTCGCCGTCGTCGATGAGGGCGTCGATCATGCTCTTGCCCCGCACGCGCAGGACGTACGAGTCCTCGCGCGCCTCCATCGAGCGTGGGACGTCGAGCGTCTCGGCCGCCTCGGCGTAGGCCTCGATGGGCTGGCCGGCGGCAATCTCGCCCATGACCGGCAGGGAGAGCGTCTCGCGCTCAACCGGCATCCGGAACGGCGTGACCTTGGAAGCATCGGCCGGGCGCAGCGGCTGCGGCGCGATGAGGCGCAGCGCGCGTGAGAAGTGCGTGCCGCGCTCGAGCAGTCCGTCGCGCTCGAGGGCGACAAGGTGATGGTGCACCGCACTCGTCGAGGCGAGGCCGACGGCGTCGGCGATCTCGCGCACCGACGGTGGATAGCCGCGCTCCTGCACCGTGCGCGCGATGCAGTCGAGGATTCGCTGCCGTCGCTCCGCGTCGTGCCTGGTCAATGGTTTCCTCCGCACCCGCAGCGGTGCGCTGATCATGAATACCCGGCCAGCCTAGCAGAACGCATGTTCTAATGTCAATCCGGCGTCGCGCGCGCCTCTGCTATCATCCGCACCCCAATCCACCGCAGGCAGAGAGGCCTGATGAACCTGTCTTCCGGCGCGCGCTACATGCGCCTGGCGCGCCTCGTGCTCAAGCTCCCCACGTACGCCCGGGTGGTGTGGGGCATCATGCGTGACCCTCGCACCCCGATCGGCCTGAAAGGCATGCTCGCCGCGGCGCTGGCCTACGTCGTGTTCCCGCTCGACCTGATCCCCGACGTCATTCCCATCCTCGGCCAGGCCGATGACCTGACCGTCCTGCTGCTCGTCCTCGATCTGTTCATCCAGAACGCGCCGGCGGAGGTGCGGGCCGAGCACGCCTCGCGCGCCCGGAACGGCACCGCCGACCTCGACCGCGACCTCGCCAGGCTGCGCGGGCTGATGGGCGATCGCTTCGATCGCATCCGTGACGACCTGCCGGAGCTGCTCGACCGATACGGCCGCATGCGCGATCCCGACCAGCTGAAGCGCTCCCTGGCGTCCTGGCGACGCCGGCGGCAGCCGACCATCCCACCGAAGGAGCTCGAATGAAGGTCATCCTCAAGCGTGACGTGAAGGGCCTCGGTCGCGAGGGCGATCTCAAGGAGGTCAAGGACGGCTACGCGCGCAACTTCCTGCTGCCGACCGCCGCGGCGATCGTGGCCGACAGGGGCGCCGTTGCCAACTGGGAACGGCACCGCGAGCAGCGCGAGGAGCGCGATCGCTCGGCCCGAGCCGAGGCCGAGGCGACCGCCGAGAAGCTCCGCAACCTGCGGCTCGAGGTGCCGGTCAAGGCCGGTGAGCGGGGCCGCCTGTTCGGCGCGGTGACCGGGCACCAGATCGCCGATCTCATCCATCGTGAGGGCGTCGAGCTGGACCGGCACGCGCTCCATCTGCGAGAGCCGATCAAGACGCTCGGTGACTACAAGATCGACGTTCGACTGATGCCCGGCGTCGAGGCCACCGTCAGCGTGAGCGTCGTCGCCGAGTCCTGAGCGTTCGTGCGCTCCGGCCAACGATCTATCGGTCAAACCGCGCCGGAGGTGACTCTCGCGCCGCGTTTCGCCGATCTGTCGGTCGCTGTTGAGCCGGAGCCGCGCCGCCGGGCGCCATTCGTGCGGCCACGTGAACGATGTATCGGCCAAACCGCGCCGGAGGTGACTCTCGCGCCGCGTTTCGCCGATGTATCGGCCGTAACTGAGTGCGAGGCGCGCCGCCAAGCGTCCCTCGTGCGGGCACGTGAACGATGTATCGGTCAGACCGCGCCGGAGGTGACTCTCGCGCCGCGTTTCGCCGATGTATCGGTCAGTTTGGGGCGTGAGCCGCGTGGCTGGGCGCCCTTCGTGCGGGCACGTGAACGATCTATCGGCCAAACCGCGCCGGGATCAGCGCTCGTGTCGAGATCAGGCGATAGATCGGCCGCGTCCGGGTCACCCAATCGTGGCACCATCGGCCGATGAGCGACACGCGCACCGCCGCCCGCACCTGGGCCGACACCTGGAAGCGGTGCTGGGAGGCGCTCGAACCCGACCCGATCGTGGCGCTCTACGCCGATTCAATCACGTACTCGAGCGAGCCCTTCCGCGAGGTCTACCGCGGCCGGGACGGCGTGCGCGCCTACGTCGAGGGCTCCTTCGCCGATGAGGCCGACGTCCGCGCCCGGTTCGGCGAGCCGGTGGTCGATGGCGAGCGCGCCTCCGTGAGCTGGTGGGCAACCCTGGTCGACGCCGGCGAGGTCGTCACCCTTGCCGGCACGTCCGTCCTCAGGTTCGACGCCGATGGGCTGGCCGTGGACCAGTGGGACACCTGGAACACGGTCGCCGGGCGGCACGACCCGCCCGAGGGCTGGGGCCGCTAGCAGGCCATCGTCTGACGCCCGCGCAGGCCCTCGCGAGTCGCGACATCAGAGCTGTCACGAACGGCCGAGACCATGCGCCCATGTCCGGGCCACCGTCCATCCCAAGTCTGGTGGGATCCCGGGCTGAGCACGGAACGCACGCCTTCTCCACACCGCCGGCCGGAATATGCACAGCTCGAGCGCCGGCGAGGCCGTCTGCGGTTGATAACCCGATTGCGGCCGGTGAGACGATCCGTCTGCGCCCGGTCCATCACGGTCCTCGTCAATCTGGACCGGCCGGGCGCCAAGCCTGCCCGTCTCGAGGACCCAGCTTCGCCGTGCTCGCCGCGCTCGCATGACCCTCACCACACCGCGATCCGACCTGGACAAGCTCGCGCCGCAGGCGGTCGAGGCCGAGCAGAGCGTGCTCGGCTCGATCCTCATCGACGCCGACGCCATCCTGCGGGTCGGGGACTTCCTGAAGCCCGGCGACTTCTATCGGGCCCAGCACGCGGACATCTACGAGGCCATGCTGGCCCTGCACGGCCAGCGCGAGCCGATCGACCTGGTCACCCTGGGCGACGAGCTGCGGCGGCGCGACCGGCTCGACGGGGTGGGCGGGCCGGCCTACCTGACCACCCTCATGAACGCCGTGCCGACCGCGGTGCACGCCGAGCACTACGGTCGCATCGTCGAGCGCAAGGCGGTGCTCCGCAACCTCATCGGTGCGGCGGGCAAGATCGCGGCGGTCGGCTACGAGGAGGCCAACGATGCCGAGGTCGCCATCGACCGGGCGGAGTCGATCCTGTTCGAGATCAGCCAGCGCCGCACGGACGGCGGCTTCCAGGCGCTCTCGATCCTGCTCGGGCAGGCCTACGACCGCCTGGAGTACCTGCACGAGCACCGCGGCCAGATCCTCGGCGTGCCGACCGGCCTCTCCCAGCTCGACGCGCTGCTCGGCGGCCTTCAACCATCGGACCTCATCATCCTCGCCGCGCGCCCATCGGTCGGAAAGACGAGCCTGGCGCTCAACATCGCGCAGCACGCCGCAGTGCGCGAGGGCAAGAAGGTGGCCGTCTTCAGTCTGGAAATGAGCAAGGAGCAGCTCGCCCTGCGCCTGCTGTCCGCCGAGACCGGCATCAACCCGCGACCGCTGCAGACCGGGTTCGTGGACGAGACCGACTGGAGCAAGATCGCGATCGTCATGAACGACATGGCCACCGCGCCGATGTGGATCGACGACTCGCCGGCGTTGTCGGTGATGGAGCTGCGGACGAAGGCGCGCCGGCTGGAGGCCGAGCAACGCGGCCTCGACCTCGTGATCGTCGACTACCTGCAGCTCATGCAGTCGTCCACCCCGAACAGGGACAACAACCGGGTGCAGGAGGTCAGCGACATCAGCCGTGGACTGAAGCAGCTCGCGCGCGAGCTGAAGGTCCCGGTTGTGGCCCTGTCGCAGCTCTCCCGCGGCGTCGAGCAGCGCGGATCGGCCGAGCCGCGGCTCTCCGATCTGAGAGAGTCGGGCAGCATCGAACAGGACTCGGACGTCGTGATCTTTCTGTACCGCGAGGCGGAGCAGAGCCCGGACGCGGACGTCGAGATGATCAAGGCCAAGGTTGCCAAGCACCGCAACGGGCCGATCGGGGAGGTCCCGCTCCAGTTCCGCAAGGCGAACACGCGCTTCTATACCGTTGCGGCGCGCGAGGAGATCGCGGCGTACTGAGCTGGCCGGCGGGCAAGCGCTCGAGCGGGCGGGAGGGCTTGAAGTCGGGGTGTACACTCCCGCACTAGTAACGACCGGTCCAACCGTCTGACCAAAGAGCTCGCTCGATCCGCGCCCCTCGATCGCACGCAGATCACGCCCTCGAACGAAAGACAGCGACCGTCCAGCAATGGGGCCGGGCGTGCGAACACAGGAGGCAGAAGAGGAAGGGTGTACGCCGACAAAACCATCCGCTGTCGTGACTGCGGCATGGACTTCGTGTTCTCGGCTGGCGAGCAGGAGTTCTACGCTAGCAAGGGACTCGTCAATGAGCCGCAGCGCTGCCAGAGCTGTCGGGCCATCGCCAAGCAGAACCGGGCTCTCGGGATCGGGGGGGGCAACGGGAATGGCGGGCAGCGCGAGATGCACGCCGCGGTGTGCGCCGAGTGCGGGGGCCAGGCGCTCGTGCCATTCCTTCCACGCAACGACCGGCCGGTCTACTGCTCCAACTGCTTCGACAAGGTTCGCGCGCGGGCCTGACGACCTCGCCCAGCGCACCGATCTGAGCGCCGCCCTCGAGGGCGGCGCGTTCCGCATGCAGCGGCACTCGACGCCGCACGCTGCGCTACGATGGCGCCCTTCCCGCAGTCCAGTGTGTATCGCCGCGCCATGTCCGTCATCGCCGTCGTCGGCGCCCAATGGGGCGACGAGGGAAAGGGCCGGGTCGTCGACTACCTGGCCGATGAGGCGGATCTCGTCATCCGCTATGGCGGCGGGAACAACGCCGGCCACACCGTGGTCAACCCGCATGGCCATTTCAAGCTGCACCTGATCCCCTCGGGGATCTTCCATCCTGGGACGCGCAACCTGCTCGGGAACGGGGTCGTCATCAACCCGCCGGCGCTGGTCGCCGAGCTCGACGGCCTCGCGGCGGCCGGCTTCGACTGCGAGAACCTGTTCATCAGCGACCGCGCCCACGTCGTCATGCCGTACCACGTGCTGCTCGACCAGCTCGAGGAGCTCGAGCGCGGCGCGAACAAGCTTGGCACCACCTCGCGCGGCATCGGTCCCGCCTACGTGGACAAGGTCGCGCGCCGCGGGATCCGCGTTGTCGAGCTGCTCGAGCCCGATACGTTCCGCGCCCGGCTCGCCGCCACCCTGCCGCGCATCCGCCGCCTGGTCGGGACCTACGCCGGCATCGCCGAGCTGGCGGCCGAGGTGGTGGCGGCCACCGACGACGGGATCATCGCCGATGCGTACCTCGCCGCCGGGGAGCGCCTGGCGGGCCACGTCGTCGACGGCCAGGCGCTGGTCGACGCGGCCCTCGAGCGGGGGGAGCGGATCCTGCTCGAGGGCCAGCTCGGCACCATGCGCGATCTCGACTGGGGCATCTATCCCTACGTCACCAGCTCCTCGCCCATCCCCGGCGGCGCGAGCCTGGGCGCCGGCCTGCCGGCGGTGGCCATCGACCGCGTGCTCGGCGTGGTCAAGGCCTACACCACCGCAGTCGGCGGCGGGCCGCTGCCGACCGAGCTCACGGGACCGGAGGGCGAGCGGCTCCGCGAGCGCGGCGCCGAGTACGGCACGTCGACCGGCCGCGCGCGCCGCTGCGGCTGGTACGACGCGGTGGCCGTCCGCTTCAGCGTCCGGCTGGCCGGCTACTCGAGCATCGCGCTGACCAAGATCGACGTCCTCGACGACCTCGAGCGCATCCCGATCGCAACCGCCTACCGCGACCCACTCGACGGCCGCGAGTGGACGACGGTGCCTGCGTCGACATCGGTCTACGAGCGGCTGGAGCCGGTGTACGAGGAGCTCGCGGGCTGGCAGGCCGATACGACCGGCTGCCGCGCGTGGCACGAGCTGCCGTCCGCGGCACGCACCTACGTCGAGCGGCTGGAGCAGCTGGCCGGAGTGCCGATCAGCCACGTCAGCGTCGGCCCCGAGCGCGACCAGATGATCGTCCGATGACCCGCGAGGGCGCCGTGCGGGCCGCCGACAGCCACGAGGTCATCGAGGTCCGCGGGGCCCGCGAGAACAACCTGGCGAACGTCTCGCTCGACATCCCGAAGCGAAAGCTGACCGTATTCACCGGCGTTTCGGGCTCCGGGAAGAGCTCGCTCGTATTCGAGACGATCGCCGCGGAGAGCCGGCGCCTGATCAACGAGACGTACACCGCCTTCGTCCAGGGCTTCATGGCCACGCAATCGCGCCCGGACGTGGACTCGCTCGAGAACCTGACCGCGGCGATCATCGTCGACCAGGAGCGGATGGGCGCCAACGCGCGCTCGACCGTCGGCACGGCGACCGATGCCTTCGACCTGCTGCGCGTCATCTTCAGCCGCCTCGGGCAGCCGCACGTCGGCCCATCCAGCGCATTCAGCTTCAACATCCCGGCCGGCACGATCAGTGGCGAGATCACGCTCGAGCGCGGCCGCTCGGAGACGGAGCAGCGCGAGATCACGATCTCCGGCGGCATGTGCGCCGAGTGCGAGGGGCTGGGTCGCGTCTCGACCGTCGACATCGACGCGCTGGTCGACCGCTCCAGGAGCCTGAACGAGGGCGCGATCACCTTCCCGAACTTCCAGCCAGGCACCTGGTACCACCGCATCTTCGTCGACTCCGGCTTCTTCGACCCAGACAAGCCGCTCCGAGACTTCACGCCGGAGGAATGGCAGCGCCTCCTCCACGGCGAGGAGGTGAAGGTCAAGTTCGAGAACTTCAACCTCACCTACATCGGGCTGGTCGACAAGATCCGCAAGCTGTACCTCGTCAAGGATGTCGAGTCGCTCCAGGGGCACCTTCGCGCGGCTGTCGAGCGCATCTCGACCTCGACCGCCTGCCCATCGTGCGACGGGACCCGGCTGAACGCGCTCGCTCGGTCGTCCCTGATCAACGGCCGCAATATCGCCGAGTGCGCCTCGATGCAGATCAGCGACCTCACCGAGTTCCTGCGCGGCATCGACGACGCGTCGGTGGCGCCGATCGTCGGCTCCCTGCGCGCGACGCTGGACTCGATGGTCCACATCGGCCTCGGCTACCTGAGCCTCGACCGCGAGTCGTCGACGCTGTCCGGCGGCGAGGCGCAGCGAACGAAGATGGTTCGCCATCTCGGCTCGGCCCTGACCGATGTGACCTACGTCTTCGACGAGCCGACCATCGGCCTGCACGCCCACGACGTGCAGCAGATGAACGGTCTGCTCGAGCGCCTGCGCGACAAGGGCAATACCGTGCTGGTGGTCGAGCACGACCCCGAGGTCATGCGCATCGCCGATCACGTGGTCGACATGGGGCCGGGCGCCGGCAGCCATGGCGGCGAGATCGTGTTCTCCGGATCGTTCGCGGGCCTGCGAGCCTCCGGCACGCCGACCGGCAGGCATCTCGAGGTGCAGCGCACGCTCAAGGAGCAGTCGCGGGAGCCACGTGGCGCGATCCCCATCCGCAACGCCCGGCTCCACAACCTCGTCGACGTCTCGATCGACGTGCCCACCGGCGTGCTGGTGGCCGTCACCGGCGTCGCCGGTTCGGGCAAGAGCTCGCTCATCCACGGCTGCCTGCCCCGCACCGATCCGTCCGTGACCGTCATCGACCAGTCGGCCATCCGCGGCTCGCGCCGGTCGAACCCGGCGAGCTACACCGGCATCGGCGATCCGATCCGCAAGGCGTTCGCATCGGCCAATGGGGTGAAGCCGGCGCTGTTCAGCGCCAACTCGGAGGGCGCCTGCCCCGGGTGCAATGGGCTCGGCCTGATCTACACCGACCTCGCCTTCATGGCCGGTGTCGTTTCGGTGTGCGAGGTGTGCGAGGGCCGCCGCTTCAGCGACGAGGTGCTGGGCCACCACCTGCGCGGGAAGAGCATCGCCGACGTGCTCGACATGTCGGTCGAGGAGGCCCAGGCGTTCTTCACCGAGAAGCCCGTGCGGGTCATGCTCGACCGCCTCGCCGATGTCGGCCTCGGCTACATCAGCCTCGGCCAGATGCTCAACACGCTGTCGGGCGGCGAGCGCCAGCGCCTGAAGCTCGCGATCGAGATGTCGGGCGCCACCGAGGTCTACGTGCTGGACGAGCCGACCACCGGGCTCCACCTGCAGGATGTCGACAACCTCATCGGCCTGCTCGACCGCCTCGTCGACGCGGGGCGAACCGTCATCGTCATCGAGCACAACCTCGACGTCGTGGCGCGCGCCGACTGGGTGATCGATCTCGGTCCCGGCGCCGGCCACGACGGCGGCCGGGTCATGTTCAGTGGCTCTCCCGCGGACCTCGTCGCCGGAGGCGACTCGCTCACCGCGCAGCACCTGCGCACTCACGTTGGAGGAGATCGGCGATGAAGCTCGGGGTGATCGTCCCGCAAGGATGGACCGGGGAATACGACGGCTGGGAGCCCGAGCGCGCGTGGGCGCGATCCGTCGACGTGGCCCGGCAGGCGGAGCGTATCGGCGCGGAGTCGATCTGGCTGTTCGACCACTTCCACACCGTCCCGAAGCCGACCGACGAGCTGACCTTCGAGTCGTTCACCTCCCTGTCGGCGCTCGCCGCGCTCACCGAACGCGTGCGGCTCGGCCACGTCGTCATCTGCAACGGGTTCCGCAACCCGGCGCTGACCGCCAAGATGGCATCCACCCTCGACACCATCAGCGGCGGCCGCTTCGAGCTGGGCATCGGGGCGGGGTGGAAACGCGAGGAGTGGCTTGCCTACGGCTACGGTTTCCCCGAGACCTTCGTTCGCCTGGAGATGCTCCACGACGCGCTCGAGGTGATCAGCCGCATGCTCGAGCCCGGCCGCACGACGCGCGCGACCTACGCGGGTCAGCATGACGGCGTGCGGGGAGCGATCAACCTGCCGAAGCCGATCCAGCCGACCGGCATGCCGATCATGGTCGGCGGCAACGGCCCCAAGGTGACATGGCGCCTGGCTGCCCGCTACGCCGATGAGCTCAACGTCGACGGGATGTCGCCCGACGAGGTGCGCGAGGCGCTGCCCATCATCCGCGCCCGCTGCGAGGAGATCGATCGCGATCCCGACTCGCTGGCCGTATCGGTGCACGTGTGGTGGGGCTCGCCGGCATGGCGTACTCGCGGCGCCGATCGAGTCGCGCTGCTGGCGGACTACGCCGCGCTCGGGGTCAGCCGCGTGATCGGCCTGCTGAAGGACTCGGCCGACGGCGACGATGCGCTCGACGGCCTGGCCGCCGATGCGCGCGAGGCAGGGCTCGAACTGGACTGAGGTGCGGCCTCAGCCGGCTACCGCGCCGGCCTGCGCCGACGCCGGCCGCACACGGTGGAGAGCGTGATGAGGCGAGGATACGGATGCACAACCGCGCGTGGCGAACGCGCCGTGGCCCGCTATCGGGCGGCCGGCCGGCCCGCGCGCGCGTCGGCTCCGTCGAGGGCCAGGGACAGGTCGCCGGCCGGCTCGAGGTAGGCGCGCAGGCCCTCCACCAGCGGCGTGAGGCGGCGCGGCATGCGCTCCAGCAGCGGCGCGATGTCGACGGTCGCCGGCTGGTTGATGAAGTCGATCGCGTCGGGCGTCAGCGGTGGCGCGGGCAGCAGCCGCAGCGGCCAGGCGCCGAGCTTGAGCAGCAGCGCCGGACCCGGGAAGATCGGGCGCCGCAGCCCCGCGACGCGCAGCGCGGTGCCGATGATCTCGCGCATCCGGTACGTCTCGGGGCCGCCGAGCTCGAAGACCTGGTTGACGGCCGCGTCCTCACCGAGGCTGTCGGCGGCCAGCACGGCGGCGTCAGCGACGTACACCGGGGCCAGCAGCTGGTTGCCCAGGTTGGTCATCGGCACGGCCGGCAGGCGGCGGGCGAAGCCGACGAACCGGTTGAGCGACACGTCGCGTGGGCCGTAGATCCAGGTCGGCCGGACGATGGTCCAGGTCAGGCCGGAGCCGCGGACCGCGGTCTCGGCCCGCCACTTGGCGCGGTACCAGTGCCGTTCCGCATCGGGAGCCGCGCCGGCACCGGAGAGGTAGACCAGCCGGCCGACGCCCGCCTTCCGGGCCGCGGCGACGAGGTGCTCGGTGCCGCCGGCGTCGACCTCGGCAAACGTCTGGTGGCGTGAGGGCGACTCCATCGGCAGGTTCTTGAAGGCCAGCGCGATGGCCAGGGCGTCGACGCCGCGCAGCGCCTCGACCAGCCCATCACCGGTGCGCGCGTCAGCGGTTCGGATCTCGACGTCGTCGGGCAGCGGCCCGCGCGCGACCTCGCCGCGCCGGGAGATCGCGATCACGCGGTCGCCGCGTCGCCGCAGCTCGGCCGCGATCGCCCCGCCCACGAACCCGGTGCCGCCGGCGACGGCAACCGTTCGGCCCGTGGCCGGGCCCGCATCGGCGAGCGCCGAACGGATGGCCCACGAGCGGTAGAGGAAGATCCAGCGCAGCTCATTGCGGATGACGAGGTGGTTGAGGGCGTCGCCCGCAGGCCCGCCGGGCACGTCGTATTCGACCTCGTCGTGGACGAGCGTGCCGCCCTCGACGGCCTCGAAGCGATGGACATGCTCCCAGCGCCGATATGGCCCGCGCAGCTGTACGTCGCGGAATCCGTGGGGCGGGTCGAACTCGGTGATGCGGGTCAGCCAGCGGACGGGGATGCCGAAAAGCGGGCGGATCCGGTAACCGATGTCGAGCCCCGCTCGCATCTCGCCGTCATCGGTCAGGTACTCGAACCCCATCGAGGAAGGGGTCAGCCGATGGAGGTTGCGCGGGTGGGAGAAGAAGTCGAAGACCTCGTCGATCGGACGAGGAATGCGCTGGGTGGCGGTCAGGTGGTGCATGCGTTCGCCCGGATCAGGTGGAGGAGAGAGCTGTCCGGCCATCAGGGCTGCGACACGGCCGACATCATGCGCCATTGCATCGCATCGCGCGGGTCGCCAGACGCGGCCGGCGGCGCCATCGGTATACTCCGTCAAAGCCGCTCCGCGACCATGCCGTGTACCCGATCCGCGCCGTCTCCACCGCGACCCTCACCGATGACCCGCGCCGCCCTGCTGCGCGGGTTCGCTGTATCCGGGGCGCGGCGAGATGATCGACCAGGCACCGGTCCGCGATGCGATCGAATCCCGCCTCCGCCGCGCCTACGGCTTCGAGGAGGTGGCGCTCGTCCCCGGCGCGGTGACTGCCGATCCGGCCGAGGTCGACCTGGCCACCGACCTGGGTGGCTTCCGCCTGGAGATCCCGTTCCTGGCGGCGGCCATGGACGCCGTCGCCGATCCGGCCTTCGCGGTCCGCATGAGCCGTCACGGCGGCGTCGCCTTCGTGAACCTCGAGGGGCTCTACACGCGCTACGAGGACGCCTCGGCGATCATCGAGCGCGTCGCCGCGGCCGCCGACGGTCGCGAGGCGGCGCACATCCTGGCCGAGGCCTATGAGCAGCCGGTTCGCGACGACCTCATCACCGGCATCATCCGGCGCATCAAGGGCGACGGCGGCATCGCGGCGGTGGCCACCACGCCGGCATCGGCCTGGCATCACGCCGAGCTGGCGGCGGACGCCGGCGCCGATCTGTTGCTCGTGCAGTCGCAGGTCTCGTCGGCGCGCCACATCAGCACGTCCAACCGCGTGCTGTCGCTGGCCGATCTGACCGGCGGGCTGAAGATGCCGGTCCTGGTCGGCAACACCGTCAGCGGCGACGCCGCCTACCAGCTCATGCACCAGGGCGCCGCCGGCATCTTCGTCGGCGTCGGGCCGGGCGCGGCCTGCACGACGCGCGAGGTGCTCGGCATCGGCGTGCCGCAGGTGTCGGCGACGCTGGAGGTCTCGGCCGCGCGTGACCGATTCGAGCGCGAGACCGGTCGCTACGTGCCGATCGTCACCGACGGCGGCATGAAGACCGGCGGCGACATCGCCAAGGCGATCGCCTCGGGCGCCGATGCGGTCATGCTCGGCTCGCCGTTCGCCGGCGCAATCGAGGCGCCCGGTCGCGGCTACAACTGGGGCATGGCCGCGCCCTCGCCGACCCTGCCGCGCGGCACGCGCATCCGGATCGGGGAGCGGCTCCCGCTCGAGCAGATCCTGTTCGGCCCCGCCGAAACGTCCCACGGGACCCAGAACCTGGTCGGCGCCCTGCGCCAGTCGATGGCGGCTCTCGGCGCCCGCACGATTCGCGAGATGCACGCCGTCGAGATGGTCATCGCGCCGTCGATCGCGACCGAGGGCAAGTCCTGGCAGCTGGCGGGGCGCGAGTAGCCGCTCGGTCGCGTGTCACCTGACTCG